>NZ_LT629763.1:3125000-3415000 GCF_900105255.1 Halopseudomonas sabulinigri | reverse complement strand
GCCGCAAAGCCGCGCCAGCCACATAGATAAAGGCAAACACCCAGCCGACCTTGCCCATATCTGTCAGCGCCCAACTGAATACCACTACCGCCGGGGCGACACCAAAGGCGACCATATCCGACAGGCTATCGTACTCTGCACCAAAGGCGCTCTGCGTATTGGTCAAACGCGCCACGCGCCCATCCAGGCCATCCAGCACCATGGCCACGAACACCGCCACAGCCGCATGGGCAAAATTGCCATCCATCGCACTGACAATGGCGTAAAAGCCGGAAAACAGAGCAGCCGTGGTGAACAGATTGGGCAGCAGGTAAATACCTTTGTGGCGCACCTTCTTGCCGTCTGGGCCATGGCTTTCTTCCACGTGCTCATCAATTGGCAACAACGTGTGTGGCGTATCCTGTTCGGACTCAGGTTTTTGGGTTTGATGCTCTGTCATGACGCTACCTTATCGAGAATACCGAGCTGAACAGTGTGGCAACATGCCGGTGAAATAACCAGTACCTGCCGTTACGGGCATAAAAAAACGCGGCACCCGGGCCGCGTTTTCTTTTACCACAACGAGTCAGATACTCAGCACCTTCTCGCCACGCGCAATACCGGATACCCCGGTACGCACCACTTCCAGCACTGACGTTGGTCCGACGGCTTCTATAAAGCTTTCCAGCTTATCCGTGGTACCCGCCAGCTGTACGGTATAGACACTCGCAGATACATCAACAATCTGCCCACGAAAAATATCCGTGGTGCGCTTTACTTCAGCACGCTGGGCACCGGTTGCCTTGATTTTGACCAGCATCAACTCGCGCTCGATGTGAGGCCCCTCGGACAGGTTGACCAGCTTCACCACCTCAATCAATTTGTTGAGGTTCTTGGTGATCTGCTCCACCACTTCGTCATGACCGATGGTCGTCAACGTCAGACGCGACAGGGTCGGGTCTTCGGTTGGCGCCACAGTCAGGGTCTCGATGTTGTAGTTACGCTGGGAAAACAATCCTACAACTCGTGACAACGCGCCTGGTTCGTTTTCCAGTAATACGGAAATGATATGTCTCATGATCAGGTGCGCTCCGTTTTGCTCAGCCACATATCGCGCATCGCGCCACCCCGGACCTGCATGGGGTAAACGTGCTCGCTGGTGTCGACGGCAATGTCGAGAAACACCAGGCGATCCTTCATGGCGAATGCCTCTTCCATCTTGGGCTTCAGGTCTTTCAGGTCGGTGATGCGGATACCCACGTGACCATAGGCCTCGGCAAGACGAACAAAATCAGGCAACGAGTCCATGTATGAATGCGAGTAGCGGCTGTTGTACTGCATGTCCTGCCACTGACGCACCATACCCAGAGCACCGTTGTTCAGGTTTATGATCTTCACCGGCAGGTCGTACTGCAGACAGGTAGACATCTCCTGAATATTCATCTGGATGCTGCCCTCACCGGTCACGCAGGCGACATCCGCCTCCGGGAAGTTCATCTTCACACCCATGGCCGCTGGAAAACCGAAGCCCATGGTGCCCAGGCCGCCAGAGTTGATCCAGCGATTGGGTTTGTCGAACGGATAGTACTGGGCAGCAAACATCTGATGCTGGCCCACGTCCGAAGTGACAAAGGCATCGCCCTTGGTAACTTCCCAAAGGGTTTCGATAACGTGCTGAGGCTTGATGATGGAACCGTCGCCCGCATCATAGGGAAACAGCTTGCCACCACCACGCCACTCGTCGACCTGCTTCCACCAGGTGGCCTGGCCTTCCTGATCGGGCTGCTGATTGATCTCCTTGAAGATCGCGATCATCTCGCTCAGCACGCTTTCAACCGGACCCACGATCGGAATATCCGCCTTGACCGTCTTGGAAATAGAGGCCGGATCGATATCCACGTGAATGACCTTGGCATTCGGGCAGAACTTGGCAGCGTTGTCGCCATTGATAACGCGGTCATCAAAACGCGCGCCAATCGCCAGGATCACGTCAGCATGGTGCATCGCCAAGTTGGCAGTGTAACTGCCGTGCATACCCAGCATCCCCAAAAACTGGCGATCGGTGCCAGGATAGGCGCCCAGGCCCATCAGCGTACTGGTAATTGGCACGTTGAGTGCCTTGACCAGCTCGGTCAACTGACTTGACGCACCACCCAGAATAACGCCGCCGCCGGAGTAAATGATCGGGCGCTTGGCAGCCAGCATCATCTCTACGGCTTTGCGAATCTGGCCGGAATGACCACGCGTGGCCGGATTGTAAGAACGCAGCTTGACCTTCTTCGGATAGCTGTACTCGAACTTGTCCGCCGGATTACCCATATCCTTGGGGATATCAACCACAACCGGGCCCGGGCGGCCTGTCTGAGCCAGATAGAAGGCCTTCTTGATGATCTCGGGGATATCACGCGGATCCTTGACCATGAAGCTGTGCTTCACGATAGGACGCGAAACGCCGACCATATCGGTTTCCTGGAAGGCATCAGTGCCCACCACGTTGCTGGCAACCTGACCGGAAATGATCACCATGGGGATCGAGTCCATGTAGGCAGTCGCAATACCGGTAATGGTATTGGTAGCACCCGGTCCCGACGTGACCAGGACCACACCCGCCTTGCCGGTAGCACGCGCATAACCATCAGCCATGTGAGCAGCCGCCTGTTCATGGCGCACCAGAATATGCTCGACATCGTCCTGACGGAAAATCGCATCGTAAATATGCAGAAGAGCACCACCAGGGTACCCATAGATGTATTTAACACCCTCGTCACGCAATGAGCGGACGACCATCTCAGCGCCGGATAAAAGCTCCACTTTTGAATCACCTCTAGCATGCCGTCCACCATAGGTGGGCAGCCGGATACCTGTTTACTGCTCGGCAGCGCAGTGACAACGGTAGTTGCCATGCATCAGCTTGACTACGTGCTTGGAGACTGACTCCTGCTGTTTGGAGCTGCCTCCCCCAGCGCGAGGTAGCGCGTGCGGGTGCCAGGCCAGGAGTTGGCGGGTTTCGCCTCCTGGATTGAGCAACAAAGCCCGCCGTATCAGTTGCGGGTGAGCACCGATATCAGCTGGCTTATGAGAACCACGAATTGTTTATTCTCAAGCCACACAAGTCAAGCCAAGTTGCACAATTACAACAGTCGGGATGTACCCGAAACACTGGCTTTGGCTATAGTTAGCCAACGACTCGCCCAAACCCGATGAGAACAAGGAAGAAAACCGTATGCGCAACACGCTTATCGCCATCGCCCTGAGCATGATCTGCTCGCACGCCATGGCAGAAAAACTCTACAAGTGGGTAGACGAGAACGGCGTAACGCAGTTCAGCCAGCAACCCCCTGCCAGCGATCAGTACGAACGTATGAATGTCACCGCTCCACCCAAGCTGGGTAGCAATATGGCACCCGCTGCGACAGCAGCGCCGAGCGAGAGCGACACGCAAAACGGCGAAACCGACGCAGCAGCCAAGAAAGCAGAGCGCGAACAACAGGCCCAGCGGGAAGCCCAATGCGCCAAGCTGCGCGAAGACCTGACTACGCTGGAGAACAATCCACGTCTGGGGCGCACCAATGATGCTGGCGAAATGGAACGCATCGGTGAAGAGGAACGTCAGACCATGATCGCGAAAGCCCGCGAAGACCTGACTACGTACTGCAACTAAGCCCGCCGGCTAAACTCAACGGTGGACCAGCAAGGATGCCAGACGGTCCACCTCCGCAACGCTCTCCAGTAACGGCTGCGCGCGGCGCCCGAGCGGCGCCAGTGCCTCCTGCGCCATGGGCAGAATATTGCATTCTGCCGGCAGCCGGCCTTGCTGATTGATCAGCAAGGCCAGACGCGGAATAAACACCCACTGCAGCCATTGTTCAAAGTCGAGAGTGTCGACGCAAAAAGGCGTCTGGCTATTCAACCGTT
This sequence comes from Halopseudomonas sabulinigri, assembly GCF_900105255.1. NCBI lineage: Bacteria > Pseudomonadati > Pseudomonadota > Gammaproteobacteria > Pseudomonadales > Pseudomonadaceae > Halopseudomonas > Halopseudomonas sabulinigri. Next base: position 3,411,106 of record NZ_LT629763.1, on the reverse strand, counting down.
CTGCTGCCGGACGCCTATCCGACCAAAGCCCCTGCGCACGCAAACTCTGCTCCAACCGCAACAGCGCGTCTGCCAGCGCGTGCCATTGCTGCGGGCTCAAGACGAGACTTTGGCTCGCTGCCTGGCCTGCTCGGCACCGGCTGCATCACCCTGTTGCTCACGCGCCTGTGCGACCAACTCCCACAGGCCCGCCTGCAGCTCCGGGCGGCCGGAAGCGTAGCTCAAACCACGTTGAGCCAACTGCTCCGCTTGCGCCGCATCGCCCTGCCCCAAACGCACCTGCGCGAGGCGATACAGAACCTGGGGCTCACGCGGAGCAATGCGCATGGCGCGCTCGAGACTGGCATTGGCGCCGTTCAGGTCACCATTGCTCTCCTGTTGCCGCGCGGTCGTCAACAACGCGAGTACCGGACCATCCAACTGCTCGTCCTGTTGCAGCACGCTACCGTTGCCGCTCGCGCCGAACCCACCGTTACTGGGTGTAGAACTCACCGCAGGGCCGGTCTGCAGTGACGGCTGCGAATCCAAGGGGTAGGACTCCACCTGACTGGAACCGCCCTCGGCGTTGGGCACCATGACCACGACGCCACTATCGCGCGACTGACCGGTCACCGGAGTAGCCGTAGTGACACGCCCTGCGCCGCTCTGCATGTCTTCATTGGACACCGGGCGCCCGCTGTCGACCACCGGAATAGCGCCGCCTGAACCCGCGCAACCGCCCAGCAGCGCCAATACGGCCGCCAGCGACGCAATCTGTCTGCTCCCCATCTGCTTCATCCTCTCGTTACAACCGCTCGTGTTCCAAGCCTGATCGCGGCAGTGTACGCAGTGCTGCTTAGCGCAGCCAGCCGCGAATGGTATCCAGTACCTTGTTGGCACCATCTTGCAGGGCCTCGGTGTCAATCACCGGACGGCAGCCGGGCCCTGGCAGCGGCTCAAAACCCTGACGAAACGGCACTTCAATACTGCCGACACAGGACGGATCGCTACCCAACCCGGTACTCGGATCAGCCCAGGCTTTGACGATACCCGCGGGCGGCATAGCCGACAAACTCTGCGGATGCGCTTCGCCCATGAAGGCACTCCACACCTGCAACGCTCCGGTAGCACCGGTCAGCCGGGTACGCCCGTTGTCGTCGCGTCCGACCCAGGCGACCGCAACCAGGTCGTCGGAGAACCCGGCGAACCAGCTATCACGCAGATCGTTGGTAGTACCGGTCTTGCCGGCCAGGCGGACACTGGATGGCACCCGATTGTACGCCGAGCGGCCGGTACCTTCGGTCATGACATGCGACATGGCCTCCTGCGTCAGGTAGATGCTGGCCGAGTCAAACCGCTGCCGTACCTCGAAAGGATAGCGCTTGAGCGGCTCGCCTTGCGCCGTGAGTACGTTGCGAATCGACCGCAGCGGCGTATTGAAGCCGCCGTTGGCCAGCGTCTGGTACATGTCACTCACCTGCATTGGCGTCATCGCACCGGAGCCCAGCAACATCGACGGATAAGCCGGCCAGTCATGCTCCACGCCCAAGCGGCGCACGGTATTGAGTACCTTGTCGACCCCTACATCCATACCCAGGCGTACTGCTGCCTGGTTGTAGGATTTGGCCAACGCCAGGTACAGCGGCACCAGACCATGGCTTTCTCGCCCGTAGTTCTGCGGTGACCAGGTTTTACCTGGCTCGGCTTCCAGTTCGATGGGTGCGTCGTCAATCGGGGTGACCAGCGAATAGCGGTCAGCCTGCTCGAGCGCCGTCAGATAGGTCGCCGGCTTGATCAACGAGCCGATCGGCCGCGAAGCATCCAGGGCTCTATTGAAGCCAGAGAAACGCGGATCACTGCCGCCGACTACCGCCAGCACCTCACCGGTCTGCGCGCCGGAGACCACCATGGCGGACTCCAAGGGTACATTCTCGGCTGCCGGCCCCAGTCGCTTGAGCGTGGTTTTCACCGCTTCTTCCGCCTTGTGCTGCAGTAGCGGGTCGAGGCTGGTAAAGATGCGCAGACCCTCGCTGGTCAAATCCTCATCGCGATAATCAGCGCGCAGCTGGCGCTTGACCAGATCCATAAAGGCCGGATAGCTGGTATCGGCCATGCTGCCACCCACCGATACATCCAGTGGCTTGTTTTTGGCCTGCACCGCCTGCTCGGCACTGACCATACCCTGCTCGGCCATCAGGTCCAGTACCAGATTGCGGCGCTCGGTGGCGCGCTCCGGATTGCGACGCGGATTGTAGTAGGAAGCACCCTTGACCATACCCACCAACAGCGCGACCTGATGCAGCTGCAACTCCTGCAGCGGCTGGGCAAAATAATACTGGCTGGCCAAGCCAAAGCCGTGAATCGCACGATTGCCGTCCTGACCAAGGAATACCTCATTGAGGTAAGCCTCGAGAATTTCCTCTTTCGAGTAGTGCAGCTCAAGCAGCACTGCCATCATCGCTTCCAGGCCCTTGCGGATGATGTTGCGGTCGCTGTTGAGGTAGAAGTTCTTGACCAGCTGCTGGGTCAGCGTGCTGCCGCCCTGACGCAGACTACCGGACGTCAGGTTTACATACATGGCGCGCGCTATGCCCTTGGGCGAAACGCCAAAGTGCTGAAAGAACTCACGGTCTTCAACCGCCACCAGCGAATCCACCAGATAAGGCGGCGCCTGATCCAGCCGCACCAGAATGCGATCTTCGTTGTGGGCAGGGTAAATACCGCCGATCATCATCGGCTCCAGGCGAGCCATGACCAGATTGGCGCTGCCACCAATACTGGCAACCTGCTCACCATTGAAACGCACACTCACGCGCTGAGCGGGCTCGGTACCTTCAAAAAACTGAAAGCCGCGGGTATACACATCAATCTGGTTACCGCTGACCGCCATCTGCCCCGGACCGCTGACCGAGTTGACCGGGCGGTAACCCAGCGCCTTGAGCTCTGTGAGAAAATCGTCTCGGCCAAGGTGTTGGCCGGCATAGAGTTCCAGCGGGCGAGCAAACACCTTGGCCGGTACCGCCCAGCGCTTGCCGGAGAATTTTTCCTGCACTATGGCATCGAGGTACATGGCCAATGCCGCCAGCAGCACCAGACACACCAACCCGAGTTTCAGTACCCAGCCTCCCAGGCGCTGCTTCATACTGCTTTTCTTCTTTGCTCGCGCCTTGCGTTTTTTAGCCATATTGCCCTGCTCTACCTCACACCCGTTGAGACCGACAGCACACTATCGGCCTGTTGCCATGGTTGGCCTGAGACCGGCCAACCCGCATAATGTTCTCATTGCCAGCCCCAGCAAGGAAACTCTGTGAGCCAGACTCTGTTACAAGCCCTGCAAAACCCCGCGCTCTACGATCACCCGGTGAGCGAATTCACGCTGATGGAAACGCACATTTCCTGGGTGCTGCTGACCGGCGACTACGTTTACAAAATCAAGAAGCCAGTTAACTTCGGTTTTCTTGATTACTCAAACCTCGAGCAGCGCGCGCACTTCTGTGCTGAAGAAGTGCGGCTCAATCGACGCCTGGCGCCCAACCTGTATCTCGACGTGGTCCCGGTACGCGGTAGCGCCGAAGCGCCCACACTCACTGGCGACGGCCCCATCATCGAGTACCTGGTGAAGACCCGCCAGTTCCAGCAGCCGGACCTGCTGAGCAACATGCAGCGCGAAGGCCGTCTGGAAAATCGGCATATCGACGAACTGGCCGGCACCCTGGCGCGCTTTCATGGGCAGATCGCGCATGCCGGCATCGAGTTGCCCTACGGCAACCCCGATCAGGTACATGCTCCTGTTGCGCAAAACTTCGATCAGATTCGCCCGTTCCTCGATGACCCCAAGGACCTGGCACAGCTCGAACAGCTGGAACAGTGGGCGAATACTACCTATCAACGCCTGATTCCCCAACTGGCCGAACGCAAGGCTGCCGGCCTGGTGCGCGAATGCCACGGCGACACTTACCTCGACAACGTCACCTTGGTCGACGGACAAGTGACCCTGTTTGACTGCATTGAGTTCAATGAGGCCTTCCGCTGGACCGATGTTATGAGTGATGTTGGCTTCATGGCCATGGATCTCGAAGACCGCGGCTTAACCGGAATGGCACTGCGGTTCGTCAGCGGTTACTTGGAACAGACCGGTGACTACGAAGGTCTCGCGGTGCTCAACTATTACAAGGCCTACCGTGCCATGGTGCGGGCCAAAGTGGCACTGTTCGGCCTGAGCGACAACAGCAGCGACGTAGAGCGCGAACAAGTGATGCTGCGTTACCGTAGCTACGCCGACCTGGCCGAACGCTATACCGAAGTGCCCGCCCGCTTCGGTATTTTGATGTTTGGCCTGTCTGGCACCGGCAAAAGCACCCTGGCACACAATCTGGTCAGTGAAGTCGGCGCGATTCGCGTGCGCTCCGACATGGAACGCAAGCGCCTGTTCGGCAGTGCCGATAACCAGGCGCTGGACTCCGGCCTGTACGCCCCGGAACGCAGCGTTAAAACCTACGACCGTCTGGCCGCGCTGGCCGAACTCATTCTGGCCAATGGCTACGCCGTCATTGTCGACGCCACTCATCTCAAGCACGCCCAGCGTCAGCAGATGCGCGACGCGATTGAAGAGCAGTGTGCGCCCTGCCTTATCCTGCACTGCGATGTACCGCTGCCGACCGTAGAACAATGGATTGAGCAGCGCCGCCGTGAGGGCGCTGACCCGTCCGACGCCGACATGCAGGTAGTGCAGCAGCAGCGGCAGCACCTGGAGCCGTTGACCGAGCAAGAGCAGCAGATCAGCGTACAGGTCGACACCTCGAGTACCAGTAGCATGCAGGCACTCCTAGAGCAGCTGAAAAAACGTCTCTAGCGCGTGCCAGAGCCCTTCTGTACGGATTCAGCAGGGGAATCTACACTGGTATCGGGATACCAATAAAAAGAAGCCCGATACCATGCAGCAAACATATCAGCGCCCGGCTGCTACGCCGGGCACCACAACGGCTGGCCTGGCCACCTCCTGCCCCTCTCTACGTGACTCCCAGACTGCGGGGTGTGCATGAGCCAGGATGAACTTCTCGAACTGCGCAATCTGGGCAAGACTTCAGCCCAGTGGCTGCACGCCACCGGCATTCACAATCGCGAACAACTACGTCAGCTCGGGCCAGTCGGAGCCTACAATGCGGTGCGCGCACGCGGCTTCAATGCCTCCAAGGCATTGATGTTCTCAATCGCCGGCGCCCTCCAGGACGTGCACTGGAATGACCTCGACCCGCAATACAAGGAACAGTTGCTGTTGCAGCTGCAGGAGCAGTCACCGCCCTAGGGTCGCGCGCCCTTTCCGCGACACAGCTCACAGGCCGGAGGCAAAGCGGTTGTCAGACGCGGGCGGAGGCTTTTATGTTGACGTGCAGAGGGGACCCTGCAGTAATGTATGTCTGGCGCTGCGGCCCAGCCGGTATCTGCCCAGCGGTACGAAGCTACACTGCGGTGGAACAGGATCTAATTAAAAGGAATTCCGTTATGTACCTTATAGGTGATCAGCCCCCCTACGCTGAAAAACTCATCAACACCCTGCAGCGCATTCCCGAACAGTTACTGGACGGGCTGGAGCCCTGCGACGCACCCATACAGCTTGATGCCGTCGATGACCTTTACGAGCACATCGGCCAGCATCGTCTGTACCTGCTCAAAAGCGGCCTGCTGCACGCCCTGATCGATGGCAAGCCGCTGTTCTACATCCAGGAAGGCGACCTGATTGGCCTGCGCCAGGGACTCAATACCGCGCCGTGCAACTATATGAGCGAAGAGCCGCTGACGCTGATCCCCTATGACCGCGAGGCACTGTTCAAGCACATCCATGGCAACAGTCAGCGTCAGGAGCAGTTCACCCAGTACATCCTTGGCCAGGCCGCGCTGATGTCGGATGCTTTAGCGCACAGCAAACAGCCCGAAGTACGCCCCGTGACCGGCTTTCAGCATTTCGCTCCCGGCGCCGAACTGATCCGGCAGGGGGATGAAGCCGACCACGTCTTCATTATCACTGAGGGGCACGCAGAAGCCTTCGTTGAGGGCATCAAGGTCGGCGATGTCCAGAAGGACGAGATTTTTGGCGCCATGGCGCTGTTCACCCGCGAAAAACGCTCCGCCACCGTCATCGCCAGTGCGCCGACCACCGTGATGATGATCCCCAAGGAACAATTTCTCGCGCTGATGCAGAGCAACCCGCGCATTGCCCACAGTTTGATCGAAAGCATGGCACGGCGGATCGACCTGATGAACAAGGAATTGACCCACTACAAACAGCTTAACGGAAAATAATTCTCATTTACGCTTGACGTGCTAATGATATGCGTTATCATTAGCAACAAGTCATCGCGAGATGGCTTTGATAACAGATTGTCGCGAGACAAACGGTTATCTCCTCATCAGGCTAATCACGGATTTCGCCCGCTCAATGAGCGGGCATTTTTTTGCCTGAAATCCGCGCACCCGGCCGTGACCATTCTCCAGACATAAAAAACGCCGAGGCCATTACGGTCTCGGCGTTTGATGGCGCATCTGAAGCCAGACGATCAGGCTTCCGGTTCGCGCTGCTCCGGCGGCTCTTCGGCATACCAACCACCGCCGAGTGCCTTGAACAGATTGACCTCACTGATCAACTGGCTGAGACGATCTGTCACTACGCCCTGGCGCACCTCGAACAGTTGGCGCTGCGCGTCCAGCAACGTCAGGTAGCTATCGATACCGGTACGGTAACGGCGCTCGGCAAGCCGGTAGTAGTCTTCACTGGTCTCCAGCAAGGCACGCTGCGCGGTGACCTGCTCCACATAAGTGTCCCGCGCCACCAGGCCGTCTGCAACTTCCTGAAAGGCGGTCTGGATAGCCCCTTCGTACTGGGCCACCTGCTGATTCTTGATAACCTCGGCGTAATCCAGGCTGGCCTTGAGGGCACCGGCTCGGAAGATCGGCACACTGATGCTTGGCGTGAAGCTCCAGTATTCCGAGCCACTATCGAACAGACCGTCCAGATCGCTGCTGGCACTACCACCAGCACCGGTCAGGCTGATGCTCGGAAAGAACGCCGCCTTGGCCGCGCCGATACTGGCATTGACCGCGCGCAATTCATACTCGGCCTGCAGAATATCCGGACGCTGATACAACACCTCAGACGGCAGGCCCACGGGCACTTCAGCGACCATGATCTGATTCAACGAGGCACTTTGTGCCGGCAATCGGGGCGCCGCCTGACCCAGCAGCGCAGTCAACGCATTGCGATCCTGTGCAACAAAGCGGCGATATTGAGCCAGGCTGACCCGGGCACTCTGTACCGCGCTGCGTGCCTGCGACAACTCCAGCGAAGAGGCGACACCGACCTCGTAACTGCGATTGGTCAGCGCCAGACTTTCTTCGTAGGTTTTCAGGGTTTCCTGAGTCACCTCAAGCAACGCCTGATCGGCCTGCCAGGTAAAGTAGGTATTGGCGACGTTGGCGACCAGGCTGATCTGCACTCCGCGCCGCGCCTCGTCACTGGCCAGAAACTCCTGCAGGGCCTGCTCGCGCAAGCTGCTGATGCGACCAAACAGATCCAGCTCCCAGGACACGCCCACCGTCGCTGAGTACTGACTGGTGATCATGCTGTCGTTGCCGTCAGCCAGATCGGCCGGCAGGCGCATGCGGCTGCCGTCACCATTGATATCCACTTGCGGGTAAACCTCAGCCCGCTGAATGCCGTAAAGCGCGCGGTTGGCCTCGACGTTCAATGCCGCCACCCGCAGATCGCGGTTGTTCTCCAGCGCGATGGCAATCAACTGCTGCAGCTCGGGGTCCTTGAAGAAGGCCTTCCAACCGACCAGCGCAGTGCTGCTGCTGGCTTGATCCCCGGTTTCCCAGGCCGCCGCGACCGGCGCCTCGGGGCGCTGGTAATCAGGAATCAGCGAGCAACCACCCAGGGCCGCCATTACTGCCAGGCTTAATAGACAGCGCTTCACTGTTGCTCCTCCTTCTTCTCGGTGCTCGGGGTTTGTTTGCCCTTGAACAGGGTGGTGACCATCACATAGAACAGCGGCACCCAGAAGATCGCCAGCACGGTGGCGGTGATCATGCCACCGATCACGCCGGTACCAATCGCGTGCGAACTGCCCGCACCCGCACCGGTGGCCAGCGCCAGCGGCACCACGCCCAGGGTAAAGGCCAGCGAGGTCATGATGATCGGGCGCAAACGCAAGCGACAGGCCTCGACGGCGGCGTCGAAGATGCTCATGCCCTGCTCGTGCAGCTCCTTGGCAAACTCAACGATCAGAATGGCGTTCTTTGCCGTCAAGCCGATGGTGGTCAACAAGCCGACCTGGAAGAACACATCATTTGACAGCCCACGACCCAGGGTCGCCAACAGTGCGCCAATCACACCCAGGGGCACAACCAGCATCACCGCCAGTGGAATCGACCAGCTTTCATACAGTGCAGCAAGGCAGAGGAACACCACGATCAGCGACAGCGCGTAGAGTGCCGGCGCCTGATCACCCGACAGACGCTCCTCATAGGACAGCCCGGTCCAGGCGATACCAACGCCCTTCGGCAGCTTGGTTGCCATCTGCTCAATCTCGGCCATGGCATCGCCGGTACTGTAGCCCGGCGCGGGCTCACCCAGCACCTCCATGGCGGAGACGCCGTTGTAACGTGACAGCTTCGGTGAGCCATACACCCATTCGCCGCTGGCAAAGGCACTGAACGGCACCATCTCGCCGGCGTCGTTGCGCACAAACCATTTCTGCAGGTCTTCCGGGTTCATGCGCGACTCGGCCTGACCCTGGATGTACACCTTCTTGACCCGTCCACGATCAACAAAATCATTGACGTAGCTCGAGCCCCAGGCCATCGACAATGTCTGGTTCACATCGCTCAGGGACAAGCCCAGGGCGCGCGCTTTTTCATCGTCGATGAGCAACTGGAATTGCGGCTGATCATCCATGCCATTGGGTCGCACGCTGGTCAGCACCGGGCTCTGCGAAGCCATGCCCAGGAGCTGATTGCGTGCCTGCATCAGGACCTCATGGCCGACACCGGAATTGTCCTGCAGAAACAGGTCAAAACCGGTTGCGGTGCCCAGCTCCATCACCGCGGGCGGCGCGAAGGCGAACACCATGGCATCGCGGAAACCGGCAAAGTGTTGCTGCGCACGCTGCGCCAGTGAGAACACATCCTCACCGTCGCCGCCGCGCTCTTCCCAGGGGTGCAGCCCGATAAACGCCAGACCCGCGTTCTGGCCGCGGCCAGCGAAGTTGAAGCCGGTCACGGTAAACACCGAATTGACCGTGTCGGACTCTTCTTCCAGCAGGTAGGTGCGCATTGCATCCACCGTCTGCTGGGTACGCTCGGCAGTGGAACCCACCGGCGTCTGCACCTGGGCAAAGAGTACACCCTGGTCTTCGTCGGGCAGGAATGCAGCCGGCAGACGGGTGAACAGGAAGATCATCAAGCCGACAATCAATGCGTACAGAATCAGATAGGGCAGCTTGCGGGTAAGGATCCCGGCCACGCCCTTCTCATAGCGATGGATGCCGCGATCAAAGGTGCGGTTGAACCAGCCGAAGAAGCCGCGCTTTTCATGCGAGTGGCCCTTGGGAATCGGCTTGAGGATGGTGGCGCAGAGCGCTGGTGTAAATACCAGGGCAACCAGCACCGACAGCCCCATCGCCGAGGCAATGGTGATCGAGAACTGGCGATAGATAACCCCGGTAGAGCCGCCAAAGAACGCCATGGGCAAGAATACCGCCGAGAGCACCAGACCAATACCAACCAGTGCACCCTGAATCTGCCCCATGGACTTGCGGGTGGCTTCCAGTGGCGACAGCCCCTCTTCGGCCATCACCCGCTCCACGTTCTCGACCACTACGATGGCATCGTCGACCAACAGACCGATGGCCAGCACCATGGCGAACATGGTCAGAATATTGATGCTGAAACCGAATACCGAGAGCATCCCGAAGGTACCCAGGAGTACCACCGGCACTGCCAGCGTGGGGATCAAGGTCGCGCGGAAATTCTGCAGGAACAGGTACATCACCAGGAAGACCAGCACGATGGCTTCGAACAGCGTATGCACTACGCCGAGAATGGACTCGGCGACCACCGGCGTGGTGTCGTAGGGATAAACGACTTCCATGCCCTCGGGGAAGAAGGGCTCCAGATCAGCGATAGTGGCGCGAATGGCCTTACCGGTCTCCAGCGCATTGGCGCCGGTGGCCAGTTTGATCGCCATACCGGAGGCCGCCTTGCCGTTGTAGAGGGCAGAGATACTGGCGTCCTGCGCGCCCAGCTCAACCTTGGCAACATCTTCAAGACGTACCTGCGAACCGTCGCTCTGCACCTTCAACAGAATCTTGCGGAACTCTTCTGGCTGCTGCAGGCGCGTCTTGCCCAGAATAGTCGCGTTCAGCTGCTGCCCAGGCACCGCCGGCAGGCCGCCAAACTGGCCGGCAGATACCTGCACGTTCTGCGCCTGAATGGCGGCACTGACATCCATCGGCGTCAGGTTGAAATTGGTCAGTTTGGCCGGGTCCAGCCAGATACGCATGGCGTACTGCGCACCGAATACCTGGAAGTCACCCACACCCGCGGTACGCGAGATCGGATCCTGGATGTTCGAGACGATGTAATCGGAGAGGTCATCCCGGTTCATGCTGCCGTCCTGCGACACCACACCGATTACCAGCAGGAAGTTGCGTACCGCCTTGGTAACCCGGATACCCTGCTGCTGCACTTCCTGCGGCAACAGGGGAGTCGCCAGCTGCAGCTTGTTCTGTACCTGCACCTGCGCGATGTCCGGATCGGTACCCTGCTCGAAGGTAACGGTAATCGACATACTGCCATCGGAGTTACTCTCCGAGGAGATGTAACGCAAACCGTCTATACCATTCATCTGCTGTTCAATGACCTGCACCACCGTGTCCTGCACGGTTTGCGCAGAGGCGCCCGGATAGGCAACGGAAATGCCCACTGCCGGCGGCGCGATACTCGGGTACTGGTTGATCGGCAGCTTGAGTAGTGACAGCCCACCGATCAGCATGATGACCAGCGCGACTACCCAGGCAAAAATCGGGCGATCGATAAAAAAACGGGACATGGACGATTACCCTTCCTGGTCGGCAGCGTTGGCCTGATCTTTGGCAGCCGGCGCATCGGCCCCGGACTGCTCTGGAGCGTTGCCAGAAACGTTGGAGGCCGGACTCACCTGCACTTCCACCCCTGGCTGCACGAACTGCAGACCTTCGGTGATCAGTCGATCGCCATCATTCAGCCCCGAGTTGATCAGCCAGCGGTTGCCAACGGTGCGCTCGGCTTCCACCTCACGCACTTCTACCTTGTTCTCAGCGTTGACCACCATGGCGGTGGCAGTCCCACGAGGCGTGCGGGTGATGCCCTGCTGTGGCGCCAGGATGGCATCACTTTTGGCCCCTGCCACCAGCTGCGCATGCACGAACATGCCCGGTAGCAACAGCTCGTCGGGGTTGGGGAATACCGCCCGCAGGGTGACCGACCCGGTACCCGAGTCAACCGATACCTCGGAGAACTCGAGCTTGCCTTCCAGCGGATAGACGCTGCCGTCTTCCAGCTTCAATGTGACCTTGGCCGCATTGTCGCCACTGCGTTCCAGCCGCCCAGCCTCAAGATCGCGGCGCAGGTTGAGCATGTCGCGCGCGGGCTGGGTCACGTCCACGTAAATCGGGTCAAGCTGCTGAATAGTCGCCAGCTCCTGAGTTTGCCCATTGCTGACCAGGGCGCCCTCACTCACTGCCGAGCGGCCGATGCGACCGGAAATCGGCGCCAGCACCTTGGTGTAACGTACGTTGATACGCGCCTGATCCAAGGCCGCCTGCGCCTGCAAGCTGGTGGAGCGTGCCTCATCAAACTCCTGCTGGCTCACTGCCCGCTCCTTGACCAGAATGCCGTAGCGCTCAGCCAATGAACGGCTGGCCAGGCTGCTGGCTTCGGCGCTTTTGAGAGTCGCCTGATAAACGTCGTCGTCGATTTGATACAGCTGCTGACCTTCCTTGACCTCGGCACCTTCTTCGAACAGTCGTTTTTCAATGATGCCGTTGACCTGGGGCCGCACTTCGGCGATGCGATAGGCCGTGGTGCGGCCCGGCAGCTCGGTGGTCAGCAGAAAGTGTTCCGCCTGCAAGGTAACTACGCCCACCTTCGGCGACCCCTGCTGCGCTTCGGCTGCACCCTGCTCCTGGTTCTGATCCTGGCAGGCACTGATTAATAAGGTGGCGGCTAACAACGGAATCAGTGCAGCGTGAGCTGGCTTGATCGGCATGGGGAAACCTCGTGAAGGCAGAAATTTTGATCTTTAACCGAAACACTCGCTCAGCACGAAGCGAGAGACAGCAGTAATGGCGGATAATATACTTACATTCATGAATGTTTGTAAGTGCTTTTAGGCATCAGTTAACATTAGCTCACAAACCCGTTTCTTGCGGTCCGAAATCCTTACCCAAAACTCCGGAAAGACATGGTCAGACGCACTAAAGAAGAAGCCTTCGAAACCCGTCAGCGTATTATTGACGCGGCCCAACAGTGCTTTCACGAAAAAGGCGTTTCGCGCGCCTCACTGACCGACATAGCGCAGGCCGCCGGCGTGACCCGCGGTGCCATTTACTGGCACTTTCAGGACAAGGCCGACCTGCTCGATGCGCTCTTCCAGCGCATTCACATGCCGCTTGAAGCGCTCAGCGAGGCGACCCGCAACCCGGAAGAACTGCACCCGCTGGAATTGTTTCGCGAGCTGCTGACCGAGGTTTTTCGCCGGGTAGAGTCGGACCCGACCAATCGCCAGGTACACGAGATCATCTTTCTCAAGTGTGAATTTACCGACGAACCCTGCGGTCCCAAAAAGCACCTGCAAGCCATGCGCCAGGAGCACGACAACCAGGTGCTGACCACATTGCGACTGGCGGTCGCTCGCGGCGAGCTGCCCGCTGATCTGGACATGGAACTGGCACTGCTGTGCCTGCACAGTTTTATTGTTGGCGTGATCAATCAGTGGCTGATGGTGCCAACGCGCATCAGCCTAAGTGCACGAGCGGGTGACGTTGCGGCGGCGGCGCTGGATATGCTCAAACTCAGTCCGGCCATGCGCACGGGCAAAGCCGCACTTTAATGCTCGCGCCAGCCGGCGCAGTAGTCCTGCTCGGGCAATGCTGGGGTCAGCCACACATAATCCGCCTGGGCATGCCCCGGCAGCTCGCCCGCCCCTGCTTCCCAAAGCAACACAACGGCTGGCGCGGCGCCCCACTGCGACTGCCAGTGCAGCGGCATGCCCAGGTCGCGCCGAGCATGATAGCCACCAGCCAATAAAAGCGCCGGCGCTGGCGCCTCAGCCAGGGCGCGGGCCATCTGCTCATCCCGTCCCTGCTGAATCGCCAACATCGCCAGCACACGTTGGGCATCGAGCATGCCACAGTGACTGTCCAACAGCGTCTGCTCAAGTTCGGCCCGCGCCGCGGCTGAGTAACGCGAACTGATGGGCGTCGGACGGCGGTAACGATGCATCATTTGCTCGGCGCTCAGATTGGCTGCCAACAATTGCTGCGGTACCTGCAGCCCCCAACGCACCAATGGGCCGTAGAGCGACCAGTCCCAACCATCCTGCCAGTCGAGCTGCGCCGACAACGCGGCTGACGCTGGCAACTCGCGGTGCTGCAGAGCCGTTACCGCTGCCTGCTGGCCGGGCTGCAGCATCTCCATGAGCAAAGCGGCTTGCGGGCGCCGGGCCTGCAACTGTTGCAACAACCACAGCTGCAGGTGGTGATGATCCGGATTGTCGTGTTTTTCTCCCACCACTACCCGGTCACTGCCGGCCAACTCAGCCACTAGCTGATCTGCATCGATCCAGCGCTGCCCACGGGTACTCCAGACCTCTCCAAGATGCGCGGCGTCCAGATGTTCCGTAGCTTGCCAGCCAGGCAATTCGGCGGCGCTCAACGCAACCGATAACGACATACCCGCCAGCAGCAATATCAGGGTTCTCATCACGACCTCAAACAATGATCAGGGGGCTGTCCTGCAGCGGATGCTTCTCCACCCGCACGACCACCCCGAATACCTCGGCGATGCGCTCGGCACTGAGTACCTGCCAGGGCGACCCCAGGGCGACGGCCCGGCCCTGATGCAGCAACAGCAAGCGATCGGCATAGCGCGCAGCCAGATTCAAATCATGCAGCACCACCACTACGGCCAGACCACGCTGCGCCATGTTACGGGCCTGCTGCAGAATGAGCTGTTGGTGTGCCAGATCCAACGCTGCCGTAGGCTCGTCCAGCAATAGGCAACCCTGCTCGCCGGCATCCCAGATTTGCGCCAGCACCCGAGCCAGATGCACCCGCTGGCGCTCGCCGCCCGACAGCGTCAGGTAGCTGCGCTGGCGCAGCTGCGTGACATCGGTCGCGGCCATCGCCTGCCCGATGATCAACTCATCCTGCCGCGTGCCGGTGGCGTGGGGCAGGCGCCCCAGGGCGACCACCTCACCGACACTGAAGGGGAAAGCCAGCGTCGAACTCTGTGGCAATACAGCCATCTGCCGCGCCCGCTCCTGCGCCGGCCAACTGGCCAGTGTGCGTCCGGCCAACAGGATGCTGCCGCTGCGCGGTGCCAACTCACCGGTCAGGCTGGCCAGCAAGGTACTTTTGCCCGCGCCGTTGGTCCCCAGCACTGCCAGAACTTCGCCTGCCGCCAGCTGGAACGAGATACCCTGCAGAATGGTTCTGGCGCCACGCGCGCAATCCAGGGCGCTGACCTCGAGCATCAGACACCTCCCCGGCGCTGCGCGCGCAGCAGCAACGCGAGAAAGAAAGGCGCGCCCAGCACGGCCGTGATAATTCCGATTGGCAACTCTGCCGGCGAGACCACCAGCCGAGCTACAACATCGGCCAATAGCAACAAACCGGCGCCCAGCAGCATGGAAGCCGGCAGCACACGCCGGTGATCAGCGCCCAGCAGCAGCCGCACCAGATGCGGCACCACCAGCCCGACAAAGCCGATCAGACCCGCCACCGCAACACAGGCACCCACGCCCAACGCCGTCAGCAGTACCAGCTCACGCTTGACCCGCTCGACGTCCACGCCCAGATGGCGGGCCTCGGATTCGCCAAGCAGCAGCGCATTCAGCGCGCTGGCCTGGCGCGGCAAACGCCACCAGACCAGCGCACAGCACAGCGCCAGCACAGCCACTCGCTCGTAACTCGCGCCGCCCAGGGTGCCCATATTCCAGAATGTAAGCGTGCGCAGCATGGCATCATCCGCCAGGTAGCTGAGCAGGCCGATAACCGCGCCGCTGATGGCGGCTATCGCGATGCCGGCCAGCAGCATGCTGGCCACCGAGGTACCCTGCACCGATTGACCCAGTCGGTAGACCAGCCAGGTTGTCGCCACACCACCGAGAAACGCCCCCAGAACCGTGACGTAGGGCAGCACCGCTGTCGGCAACTGCGCCAGTAACGTGCCCCCCAGCACAATCACCAACGCCGCACCCAAGGCGGCACCGCTGGACACACCGATCAAACCCGGATCGGCCAACGGGTTGCGGAACAGCCCCTGCATGGCCGCCCCTGTCAGCGCCAGCGTAGCGCCTACCAGCAGCCCCATGAGGGTACGCGGCATACGGATCTGCTCGATGATCAGCACCTGATCCGCCGGCAGCTCAGCCGCCGTCATTCGCTGCAGCAGCACTCGCAGGGTGTCGTCCAACGGGATGGCGACCGGCCCGAGCGCGAGTGACAGCAAGCTCGCCAGCAGTAACAGCGCCAGCAGCAATACAACAACCAAGGGTTTGAAGCGGTAGGCCGCAACCATCCTTTTTCCTTATCCTGAGCAAGTGCTCACAGTACCCATTAAGCGCTACCCCTGTCGTGGCAACAACAGCCAGCGTGCTGGTCAAGCAACCTGGGGCCGGCGATAATCCCCCTATGACCGACGATCAGCTCGCCCCCCTTCCACTTTGCCGCCTGGACGATCTGCCGCTTCGCGGTAGCAAAGGCATTATGCATCAAGGCCAGGCACTGTTTGCCGTGCGCCAGGGCGATCGGTTTTTTGTCTATGAAAACCGCTGCCCGCATCGCGGCGTGCCGCTGGAGTGGGTAGCCGATCAGTTTCTCGACAGCTCCCAGCGGCTGATCCAGTGCGCTACCCACGGCGCGCTGTTCTTGCCGGAATCCGGAGAATGCGTTGCCGGCCCCTGCGTCGGCCAATCCCTACGCCAATTACCCTGTTTCCTGCGCGACGGTCAGCTCTGGCTCGGCGTATCAGCTTGCGACTAGAGCATTACCGGCAATTCTCCACGCACCTGCAAGCCCTCTGGCGTCGGCCAGACCGACCAGGCCAACACCTCGACGCCGGCCGCCACTGCGGCGCGCAATAATCGCCCGTATTCAGGGTCGATTTCATCGGACGGGCGTACCCGATCAATCCCCGAGTGCATGACGCAAAACAGCAGGCAGGCACGCCGGCCGCTGGCGGCGATTTCGCTGAGTTCCAGCAGGTGCTTTTGCCCGCGCAAGCTAACGGCGTCTGGAAAGGCGCCTTCGCCTCCGCCCAAGGCGAGGGTCACGCACTTGACCTCCACCACGCACTCACTGGGCTCAGACAGCAGAAAGTCGAAGCGGCTGCCGCCGGCACGCAGGCTGACTTCTGCGCGTTGCTGCGCGTAACCACCCAGCGGCTGAAGCAAACCGGCCTGCAGCGCCGCCGCCACCACCCTGTTGGCGCGCGCACTATGCACACAGGCCAACTCGCCGGGTGCTACCTCCACCAACTCCCAGCTGCCCGGCAGCTTGCGTCCCGGCTTTTGTTCAAGGCGCAGCCAGACCCTGTCGCCGGGCTGGCCACAATTGCGCATGGACCCGGTGTTCGGACAATGCACCGTCAACTCGCGGCCATCATCCAGCACCACATCCGCGAGAAACCGCTTGTAGCGCTTGATCAGCCGCGCTGGCGTCAACGGCACCTCAAATGGAATCAGCATGCGGGCCAGCTTTGCAGCGCTCGTGCCACGCGCTCGACACCCTGCTCCAGGCGCTCGAGCGAGGTGGTGTAGGCAAAGCGTATGTGTTGATGGGCGCTGTGCTGGCCAAAATCCAGCCCCGGTGTCAGGGCGACAAACTCGCTATCAATGACGTGCTGACACAGCTGCTGACTGTCGCCGCCCAGCCCCTGCATGTCGGCATACAGATAGAAGGCGCCCTGTGGGGTCAGGGGGATACGAAAGCCCAACTCACGCAGCGCCGGCAATAGAAAGTCACGGCGCACCTGAAACGCATGTCGGCGCAGCTCGCAAATCTCGCGCGCCTCTTCGCCAAAGGCGGCCAACGCTGCCTGCTGCGCCATGTGCGGTGCACATATATAGAGATTCTGCGCCAGCTTCTCCAGCGCCGGCACCGCCTCTGCAGGGGCAACCAGCCAGCCGAGTCGCCAGCCGGTCATGCCGAAGTACTTGGAGAAGCTGTTGAGCACGAAGGCGTCATCGGCAACATTCAGCGCCGAGCAAGCGTCTACGCCGTAGGTCAGGCCGTGGTAGATCTCATCGACGATCAGCTCAGCCCGCAGACGCCGGCAGCAGGCTGACAGCGCGGTCAGCTCCGGCTGGCTCAAGAGCGTGCCGGTCGGGTTGGCCGGCGAGGCAGCCAGCACGGCTACGCAATCTGCGTCCCAATACTGCTCAATCAACTCGGGGGTCAGCTGGTAGCCGGTTTCCGGGCCGGTCGGCACCAGCACCGCACGCCCTTCGACCAGGCGCAGAAAATGTCGGTTGCACGGATAAGCCGGGTCGGCCATCAGCACCTTTTTACCCGGCTCCACCAACAGCGCACTGATCAACAAGAGCGCCGCTGAGCCGCCGGGAGTGACGACCACCCGCGCCGGATCCAGACTGACGCCATAGCGCTGGGCGTACAGACCGGCAATGGCTTCGCGCAGAGCCGGCAGCCCCAACGCCGGCGTGTAACCGGTATGCCCATCCGCCAGCGCCTGCTGGCCCGCCCGGACAATCGGCTCGGGGGTCGCAAAGTCCGGCTCACCTATTTCCATGTGGATGATGTCGCGACCCGCGGCTTCCAGCGCCCGCGCCCTTGCGAGCACGGCCATGACATGAAACGGCTGGATATCCTGAACCCGTCGGGTCCAGCGTTGCTGAGGCATAAAAAGTCCTGAACTAAAGCACGTGAACGGCGATCATACCGTGCCAGGCGCAGGCCTGCAGTGCTGGCAATATCAGCCGCCGCACCTTCTGGCGCTAAACAGTAGCGCAGGTGATCAGGTTCTGGTAGCTTTGCCCGCTTGCAGGCCAATGGCCGAGTCATTCAGGTTGTGTATGTGGGACCTGAAACAGGAAGATCGAGCAAAAAGTGAGGCGGTTCTCATGCCCAGCAATGCCAAGCAAAAAACATCTATGTTGATCCGCGGCTTCGTCCCTTATGTGGAAAAAAAGGGCGAAGAATATATGAACGAGCAGCAGCTCAAGCATTTCGCCGACATCCTCAATACCTGGAAAAAGGAATTGATGGAAGAAGTCGACCGCACCGTGCACCACATGCAGGACGAAGCAGCCAACTTCCCTGATCCGGCCGACCGTGCCAGCCAGGAAGAAGAGTTCAGCCTTGAGCTGCGCGCCCGTGATCGCGAGCGCAAGCTGATCAAGAAGATCGACCAGACCCTGCAGCGCATCGAAGAAGACGACTATGGCTTCTGCGACTCCTGCGGCGTTGAGATCGGTATTCGTCGTCTCGAAGCCCGTCCTACTGCTACCCTCTGCATCGATTGCAAGACGCTGGCAGAAATCAAGGAAAAGCAGGTCGGCAGCTAAGCCTCCCTGTCGTCCGCAGGCTGCCCGGTGCAGCCTGCGTTCATTCCCCGCCTGACCGGCTACCATGCCCCCAGCAGCCCCCTACGTCGGACGCTTTGCCCCCACCCCTAGCGGTCATCTGCATTTCGGCTCTCTTGTCGCGGCGCTCGCCAGCTACCTGGACGCACGTCAGCAGCAGGGGCACTGGCTGATACGGGTTGAAGACCTCGACCAACCACGCAGCATTCCCGGCGCCAGCCAGCAGATCATCGATACCCTGGCTTGCTACGGCATGCACAGCGATGGGGAAATCCTCTACCAGCACGATCGCCTGGCGCGCTATCAAGCCCAGGTGGCGCAATGGCTGGGCGAAGGCAAAGCCTATTATTGCGATTGCTCACGGCGCGACCTGGCGGAGTTCGATGGCATCTATCCCGGCACTTGCCGCCAGCGTCAGCTGCCGCCCGCCGATGATCATGCGATACGCCTGATCGTGCCTGATCAGCAGATCACCACGCTTGACCGATTGCAGCCGCCGTTCAGTCAAAATCTGGCGACCAGCCTCGGCGACTTCATCATCCGCCGGCGCGACGGCATCTTCGCTTACCAGTTGGCCGTGGTGCTCGATGACATCGCCCAAGGCATCACCGACGTGGTGCGTGGGGCCGACCTGCTTGACTCGACCCCGCGCCAGCAATGGATTTACCAACTGCTCGGCCAGCCGCTGCCGCGCTACCTGCATATCCCCCTGCTGATGCGGGCCGATGGCGAGAAGCTGAGCAAACGCCTGGGCTCCACCCCGCTCGACCCCGCTCAGGCGCCGACGCAATTGTTCCGTGCACTGCAGGCGCTGGCACAGAACCCTCCGGCCAGTCTGCGCAGCGCCAGTGTCGACGAGTTGCTCAATTGGGCCATTGCTCACTGGCAACCGCAGCACCTCAGTGCCACGCCGAGCCTACCCTACGACGCACGCTTTGATTGATGCCCTTGGCAAGCCGCAGCCGCCTGATTACCATCAGGGCCTGACCAAAGCGGCAACGCGATCTGCAGCCGCCCGCAAATCAACGGATACCCATGTATATCTACCGCCTGGTGCTGCTGCTGGTAATCGGCATCTACCTGTTTTCCCCCGCCATCATGGATTGGTGGATAGAACCCCAGGGTGCCTGGTACCGTCCCTATGTGCTGTGGCTGATCCTGATCATCGCCGGCATGCTGCTACAGAGCCCAAAAGATGCCGATGAGCTTTGATCTGAGTCAGCTGCTGCTGATCAGCATTATTTACCTGATCCTGCTGTTTGGCGTCGCCTGGATGACCGAACACGGCCTGGTGCCGCGCGCAGTGCTGCGCCATCCCGCCACCTACACACTGTCACTCGGCGTCTATGCCAGCGCCTGGGCCTTCTATGGCACCATCGGTCTGGCTTACCAGTACGGCTACGGTTTTCTGACCTATTACCTGGGGGTTTGCGGCGCCTTTCTGTTGGCGCCGGTGCTGCTCAGCCCGATCCTGCGCATCACCCGTACTTACCAGTTGTCGTCCCTCGCCGACCTCTTCTCGTTCCGCTTTCGCAGCACCTGGGCCGGCACCCTGACCACACTGTTCATGCTGGTTGGCGTGCTGCCGCTGCTGGCCTTGCAGATTCAGGCGGTCGCCGATTCGGTACAGATACTGACGCAGGAGTCCGGCCACGGCACCGTCGCGCTGGGCTTCTGTGTGCTGATCATTCTGTTCGCGATTCTGTTCGGTGCGCGGCACATCTCCGCCCGGGAAAAGCATGAGGGCCTGGTCATCGCCATTGCCTTCGAGTCGCTGGTCAAACTGATCTCGATTGCCGCCATCGGCCTGTACGCACTCTATGTGGTGTTCGACGGACCGGCCGGTTTGCAACTCTGGCTCGACAGCAACCAGGAAGCGCTCAAGACCCTGCACACGCCCTTGCAGGAAGGCCCCTGGCGCACCCTGCTGCTGGTATTTTTCTCCGCGGCCTTCGTCATGCCGCACATGTACCACATGGCCTTTACCGAGAACCTGAACCCGCGCGCACTCGGCACCGCGAGTTGGGGCCTGCCGCTGTTTCTGCTGTTGATGAGCCTGGCGGTTCCGCCGATTCTCTGGGCGGGCCTGCATCTTGGCGTACCGACCAACCCGGAATACTTCTCGCTGGGTCTGGGCGTGGCTGCCGGCTCCGAATGGCTCTCGCTACTGGCGTTTGTGGGTGGCCTGTCCGCCGCCAGCGGCCTGATCATCGTAGTGACCCTGGCACTGTCCGGCATGGTGCTCAACCACATGGTGCTGCCGCTCTATCAGCCCAGCGCCGACAACAACATCTACCGCTGGCTGCTGTGGACGCGCCGAACGCTGATCGCCGCCATCATCATGGCCAGCTACGGTTTTTACCGGCTGCTGGGCGCCGAACAGGATCTGGCCAATCTGGGCATTGCCTCCTTCGTGGCCACCGTGCAGTTTCTCCCCGGCACGCTCTCGGTATTGTATTGGCCGCAGGCCAACCGCCGCGGCTTCATCAGCGGTCTGATCGCCGGCATGCTGGTGTGGGCCATCACCCTGCTGCTGCCGCTGGTGACCAGCCTGCCCGGGCTGCAGCTGTTTGGCCTGACGCTGAGCTTCAACGCCGATACCTGGCACCTGGCGGCGATCAGCTCGCTGGCCGTCAACGTGGTGGTGTTGACGCTGATTTCACTGTTCACCCAGCGCAGTAACGAGGAGCAAAGCGCCGCCGAAGCCTGCTCGGTCGATAACGTCAGTCGCCCCCAGCGTATGCAGTTGATGGCCTCCTCCCCGCAGGAATTTGCCCAGCAACTGGCCAAGCCGTTGGGTAACAAGACCGCGCAATACGAGGTAGAGCAAGCACTGCGCGACCTCAAGCTGCCCTTCGACGAGCACCGCCCCTATGCACTGCGGCGTCTGCGCGACCGCCTGGAGGCCAACTTGTCGGGCCTGATGGGCCCCTCCGTCGCCCAGGATATTATCGAGACCTTCCTGCCGTTCAAGATGGGCCGCGACGGCTATGTCACCGAAGACATTCACTTCATCGAAAACCGCCTAGAGGACTACCACTCACGCCTCACCGGCCTTGCCGCCGAGTTGGATGCACTGCGCCGTTATCATCGACAAACCCTGCAGGATCTGCCCATGGGTGTCTGCTCGCTGGCGCAGGACAACGAAGTGTTGATGTGGAACCGCGCCATGCAGGCGCTTACCGGCATCGAGGCCGACAGCGTCATCGGCTCACGCCTGACCAGCCTGGCGGGCCCCTGGGGCGATCTGCTGGAGCGTTTTGTGGAGGATCAGTCATCACACCTGCACAAACAGAAGCTGGTGATCGACGGCCAGACCCAATGGCTGAGCCTGCACAAGGCCGCCATCGACGAGCCCGGTTACGTCGGCGGTAGCGGCCTGGTGCTGCTGATTGAGGATCAGACTGAAAACCAGATGCTGGAAGAGGAGTTGATGCACTCCGAACGCCTGGCCTCGATCGGCCGCCTGGCCGCCGGTGTGGCGCACGAGATCGGCAATCCGATTACCGGCATCGCCTGTCTGGCGCAGAACCTGCGCGATGAGTCCGAGCAACTGGAAGCGCGCGAGGCGTCCGAGCAGATCATCGAACAGACCCGCCGCGTCTCGCGCATCGTGCAATCACTGGTCAACTTTGCCCACGTTGGCAGCCGCCATCAGAACCCCAACGAAGCCGTGGATTTGGCCGCTTGCACCAACGAGGCCATTCACCTGCTGTCGCTCAATCGCAAGGGTCCGGAGGTCAAGTATGTTAACCTCTGTGATCCCAAGCACCTGGCATCCGGTGATGCGCAGCGCTTGGTGCAGGTGCTGATCAACCTGCTGGGCAACGCCCGGGACGCCAGTCGCGACGGCGACAGCATTACCGTCAGCACCCAGGAAAACGAGCATCAGGTACTGCTGCAGATCGAGGATCAGGGCAGCGGCATCGACAAGGCCATCATGGATCGTCTGTTCGAGCCCTTCTTCACCACCAAGGAGCCGGGGACAGGAACCGGGCTCGGATTGGCACTGGTTTACTCCATCATCGAAGAGCATTATGGGCAGATAACCATCGACAGCCCGGTCGAGCATACATCCCAGCGCGGCACCCGGTTCACCATTACCCTGCCGCGTTACAGCAACATCAGTAACGGCGCCCACGCCTGAGTCTGTCGGGCGCCGTCACGCATGAGGTTTACATGTCACACATACTGGTAGTTGAAGACGAAGCCATCATCCGCACCGCACTCAAGCGGCTGCTGGAGCGGCACCAATACCAGGTCAAGGAAGCCGGCTCCGTCAGTGAAACGGAACAATACGATCTCAATACGTTCGACCTGATCATCAGCGACCTGCGTCTGCCGGGCGAACCCGGCACCGAGATGATCAAGCGCGCACTGGATACCCCGGTGCTGATCATGACCAGTTACGCCAGCCTGCGCTCGGCGGTCGATTCGATGAAGCTCGGCGCCGTCGACTACATCGCCAAGCCCTTTGATCACGACGAAATGGTCGAAACCGTGCAGCGTATCATCGCGGCGCGCAGCGAGCGCCAGGCGGCGCAGGCCAGCGCGCCGAGCAGCCCCGCAGCCAACAGCAAGCCTGCCGCCAACGTGGCAGAACCAGTACAGCCGCAGGGCGACGGCCACGACATGGGCATCATCGGCTCCTGTGAATCCATGCAGACGCTGTTCAAACGCATCGGCAAGGTAGCGCCCACCGACTCCACTGTCCTGATTCAGGGCGAATCCGGCACCGGTAAGGAACTGGTCGCCCGCGCAATGCACGAGCGCTCGCAACGCGCCAAGGCACCCCTGATCTCGGTCAACTGCGCCGCCATTCCGGAAACCCTGATCGAATCCGAACTGTTCGGCCACGAGAAGGGCTCGTTCACCGGCGCCACCGCCGGCCGTACCGGTCTGGTCGAAGCCGCCGATGGCGGCACCCTGTTTCTCGATGAAATCGGCGAGCTGCCACTGGAAGCCCAGGCACGCCTGCTGCGCGTACTGCAGGAAGGCGAGATTCGCCGGGTCGGCTCGGTGCAGTCACACAAGGTAGATGTGCGCCTGGTGGCCGCGACCCACCGCGACCTGAAAACCATGGCGCGCCAAGGGCTGTTCCGCGAGGATTTGTATTACCGTCTGAACGTGATCGAACTGCGCCTGCCGCCGCTGCGTGATCGCGGCAAGGATGTGCTGTTGATTGCTGAAGCGCTATTGCAGCGCGCCGCCGCCAACATGAAGCAGGAAGGTTTGCATTTCAGCCAGGACGCGCGCCACGCCATCCTCAATTACACCTGGCCCGGCAACGTGCGCGAGCTGGAGAACGCCATTGAGCGCTCTGCCATTCTCTGTGATCACGATGAAATCACTGCAGACCTGCTGGGCATCGAGCTCGACGCCGAGATCGAGCGCGCTTCCGAGGCAGCCAACGCCCTGCAAACCATGCAACACAGCGACAGCAGTGGCCAGGAGCCGGCCGAAGACCTGTCGCTGGAAGACTACTTTCAGCACTTTGTGCTTGAGCATCAGGAGCACATGACCGAAACCCAGCTGGCGCACAAATTGGGCATCAGCCGCAAATGCCTGTGGGAACGCCGCCAACGGCTCGGCATTCCGCGCAAGAAAACCGCCAACAGCTAGGCCACAAAGCCACCTTCCCTTCTGCGTGGCGGTCGTCATGATCGCCAAGCCCTCCCCCAAGCAACCCATAAGCCAGAGCGGTTTTTTGCCTGAGTAACAGCAAAGTGCCAGCAAGTGTTACCTGTTACCCACCCCACACCCGCAAAACTGTTACCCCCACCACCCCAGGCGGTAACACTTTTGCGAGGTTTACGGTAACAACTGGGCGGGTAACACGCAGAGAGATTTCCATGAAAAACAGCAAGCCGTTGTTTTAAAAGGAATTTAAAAAACTGGCACGGCAAATGCTTTATCTCTTGTACAACAACAATAAAAACCAAAATACATAACAAAAATAATATTCGACTCCACACACAACAAAAACAAAACGTGCGAGACGTAGCAAACTGATTTTTTTGGAGAATAGCAGTCAGGTCGCGAGCAGGATGCTCTACTGGACAAGAGAAAAATAAAAGTTGCCCAAGCAACCTACCGTCCATAGCCACATGAAGGCCGACACTGAACCTAAGCTTCCAAAGCAATCCGTTTGTTTTAGACAACCCGAGATGGGTTAATCAAATAGCGGCATTTGCCGCTGCTGTCTAAAAAAAATATAGCTCTGATAATAACAACAATAAAAAAACCATTAGGGGGAGTGAATGCTCCCCTTGAGCTTTATCTCCAGCAACAAGCCTCCCCCCGCAGCATTCGCCTTCTCCATATCCTATTGTTCCTTACCTTTCAAGCCATTTCAGGCTAGAATGCTCGCCAATTGAGACACTCCAGCACTCACCGATTCTCGCCGACCGGCGGTTGCGCTGAACCCTGCTGAGCCTCATACATTCATTCTACTGCCCTCCACCGACAGCATTGCGGTAGCCGGGCAATGACGGGCTGTTGGAAAACCAACCTTTATGATTCGGAAGCTGTTGCAGAAAATCCCCTCCCCGTTCGGCTTGCCCCAGCGCAAGCGAACCACGCCGACGGTCATTCCCGCCAGCCAACACAGCCTGCGCCGTGAGCGCCTGAGCCGGCACGCAGTTACCGTGGTGGAGCGCCTGCAACAGGCGGGCTATCAGGCCTTTGCCGTTGGCGGCTGCGTCCGTGACCTGCTGCTGAACATCGAGCCCAAGGACTTTGACGTCGCCACCAGCGCCACGCCCGAACAGGTGCGCGCCACCTTTCGCAACTCGCGGCTGATTGGCCGCCGCTTCAAGCTGGCACATGTTCATTTTGGGCGCGAGATCATTGAAGTCGCGACCTTCCGTGCCAACCACGAGGAAGAGGCCAGCGCCGAGCAGTCACGCCAGAGCGAATCCGGCCGCCTGCTGCGCGATAACGTCTACGGCACCTTCGAGCAGGACGCCCAGCGCCGCGACTTCACCATCAACGCGCTCTACTACGACGTCAGCAGTGGGCAGATACACGATTTCGCCAACGGCGTGCACGACATCCGCAACCAGCAGATTCGCCTGATTGGCCAACCCGAGCAGCGCTACCAGGAGGACCCGGTACGCATGCTGCGAGCGATCCGCTTTGCCGGTAAGCTGGGCTTCGAGATTGAGCCACATACCGCCGCCCCGATCGAGAAACTGGCGCCGTTGCTGCACGACATTCCTGCCGCACGTCTGTTTGACGAAGTGCTCAAGCTGCTGATGAGTGGTCAGGGGCAACGCACCTTCGATCTGCTCTATGAATATGACCTGTTCGCGCCGCTGTTTCCGGATACCGATGAAGCCATCCTCGACCGCCCTGACTACACCCTGCAGCTGGTGCGCCAGGCGCTGAGCAACACCGATGAGCGCATCGCCCAGGGCAAACCGGTCACGCCGGCCTTCCTGTTTGCCGCGCTGCTCTGGCCCGCATTGCCGCAGCGCGTGCGCGACCTTGAAGCCCAGGGTATCCCGAGCATTCCGGCGCATCAGCAAGCAGCACATGAACTGCTGGCGGAACAGTGCCGGCATACCGCCATTCCCAAGCGCTTCAGCATTCCCATGCGTGAAATCTGGGACATGCAGCCGCGCCTGGCCCGTCGCAGCGGGCGCCGTGCCGACCAGATGCTGGAGCACCCGCGCTTTCGTGCCGCCTACGACTTCCTGCTGCTGCGTGAAAGCGCCGGCGAGCAAACCGACGGACTGGGTCACTGGTGGACGCTGTATCAGGACGCCAGCCCGGAAGAGCGTCGGCGCATGATTCGAGAACTCGGCGGCGACAAGAGCAGCAGCCCCAAGCGTTCGCGCTCACGCTCGCGGCGCAAGCCCCGCAACAACGCCCCGGACGCCTGATGACGCGGTGTTACATCGGGCTGGGCAGCAACCAGGCTGACCCGCAGGCGCAGGTCGAGGCTGCCTGCGCCGCCCTCGGGCGTATTCCTGACACCCGGTTTGTCGCCTGCTCGTCACTGTATCGCAGCGCCCCCATGGGGCCGCAGGACCAGCCCAGCTATGTCAACGCCGTGGTCGCGCTCGATACTGCTCTGACCGCCGAGCAATTGCTCGATGCCCTGCAGCAGATCGAACAGCAGCAGGGCCGCGTACGCAAGGCCGAGCGCTGGGGGCCACGCACTCTGGACCTCGACATTCTGCTGTTCGGTAATCAACAGATCAGCAGCCCACGCTTGCAAGTGCCGCACTACCACATGCACGCCCGTGCCTTCGTACTCTACCCGCTGGCTGAACTGCAGCCCGAGCTGCAGATGCCCGATGGCACGCCGCTGCAGCACCTGCTGAACGCCTGCCCCCGCGGTGATCTGCAAACATTGGCAGCTTTTATACAACAGCCTGATGCGCAAACAGGCTTGACACCCGGCGGCTGAGACGTAGGATGCCGTTCTCTGCCGGGTGGCTGGCGCCGAGATACTGCGCACCCACCGGCCGTACCCTGCAGCAGCAAGACTATACTCAATCAGGTTCTATAATCCTGAAACTCCAGCGCGTCGCGACGCTGTTTAACCAGCGCGACGGACACTGAACTGGCGCCTCTGTGAGGCCGAACCACTGGAATCTGCCATGCCTGACGTAACCCTGACGACGCTGAACAAGCTAAAGCAGAGCGGCGAGAAGATTGTTTGTCTGACCGCCTACGACGCGACCTTTGCCCACCTTGAGAGTGTTGCCGGCGTTGAGGTGATGCTGGTCGGTGACTCCCTGGGCATGGTCCTGCAGGGTCACGACAGCACCCTGCCGGTAAGCGTTGACGATATGGCTTACCACACCCGCGCGGTCAAGCGCGGCAACCGTGGCGCGCTGATCATGGCCGACTTGCCGTTCATGGCCTACGCCACCCTGGAAGACGCACTGCGCAACAGCGCCCAGTTGATGCAGGCCGGTGCCCAGGTAGTGAAACTGGAAGGCGGCGGCTGGCTGGCCGAGAGCATCAGCGTGCTCAGCCGCAACGGCATTCCGGTCTGCGCGCATATGGGGCTGACCCCCCAGACCGTGAACATTCTTGGTGGCTACAAGGTGCAGGGCCGCGAAGAGGCCCAGGCGCAGGTTCTGCTCGATGATGCCAAGGCCCTCGAAGCCGCTGGCGCCAGCCTGTTGCTGCTGGAGTGCGTGCCGCCGGCGCTGGCCAACAAGATCACCGCGGCAGTGTCCATTCCGGTAATTGGCATTGGTGCCGGCAGCGGCACCGACGGTCAGGTGCTGGTGGTACACGACATGCTCGGGCTATCCATCAGCGGACGCTTGCCACGTTTCGTGAAAAACTTCATGATCGGCCAGGCAGACATCGCCAGCGCAGTGCGCGCCTATGTCGACGCCGTCAAACAGGTTGAATTCCCAGCAGCTGAACACGAGTTCTGAATCCATGAACACCCTGCACACCATTGCGCAGCTGCGTGCTGCGGTTAGCCGTGCCCGCCAGGAAGGCAAGCGAATTGGACTGGTCCCCACCATGGGCAACCTGCACGCCGGCCACATCGCACTGGTGGAAAAGGCGCTGCAGCGCACCGATTACGTGGTGGTCAGCATCTTCGTCAACCCGATGCAGTTCGGTGCCGGCGAAGACCTCGACAGCTATCCGCGCACGCTGCCGGAAGACCAGGCCAAGCTGCATGAGATTGGCACCCATATGATCTTCGCGCCCAACGTCAGCGAAATGTACCCCGAGAGTATGGAAGGCCACACCCGCGTGGCCGTGCCGGTGGTGTCGGAAGGCCTGTGCGGCTCCAGCCGCCCCGGCCATTTTGAGGGCGTGGCCACTGTAGTCAGCAAGCTGCTGAACATAGTGCAGCCGGACCTGGCAATCTTTGGCCAGAAGGACTTCCAGCAGCTGGCGGTAATCCGCAAGATGGCGCACGACCTGTGCATGCCGGTACAGATCATGGGCGAGCCTACGGTGCGCGCCGCCGACGGCCTGGCGCTCTCCTCGCGCAATGGTTACCTGAGTGCCGAGCAGCGCAGCAACGCGCCGCAGCTGTACCAGACCCTGCAACAGATCGCTGCCAAACTGCAGGCTGGCCGACGCGACTTTTCCGCCGTTATCGAGGAAGCCCGCGTCCAGCTGCTCGCCGCCGGACTGCAGCCTGATTACCTTGACCTGCGCGATGCGCACAACCTGCAACCCGCTGACGTGCAGACCAAAGACGTGGTGGCCTTGGCCGCCGCCTTCCTTGGCACCACACGCTTGATCGACAACCTGCAGTTCAGCTTGAGCTAGACAACCTGCTCCCCGGCGGCGCGATCGCGCCGCCGGGTGTTCTTCCCCGCCCTCTGTGCCTTCCATCCCTGCTCTGCCCTGGCACCACGCTCAAGACCATCTCATACCAAAGAAGGGTTGAAACCAACCCGGTGATATCCGACGCTGTAAGGCATGAAATGAACGCCCGCCTATACTTCAGGGCCCGTGTTCAGGTCTCGGCTAGCCGTGCCCAAACCGGTCAATGCTGCGACTGCCTGACTTCAATAACAACAGGGAATCACCCATGTACAAGATCGAAAACCATAAGGTATCGGACGCCGCGCGCGCGGTCAGTCACCTCGATGAAGCCGGCTATGAGCGCCTGTATCGCCAGTCGCTGGAGCAGCCTGATCAGTTCTGGGCCGAGCAGGCTGAGCGCTTTCTGACCTGGGAAAAGCCCTGGAGCAAGGTACACCAAAGCGATCTGAGCAAGGGTGAAGCAGCCTGGTTCATTGACGGCAAGCTGAACGTCAGCGTCAACTGCATCGACCGCCACCTAGCTGAGCGTGGCGATGCCACGGCGATTATCTGGGAAGGCGACAACCCCGAAGACGATGCGCACATCAGCTATCGCCAACTGCACGAGAAAGTCTGCCGCCTGGCTAATGTCCTCAAGGCCCGTGGCATTAAAAAAGGCGATCGCGTCTGCCTGTACATGCCGATGATTCCCGAAGCCGCCTACGCCATGCTGGCCTGCGCGCGCATTGGCGCGGTGCACTCGGTGGTCTTTGGTGGCTTCTCGCCGGATGCCGTACGCGACCGTATTCTCGACTCCGACTGTCAGGCTGTGATCACCGCTGACGAAGGCGTGCGCGGCGGCAAGGCCGTGGCGCTGAAAACCAGCGTGGAAAAGGCCCTGAAAGATTGTCCCAACGTTCACACCGTGGTTACCGTGCGGCGCACCGGTGCCGATATTCCGTGGAACGAAAATCGCGACATCTGGTACCACGAAGCCATTGACGCTGTCAGCGCCGACTGCCCGGCCGAGGCGATGGACAGCGAAGACCCGCTGTTCATCCTCTACACCTCCGGCTCCACCGGCAAGCCCAAGGGCGTGCTGCACACCACCGGTGGCTACCTGCTGATGGCGTCGATGACCCACCATTACGTGTTCGACTACCACCCCGGTGAGGTCTACTGGTGCACCGCCGATGTCGGCTGGATTACCGGCCACTCTTACATCGTTTACGGCCCGCTGTGCAACGGCGCCACCACCCTACTGTTTGAAGGCGTGCCCACCTACCCGGACGCCTCGCGCTGCTGGCAAGTGATCGACAAGCATCAGGTAAATATCTTCTACACCGCGCCCACCGCCCTCCGCGCGCTGATGGCCAAGGGTAACGAGCCGGTCAAGAGCAGCTCCCGCGCCAGCCTGCGCCTGCTGGGAACGGTCGGCGAGCCGATCAACCCCGAGGCCTGGGAATGGTACTTCGATGTCGTCGGTGAGCGTCGCTGCCCAATCGTCGATACCTGGTGGCAGACCGAAACCGGCGCTGCCATGATTACGCCGCTGCCGGGCAGCACCGACCTCAAGCCCGGGTCGGCCACCCGCCCGTTCTTCGGCGTGGAGCCGGCGCTCTATGACCCCGAGGGTAACGAACTGGAAGGTGCTACCAGCGGCAACCTGGTGATCAAGCGCTCCTGGCCGAGCCAGATTCGCACCGTCTACGGTGATCATCAGCGCCTGGTCGACACCTATTTCAGCACCTACAAAGGCGTCTACTTCACCGGCGACGGCGCGCGCCGCGATGAGGATGGCTACTACTGGATTACTGGGCGCGTAGACGATGTGCTCAACGTCTCCGGCCACCGCATCGGTACCGCCGAGGTCGAGAGTGCTCTGGTGCTGCACGACGCCGTAGCGGAAGCGGCTGTGGTCGGTTGCCCGCACGATATCAAGGGCCAGTGCCTGTATGTGTACGTCTCGCCGATGAACGGCGTGACGCCGTCCGATGAGCTGGTGAAGGAGCTGAAGAGCTTTGTCGCCGATCAGGTGGGCGCCTTTGCCCGTCCGGAGTTCATTCAATGGGCACCCGGTCTGCCCAAGACCCGCTCCGGCAAGATCATGCGCCGTATTCTGCGCAAGATCGCCTGCGATGAGCTGGACACCCTGGGTGATACATCCACCCTAGCTGATCCATCGGTCGTCGAGGAGCTGATTGCCAACCGATTGAATCAGGCCTGAGACAACTTGCCCTGAAGCTTGTCCTGAACGAGGCCCGCCTCTATGCTTGTGCACTCGAAAAAGTGCCGCATAGAGGAGCCCGTTCATGCAAGAGGTCGTGATTGTCGCCGCCACCCGTACTGCCATCGGCAGCTTTGGGGGCCAGTTCGCCCATGTTCCCGCCCACGAACTGGGCGCGACTGTTATCCGCGCCCTGCTGGAGCAAAGCCAGATCGACCCGGCGATTGTCGACGAGGTCATCCTCGGTCAGGTGCTGACCGCCGGCTGCGGCCAGAATCCGGCCCGCCAAGCGGCGATCCATGCTGGCCTGCCGCATGCGGTTCCCGCGCTCACCCTGAACAAGGTCTGTGGCTCCGGCCTCAAGGCGCTGCATCTGGCAGCCCAAGCCATTCGCTGCGGCGATGCCGAGGTGATGATTGCCGGCGGCCAGGAATCCATGAGCCTGTCTCCCCACCTGATTCCCACCTCCCGTACTGGCCAACGCATGGGCCACGGTCAGATGATCGACAGCATGATCCAGGACGGCCTGTGGGATGCCTTCAACAACTACCACATGGGCATCACGGCGGAAAACCTGGTCGACAAATACAGCATCAGCCGCGAAGAGCAGGACGCCTTTGCCGCCGCCTCGCAGCAGAAAGCGGTCGCCGCGCAGCAAGCCGGTCGCTTCAACCGTGAGATCACCCCGGTAAGCATCCCGCAGCGTAAGGGTGATGCCGTGATCGTCACCCAGGACGAGCAACCGCGTGACGGCACCAGCTCCGAAAGCCTCGGCCGCCTGAAGCCAGCGTTCAAGAAAGACGGCTCGGTAACAGCCGGCAACGCCTCCAGTCTGAACGACGGCGCCGCCGCCGTGCTGATGATGAGCGCCGACAAGGCCAAGCAACTCGGCCTGCCGGTGCTGGCGCGCATTGCCGCCTACGCCAATGCCGGGGTCGACCCGGCCATCATGGGCATCGGCCCGGTGTCAGCCACCCAACGCTGCCTGGCCAAGGCCGGCTGGCAGATCGCCGAGCTGGACCTGATCGAAGCCAACGAAGCCTTCGCCGCCCAGGCACTGGCGGTCAGCCGCGAGCTGCAGTGGGACATGGACAAGGTCAACGTCAATGGCGGCGCCATTGCCCTGGGCCACCCCATTGGTGCCTCCGGCTGCCGCGTGCTGGTGACCCTGCTGCACAGCATGCTGGAGCGCGACGCCAAGAAAGGCCTTGCCACCCTCTGCATCGGCGGCGGTCAGGGCGTCGCCCTGGCGCTGGAACGCGACTGATTCCACCGGCGCCAGACCATCCCGGCTTGCTACGCACGACGCTGCGTCGCAAGCCGTTTTCTTTACCGCCGCAGCGGCGGCAAAACCCGCGACTAAGCGCACATGCGCACTGAACTGACCTCCCCGCCTTCTGTCCTATGCTTGATTACAGCGCCGTCGCCATGACCGCGCCATTGTGACTAGTACATCATCAAGACAAGGGCTCCCCATGGACAGCCAGCCGCTTTCAGCCGCCCCCCGACACCAGCCGGTCTATATCGTCGACGGCGCTCGTACTCCCTTCCTCAAGGCGCGCGGTAAACCCGGCCCCTTTACTCCGGTCGACCTCGCGGTGCAGTGTGGCCGCCCACTGTTGATGCGCCAGGCACTGGACCCCACGGCCTTTGATCAGGTCATTCTGGGTTGCGTCAACGTCGTCTCCGAAGAAATGAACCCGGCGCGCGTTGCCGCCCTGCGGCTGGGCATGGGCGCGCAAATGCCGGCCTTTACCGTACAAATCAATTGCGGTTCGGGCATGCAATCGATTGATACCGGTTACCGCTACATCCGCGACGGCGGTGCCGACTTGATTCTTGCCGGCGGCGCCGAGGCACTCAGTCATGCACCCCTGCTGTTCAGGCAAAGCGCGGTCGACTGGTTTGCCGAACTCAACCAGGCGCGCAGCCTGCCGGCCCGCCTGAAAGCACTGGCGCGCTGGCGCCCCAGCCTGATGCAGCCGGTGATCGGCCTGGAACGCGGCCTGACCGACCCGATCGTGGGCCTCAACATGGGTCAGACGGCAGAAGTGCTCGCCCAGCTGTTCAACATCGACCGTGAGTCGGCCGATGCCTACGCCCTGACCAGCCACCAGCGCCTCGCCGCAGCGCAGGAGGCCGGCTGGTTGCAGGATGAAGTGGTGCCGCTGTTCGACGGTAAGGGCAAGCAATACAGCCGCGACGACGGCGTGCGCCCCGACAACTCGCTGGAGGCACTGGCCAAGCTGCAGCCCGTGTTTGAAAAGCCCTACGGCCAGGTCACCGCCGGCAACAGCTCACAGATTACCGATGGCGCCAGCTGGGTGATTCTGGCCTCCGAGCAGGCGCTGATAAAACACAATCTGGTGCCCAGAGCAGTGATCATTGACAGCCATTGGGCCGCGCTCGACCCGGAAATCATGGGCCTGGGGCCGGTACTCAGCAGCACCGCCCTGTTGCAACGCCACGGCCACCAGCTGGGCGATATTGATCTCTGGGAAATCAACGAAGCCTTCGCCGCCCAAGTGCTCGCCTGCCTGCAAGCCTGGCAGGACGCGCCCTTCTGCAAGCGCGTGCTGGGCCTCGACGACGCCTTGGGTCGGCTTGACCCGGCACGGTTGAATGTGGACGGCGGCGCCATCAGCCTGGGCCATCCGGTGGGCACCAGCGGCAATCGCATCGTGCTGCACCTGGTCAACGCCCTGCAGCGCCACGGCCTGCGCCGCGGTATCGCCACGGAATGCATTGGCGGTGGCCAGTCAGGCGCCATGCTGATCGAAACACTTTAAGGAGCTGACCCGATGAACGCCCCCATCCTCGAAGCTCTGGCTCCACGGCGCATGGAGCTGGGCCCTTTCAGCCCGGCGGAACTGAAGCCGACCACGCGCCGCTGGCAACATTGGCATCTCAAGCGCGACGAGCAGAATGTCGCCTGGCTGCTGCTGGACAAGGCCGACAGCAGCGCCAACGTGTTATCCGAAGCCGTACTGCGCGAACTCAGCGAGGTAGTCGCGGCACTAAAAAGCGATATGCCCGCAGCTCTGGTCATCCGCTCGGCCAAACCCGGCAGTTTCTGCGTGGGCGCCGATATCAGCGAGTTTCGGCAACTCAAGACCGAGCCGGACGTCATCAACCAACTGGTTGAGGCACACCTGCTGGCACAGAAAATAGTCGATCTCAGTTGCCCCACCATTGCCATCATTCATGGCGCCGCACTGGGCGGCGGGCTGGAGCTGGCGCTGTGCTGCGACTATCGCCTGGCAGTCAAGGGCGCCACTTTCGGTGTGCCCGAGGTGTTGCTCGGACTGCATCCGGGGCTCGGCGGTACGGCTCGCCTGCCGGATCTGATCGACCCGCTGGTGGCGATGGAGATGATGTTGAGCGGACGCACGGTGCACGACGCCCAGGCCAGCAAGCTCGGACTGATCGATCAATTGCTGGAAGAGCGTCACCTGCAAAATGCCGTTACCGCCGTGCTCGCCGGTCAGCTCGACGTTGACCGCCGCAACCTGCGCGCCCGCCCCTTCCGGCTGGACTGGGTACGCCGCCTGGCCGCCTGGCGCATGCGCAAGCAGGCCGACAGCAAGGCACCACCACAGCACTACCCGGCGCCGCGCGCGCTGATCAAGCTGTGGGAGCGGCACGGCAATAGCCCGGATCAAATGCTGCACCGCGAAATCTATTCCTTCGCGCACCTGCTGAACACGCCCGCCTCACGCAATCTGGTGCGCGTATTTTTCCTGCGCGAACAACTCAAAGCGCTGAGCGACCCCGCCAAGGGCATGCACAAACCCGCGCCAGTTCGCCACGTGCATGTGATTGGCGCCGGCGCCATGGGCGGCGATATTGCCGGCTGGTGCGCCCTGCAGGGGCTGCGCGTCAGCCTGTTCGACACCGAGCCGCAAAGCATAGGCGCGGCAGTGCAGAAACTGAGCCAGCTCTGCCGGCAAAAGCACCGCAGCCCAGCCCAGACCCGCGAGATTCTCGACAACCTGATACCCGACCCCGACAACAGCGGCGTGGCAGTGGCCGACCTGGTGCTGGAGGCGGTGCCCGAGGACCTGGAGATCAAACGCAAGGTGTATGCAGAGCTTGAACCGCGCATGAAGCGCGACGCCATCCTGGCCACCAATACCTCCAGTATCGCGCTGGAGAAATTGCGCGAGGGCCTGGCCGACGCCGGGCGCCTGGTGGGCATCCACTTTTTCAACCCGGTGGCGCAAATGCAACTGGTGGAGGTAGTCGCCCACTCCACTGCACGCAGCAGCGCCCTGGAGCGCGCTACCACCTTCGTAGGCCAGATCAACAGGCTGCCGGCACCGGTCGCCAGCGCGCCGGGGTTTCTGGTCAACCGGGCGTTGACGCCCTATCTGGTCGAGGCCATTTGCCTGCTGGACGAGGGGCTCAGCGCTGAAGCCATCGACCAGGTCGCCATCGACTTCGGTATGCCGATGGGGCCGCTGGAACTGGCTGACCAGGTGGGTTGGGACATTTGCCTGGGCGTGGCCGACATGCTGCGCGAGCAGCTCGACAGCCATCTGCCCGACACCCCGGACTGGCTGCGGCGCAAGGTTGAAAAAGGTGAGCTGGGGCGCAAGAGCGGCAAGGGCATCTACCGCTGGAAGCACGGCAAGGTACACAAGCGGTATCACCGCAAGCAGGCGCCGCGTGGCACTCAGGAGCGCTTGCTGTTGCCCATGCTGAACGCCTGCATGGCCTGCCTGCGCGAGCAGGTCATTGATGACGCCGATCAGCTCGACGGCGCCATGATCTTTGCCACCGGCTTTGCGCCCTTCCGTGGCGGACCGATGCACTACGCCGAGCAACTGGGTTTCGATAACGTCGCCGCACAGCTGCAGGAGCTGAGCGAGAAACACGGCCCGCGCTTTACCCCCGATCCGGGCTGGACCGCCGTTGCCGATGAGTGAACAGCCTGCGTGTTTTGACGATGCCGAGGCGCTGGTCGATGCCATACTGCAACGTTTGGGCAACACCCTGGTGGTTGGCCTGCCATTGGGTCTCGGCAAGGCCAACCACCTGATCAACGCGCTTTACCTCCGCGCGCGTGATAACGCCGAGATTTCGTTGACCATCTGTACCGCGCTCACCCTGGAAGCTCCCAGCGCCAGCAGCGATCTGGAACAGCGTTTTATTGGCCCGCTATCGCAGCGCCTGTTTGCCGAGTACCCGGCACTGGAGTACGCCAAGGCAATGCGCAGCGGCGAGCTGCCGGGCAATATCCAGGTGCGCGAGTTTTTCCTGCGCCCCGGCGGCTGGCGCGGTGTGCCGCGCATGCAGCAGGACTACACCAGCCTCAACTACACCCATGCGCTGGACACCCTGCTGCGCTGGCAGGTAAACCTTATCCTGCAACTGGTTGCACCGGGCGAGCCCGCGGCCGACGGCCAGCCCGCGCGCTACAGTCTAAGCTGCAACCCCGACATCAGTGCCGACCTGCTGGACCGGCGCCAACGCGGTGAGCTGCAGCTACTCAGCGTAGGCCAGGTCAACCACGCGCTGCCCTATATGGGCGGGGCAGCGGATCGCCCCGCGAGCGATTTCGACCTGCTACTGCACAGCCCGCAATACGACTTTCCGTTGTTCACACCGCCGCACAGCCCGGCGGCGCTCAAGCACCACGCCATTGCCCTGCGGGTGGCGAGCCTGGTACCTGATGGCGGCACCCTGCAAATCGGCATCGGCTCCATTGGCGATGCCATAGCGCACGCCTTGCGGCTGCGCCAGCAGCAACCGCTCGACTTTCAGCAACTGCTGCAACGTCTGGAAACGCCTGAGTCTTTGCTCGAGCGACACTGCGAGCCTTTTCAGACCGGCCTGTACGGCGTCACTGAAATGCTGGTAGAGGGCTTCCTGGCGCTGATCGAAGCCGGTGTCATCAAGCGTGCCGTCGACGGCAGGCTGATCCACGCCGGCTTCTTTATCGGCAGCCCGATACTCTACGAAACGCTGCAGCGCCTGCCGCCTGAAACCCGCGACAGGATCGCCATGATGCCGGTCTCATTTACCAACAGTCTGTATGGCGATGAGCATTCCAAGCGTGCAGCCCGTCAGCAGGCGCGCTTCATCAACAGCGCGCTGATGGTCAGCCTGACCGGCGCGGTGACCTCCGACGGCCTGAGCGATGCGCAGGTGATCAGCGGCGTAGGTGGCCAGTACGACTTTATCGCCCAGGCCTTTGCCCTGGACGATGCCCGCGCCATCATCACCTTACCCGCCACCCGCACCCACAAGGGCCGGGTCAGCTCCAACATCTGTTGGCAGTACCCGCACGCCACTATCCCACGGCATCTGCGCGATATGGTAGTAACTGAATACGGCGTAGCCGACCTGCGCGACAAGAGCGACGCCGAGGTGATCGACGCCATGCTCTCGGTATGTGATGCGCGCTTTCAAGAGGAACTGATGGGCCAGGCGCAGCGGGCCGGGAAATTGCCAACTGACTACCGCTTACCGGCGTCCTATCAGCGCAACACGCCAGAGCAATTGGCCTACCTGCTGACCGAAGCGCAGCAGCAGTTGCTGCCCGCCTTTCCGCTGGGCAGCGGCCTGAGCGCCGAAGAAGAGGACCTGGCGCAGGGTCTTGGCGAGCTGAAAACACTCAAGGGTAACCACAGGGCGATGCTTTCCCTGCTGTGGCGAGGTTGGCGGCGCAGCGCCACGCCGCGCCAGCAGGCAGCGCTGAAACGCATGCGGCTGGAACAGGCAACGGGGCTGCGCGAGCGCGCCTACCGGGCCTTGTTACTGGCCACATTACCGGCCTGACGCGCTCAGATGCCCGGTAACTGACCGCTGGCCTGCAGAGCGCTCGCCTTGCGCTCCTCCATCTCGGTGCGCATTTTCTCGGCTAGCGGGGCGCTCAGCAGGCGCTGCAGAAAATCCAGGTTATGCCCCTTGGAGTGGCAGTAGCGAAATACCTCCTTGATGGTGGGGTAGATCACGTCGGCCTTGAGCACGGTCAAGGCATCGCCGGCCTGCAGGCTACCGGGTTGCAACACGCGGGCATAGGCACCACAGCGTTCAGCCTTGACGAAGCGCTTGGCGAACAGCTTGTCGCCGACCCGGGCCGCCAGGGTGGAACAGGGAATGCGCGGTGCGGTAATTTCCAGCAGCAGCTCGCCGGCCTGCAGGCGGTCGCCGATACGCAGGGTCGGCCACCAGTGCGATACCGTCAGATTTTCGCCGAAGAAGCCGGGGCCCAGCTCGCGTTGCAGCTGCGCCGACCACCAGTCGATATCTTGCTGGCTATAGAGATAAATCGCCTGATCAGCGCCACCGTGGTGCTTGAGGTCGCCGATAAAGTCCTCACTGATCCCCTGGGCATCAATCGCCACCCGGCCGTTGAGCGGCTGCTTGAAATGGCCTGTACGTGCCTCTCG
Organism: Halopseudomonas sabulinigri; assembly: GCF_900105255.1. Lineage (NCBI taxonomy): Bacteria > Pseudomonadati > Pseudomonadota > Gammaproteobacteria > Pseudomonadales > Pseudomonadaceae > Halopseudomonas > Halopseudomonas sabulinigri. Next base: position 3,372,408 of record NZ_LT629763.1, on the reverse strand, counting down.
GCGACCGACCAGCAGCGACTTGGGCGCGCCAGCGTTAATGGAAACCAGATGCACTTCATCGGTAGAAACAGACATGGGACGGCCCACTCCAACAGGACAAGACAGAGGCAGCAGTGCAACGGATCGGCCGCAGCCTGTCAACTCCCGCGGCGCGTCAGGTAGTCCCGCCCGAGAAACAGAAAGTGCGCGGCGCCGAGCAGTGGCATGACCACCAGCAACATGGTCGCCGCCGGCGACAACCGCATTCCCTGATAGAACGCCAGCACGGCGCCAATACCGATCAACAGGGCGAATACGATAGCCCTGGGGCTAGCGACCTCCCGCCTCGGGTAGGCCACCTTGAGCACCAGCTGGATAACGCCCCATAGACCGATGAAGCCGCCCAGCAGCATGCCTGTGAGTTGCCAGCGCAACAGCGGCTCAGTGCTGTCGGCAAAGGCCAGTGGCAAGGCCACCAGCCCCAGACCCAGCAGCAGTACCGGACCGCTGAAACAGACGATCGCCTCCAGCAGATAGACCCGTCCGCGGCCGCGCAACAGCGCCACAAACCCGCTCATCAGGCCGCTACCACAACCCAGGCCAGCAGCGCCGTCATCAGCATGAGCAGTAAGCAGCCCATGCTGAACAGTCGGCGGCGCAGCGGTACCTGATTGCTGCCAGTGTGCACCAGCGCATGGCCAACACGGCTGAGTACGAACAGCCAGGCCAGCACCTGCGCCAGCCACCCCGCCGCCCCCAGTTGCAACAGGGCCAGCACCAGAACGTAAAAAAGTATGGGGACTTCAAACTGGTTGCGAATGCAGTTGTTTATCTGCAAGACATTGTCGGGCCAGGCATCATCGTGCAGTGCGCGGCGCGTCTCGTCGACCGCGCCCGCCGCCAGCGCCTTGGTCTTGGCACGGGCGAGCGCGACATACAGCGCCAGGGTCAGTGCTATTTGCAGCAACAGGGGTAGCAGAATCAGGTGTGTGGTCATCTTGTTGTTTTCCTGGGACCGGGAGTGGCCAAGATAGCCGCCTCCCGCGCAGACGGCAATCGCCCCTTGCCGCTCAGTCGAGCATCTTGCTCATGCGGTAGCGCGGTAACCGCACTCCCGCGCGCTCGACCTCTTCACGCGCGTCGCTGGTAAAGCCCTGACGCAGGAAAAACGGCTGCGCCAGCAAGCTGGCTTCGGTACACAGGCGCTCCACCCCGCGCTGCCGTAGGCGCGTCTCGGCTTCACGATAAAGTGCACTGGCCACCGCGCGCCGCGCTACCCGCGGGGCACAGAAAAGCATGTCGATGTGCCCATCCTGCGCGTAGCCGATAAACCCCAGCAGCCCGCTTGCGTCCTCGGCCAACAACACCTGCAGGCCGGCCAACCGCTGCTGCCAGAACGTGATGTCGGGCGTCAGCGGAGCCCAGGCATGGCGCTGCGCAGAATCATAATGCTGGCCAGCAAGGCCATGCACGGCAGCGGTGAAGAGTGCGGCACAGGCCTTCGCATCGGCGGCCGTGCCCTCACGCAGGCGCATTACCAGTCCAGTCAAATTCCATCTGCCGCGCTGTGCGCTCGGCCAGGTCACGCGAATGCAGACGTTCCACCAGATGCAGGCTCATGTCGATGCCGGCGGAGATGCCGGCCGAGGTGACCCGCTTGCCCCGATCGACCCAACGCTGGCGTTCGAGCACCTCGAGCTGCGGATAAGCGGCGCGCAGATCGGCGATGTCTTCCCAGTGCGTGGTCACCTGTTCGCCATCCAGCAGACCGGCCTGGGCCAGCAAAAAGGCGCCGGTGCAGACCGAGGCCATGATCTGTACCTGCGCGGCCTGGTCACGCAACCATTGCAGCATCTCGGTATGCTGCAGCTCGGCTGTGTGCACACCACCCGGTACAATCAGCGCCTGCAGCGGCGGATGGCTGCGCAGGTCGTGATCGGGTATCACGCGCAGGCCGCCGCGTGCGGTCACCGGCGCCGCCACGCCGGCAATCAGCGACACCTGGAAACAACCGCTCGGCTCACTCAGCCGCGCGGCGGTGGAGAACACCTCAAAGGGGCCGGCAAAATCCAGCACTTCGGCCTGCTCGTAAAGATAGATTCCAATATTCACCGCTACTCCTTCCCGGTTTTGTGCTTCAGCCACGCAGCAGCGCTTCACGCTGGCCTTGGGGCAACGCCTGCAGGGCTTTCTGGTAAGACCAGTCGATCAGCGCCCGCAACTGCTCAGCGGGCATCTGCTCTACACTGACCAGGGTGACCCAGTGGAACCGCTGCAGATAGCGCGCAGGCTGAATGCCGGGCTGGTCGGTCAGTTCAAGATAGCGCTCGGGCATCACCCTGACGCTGAAACGCCACTGCTGCGGTTGGCTGGTCTTGAAGTAGGCAAAGCGTTTTTCCGCCAGCCGGTACACCAGCACATTGGTCGGCGTGTCATGCAACTCGCTGCTGGCCCCGGGCAGCGCGGCGCAGTAGGCCTTGACCTCGTCAACCGTCATGTTCGCCGCCCTGCCCGGCATATATCAAAGCCTTGCCATGCCGTGCCTCCAGCCCCAACCGCTGCGGCCTGCTCAGCCCCTTGACCACCAGCGCGTAGGAATGATCAATCATGCGCTGCAGCTCGCCCACCGGAATCGAGCCGTCATTCCGAACTGTGTTCCAGTGACGCTTGTTCATGTGGTAGCCGGGCGTTACGGCGGGAAACAGGTCCCGCAAGCCGATCGCCTGCTGCGGATCACACTTGAGATTGACGCACAGTGCGCCCTCACGCTGCATAACCAGCGCAAACAGCTTGCCCTGTACCTTGAAAACCGCCGGCTCAGGGCCAAAGGGGAAGTCTTCTTCGGCTTCGGGTTTGCTGAGCAGATAAGATCGCAAGTCCATCTTCAAGCCGCTCAGGTATTCTGGCCGATGCGCCAGAGCACGCCGGAGGGGTCGGTGATGGTGAAGTCGAGCATCCCCCAGGGCTGCTCTTCCAGCGCGCTCAGGCGCACCCCGTATTTGCCCAACAGATCGGCCTTGCTCAGCGCCGCATGCCAGGCAGCGGCATCCTCCACCAGCAGGTGCATCATGAAGTTGTCGGCCAGCGCCGCCTGATAGAAGTCTTGCAGCAAGAAGCTGCAATCGCCCAAATGAAAATAGGCCACATCGCCCATGTCGGAGGCCAGGGTGAAGCCCATGTCACGATAGAAGGCCTTGCTGGTGGCATAGTCTCGCGAGGGGATAAAGGCCTTGATTTCAGATGCAGTCAGCTTACTCATATACGCTCCTTGTGTAGGCGTGCCATGGCTTAGAGTTCAGCGCCTGCCGCCGGAAACAGCAAGTAAAAACAGGTGCCGGCCGCCGAGGTAGTAAAGCCCACCTCACCGCCCATCTGCTCTACCAGCCCGCGCGTGATCGGCAGACCCAGGCCGGTGCCACCGGTTTTACGTTGCGAGGAACTGTCGGCCTGGGCGAAACGCTCAAACACCTTGTGCTGAAAGGCCGGGGGGATACCTTCTCCCTGATCGCTCACTTCGATGCGCCAGTGCGTGCCCGCTTTCACCCGGCTCACCTGCACAATAACCAGCCCGCCTGCGGGGGAAAACTTGATGGCATTGGATAGCAGGTTGTCCAGCACCTGTTTGAAGCGGGTGGCGTCTACCCGCACCCGGGCTTGCTCGAACGGGTTGTGGTACTCCAGACGCAGTTCGCGCTGAGCCAGCATGCCATCCAGTTCCTGCAGCGCGCTACGCAGCAGTTCGTCCAACGGCATGTCCTGCAGCTCCAACTGCAGCCGGCCGGCGATAATCTTGTCGATATCCAGCAGATCGCTGATCAGCTTGAGCAGATGGTCGGCGTTGCGCCTGGCCAGCGCCACCATGCGCTGGGCCTCTGTCGGCAAGGTGCCAACCGCGCCACCTTGCAACAGCCCCAGCGTGCCGAGAATACTGGTCAGCGGCGTGCGCAGCTCGTGATTGATCGTAGAGATGAATTCGTTCTTTATCCGCTCGGTCTCGGCGCGCAGCGCCTCATGCTCGCGCTGCTGGCGCAGCTTGCTGGCGCGCAGATAGCCAACCGCCAACAACAGCACCAATAACGCCGCATATAGGCCCAGACGGTAGAGCAGCAACTGCGCGTCTTCACCGCGCTGCTGCAGCACCAACCGCCAGGTCACCCCGGGCAGCGGAATGAGCATGGCCTGCTGCATACGCCCTGGTTGCAGGTCAGCGCCCCAGAAGCGGGTGTACTGCTCACCCTCAAGGCGCTGCAGCTGCAGATTAAGATCTTGCCAGCGCGGCTCGCTATCCACCATGCCCAGTAGCGCAGGCGCATCCATTACCGTACTGACCAGCCCCCAGTACGCGCCGTCCATATAAACCGGCGTACGATAAATCAGGCCCATGCCGCCCTGTACCAGTGGCAGCGGCCCAGCCAGCGCCGGTTGCTGGCTACGCATGATCTGCTGCACCGTGGCCCACTGTTTAGGTACATCGGGGTAATACAGTCCCAGCGCCGCCTCGTTGCCCTCGCGCGGGAAAATCAAGGCGATGCGGTTGTCCGGCGCTATGCCGATATTGATCAGGTAGTCGACTTCCTGGTTCATGCTGGCCAGCCAGGCTTCAACCTTCTCAGGCTCTTGCAAGCCACGCTGACTTTGCAGAAAGGACACCAGACCGCGGCTCAGATAAATGCCGTCGCGCAGGCGGGTTTCCAGTGCGCTGCGCACCTCTGCGCCGCGCAGCAGCAGCTCCTGCGAGCTTTGGCTGCGCGCAGAGACGCCGATCTGCCAGAGCAGCAGTTCGATCAGCAGCGCGCCCAACAGCAGTATCAGCAGTAGCGTGCGCAACAGGGGGCGAAGGTATGTTTGCATTCAAGCGCGACGTCGCGGCGGCCTATCCTGCGTCCAGTCTAGTGCAGACTGGCGCACCAGGTTCAAGCCAGACATAACAGCAACAAGGCCAGCGCGGCGGGCGCGGCCTGCACGTAGAGAATCTTACGGCTGGCGGTAAGCGCACCGACGATCCCGGCAAGCAGCACGCAACCCAGACAGAACAGCTTGATACCATCACCAGCCGGACCCAACGCCACGCCCCAGATCAGGCCGGCGGCAAGAAAGCCGTTGTACAGCCCCTGATTGATCGCCATGACCTTGGTCGCGGCGGCGCTCTCGGGCGTTTGCCCGAACGCCTTGAGCCCCAGCGGCTTGTCCCAGAAGAACATTTCCAGCAGCAGAAAGTAGGCATGCAGCAAAGCGACCAGCAGGGTGACGAACGACGCGAGACTGTACATGGTGATTCCTTGTTGGTTATGCCGACACTGTAAACCGAATCAGCTGTGCAGCAACAGACGCCGACGCGCACGCGCTGGCGTATCGCCGTTCCAGCGCCGGAAGGCACGATTGAATGCGCTTTGCTCGGAGAATCCCAGTAGCAGCGCGATGTCGCTGAGCAGCAGCGCCGGATCGGCCAGGTACTGCTGCGCCAATTGCTGGCGCAAGCCATCCACCAGGCCGCTCCAGGTGTCCCCGCGCGCCTCCAGCCGGCGTTGCAGGCTGCGCACTGACAGGTGCAGCTCCGCGGCCACCCGGTTCAGGCTCAGCGTTCCCTCCGGCAGCAGCCGCAGCATGCATTGCTGCAAGGCGCGGGCGAAGGCATCCGAGGCTGGTAGCGCCAACAGCAGCGCCTGCGCCTGGCGGTCCAGCATCTGCTGGACGCCGGGATCGCTGCGCGGTAAACGCAGCGCCAATACCTCAATCGGGAAATCCACTTGCGTAGTGCCGGCAGAAAACCTGACCGGACAGCCGAAGAACGCCTCATAGGCGTGCGCCTCAGCCGGCGCGGCAAAGGCGAAACTCACCCGACAAGGCCGCAATGACGCCGCCAGCAGCCGCTGCAACAGACTCAGCAACGCCGCAATGGCAACGGTATCTGCCAGTTCACCAGTCGACGCCTCGGCGGGCCAGCACAGACTCACCTCATCTGCGTTCAGGCCGACCTGCACCAGGTCTTCACCATAAAACAAGCGCTCATAGCGCTGGTACGCGGCCATGCCCTGCGCCAGATCGTGGCACGCCAACAGCAGATAACCCAGCACACCGACATGCCGCGGCTGTATCTGCGCGCCGACCTGCAGCGCGGCCAGCGACCGCGATGGCGCCAAGGCTACCGCTTGTTCCAGCATGGATTGCCACAGCGGCATGGGCACCAGATCGGCAGGCGCACGGCTGTCGAGCAACAGCCGCAGCCCGGGGGCTGGCAGCTGTTGGCTGTCGAGCCAATCGGTCAGCAGTTGTACCCAGGCGCCGGTTACCCGCAGCGGCGTCGCCATTGCACCTCCCTTATTGGCACTTAAAGTCAAAACTACGGCGTATCAAGTCAATATAGCTGGTTTTCAGCAGCGCATGCTGAGTGCATAAAAATACATCGATGCTTGCGAGGCGCCGCGATGAGCTTGTTTGACATGTTGCAACAGGTACTGGCCGATAGCGGGCTGGGCTGGCTGGCCCTGGATGAGCGCCAATTGGTGTTCATGCTGGCTACTCCGGTGTTTATCGGCGTATTTGCCTGGGAATACCTGAAGATCCGCCACGATCCCGCCCTGGTAGAGGGGCGCGAGGCGCTGCGCAACTTCGCCCTGGGCGCCGGCTATCAGACCACCGAGCTGCTGTTTGCCGGGCTGATCGCCTTCCCGGTGTATGCCTTTGCCTATCACCATCGGCTGCTGGATATTCCGCTGACTCTGTTCACCGCGGCGCTGCTCTGGCTGCTGACCGACTTCTGCTTTTACTGGATGCACCGCTCTTCGCACCGGGTGCGCTGGCTATGGGCGGCACACGTCACTCACCATTCCTCGGAGCGGATGAATTTCTCGACCGCCATGCGGCAGAATGCGACCAACATCTTCAATGGCGGCTGGCTGTTTTACGTCCCGCTGGCGCTGATCGGTTTCAATCCGGTATGGATCGGCGTGTGCTACGCCCTCTCGCTGGTCTACCAGTTTTTTATCCACACCACTCTCGTCGGCCGCTTGCACCCGGCCATCGAGTTCGTGTTCAACACGCCCAATCACCACCGTGTGCATCATGCGCGCAACGCGGATTACGTGGATACCAACTACGGCGGTGTGTTCATTGTCTTCGACCGGCTGTTTGGCACCTTCACCTGCGAACGGGCGGATCAGCCCATCGAATACGGCATTACCCGCCCGCCGCAGCACAACAATCGCCTGTGGATGCACTGGCTGCACGAGTACCGCGATCTGGCGCGGGACATGCGCAAACCAGGTCCGCTGCGTCAGCGCCTACGGCACCTCTGGCGCCCGCCGGAATGGCAGCGCGGCGACGACTGACCCGCCGCCTAGGCACCGCGGGTATAATCGCCGGCCATGAAACTCGATCGCTTCATCAGCAACCGCACCGCACACAGTCGGCAGGCCGCGCGCCTGCTGATTGCCAGCGGCCGCGTGCAGGTTGGCGGCCGGGTCACCCACGATCCGCGGCATGAGGTCGATCAGTTTGTGGCCATCAGCCTGGACGGCCAGTTGCTGCAGGCACGCGAGGCGCACTTTCTGATGCTGCACAAGCCGGTCGGCTATCTCAGCGCCACCCGCGACCCGCAGCACCCCACGGTGATGGAGCTGCTGCCGGCGGCCCTGGGCGAGCAGCTGCACATTGGCGGACGACTGGATCGCGGCAGCTCCGGCCTGCTGATCCTGACCAACGATGGCTTGTGGTCACGGCGCCTGACCGAGCCGGGCATCAAACTACCCAAGACCTACCACGTCACCACCCTGCGGCCGATCAGCGCCGAGACCGCCGAGCGCTTTGCCGTAGGTATCTACATGACCACCGAACAGCTCACCACCTCACCTGCTCAACTGCAGCAACTGGGCCCCTGCGAGGCCCGATTGACCATCTATGAAGGGCGCTATCACCAGATCAAGCGGATGTTTCACGCCGTGGGGAATCAAGTGGCGGCGCTACACCGCGAGAGTATGGGCGACATAGTGCTCGATCAGGCATTGCTACCGGGCCAGTATCGCGCCCTTACCGCAGCCGAAATCGCCTCGGTCGATCAGCCAGCCTCGGCCTCCAGGTCCTGATAGCAGTCCGGCTGGAAGCGCGGCGAGCAGATCGCCAAAAACACCAGCGGCTCCGAGCCGATGTTGCGAATGCGCTGGGCACAACCGGCAGGGATCAACACCATGTCGCCCGGCGATACCTTTTGCGGTAGCAGCTCCCCGAGTTCCACGTCGCCCTGCCCGGCCTCGATCAGATAACGCTCTACCACCCCTCCGAGCGCATGCCAGCGGGTCGTTCCCCCCACCGGCACCCGCGCACGGGCCACCGAGACAGCCGGGTCCTGCTCGCTGTTGGACAGCTCGGTGATAAAACAACCTTCTTCAAAGTAGTATTCAGTGCCCGGCTCCAGGCGTTTGATCAGCGGTAGCACAATCGGTATCTCCCCAAGGCAAGACGCATGGATAGCGAGCGAGTACTCGATAGCGCGAGCCGTTATCGCTTGCCTCACTGGTGAACAAACACAGCTCCGTGACCGCCCAGGCGGGCAACTGCAGCTGACGGTGGCGGGCCAGGAATTCGGCCGGGCTACCGGCTCCGCTGCTGCAGCGTGCCAGTGTGACATGCGGCACGAAGCGCTGCGGGTCGGGCGCCAACTCAGTGGCCAGCCGGGCATCAAGTCTGTCGCGTAACCTTTGCAGCGCAGCGGTATCGGCAAGGCCAGCCCAGAGAATGCTGGGCCGGGTGGGTGAGCCGAAATAACCCACCCCATTTATTTGCAATCGGAAGCCGTCCCAGCGCAAGGCCGCCAATGCCTGTTGCACTCCGTTGGTTTGCGCAGCGCTCAACTCGCCGAGAAAGCGCAACGTCAGATGAAGTTGCGCCGGGGTTTGCCAGCGCAGGCCGGGGCCAGGCTCGGCCAGAGGGACCAGTGCCTGGGCCTGTGCGGCGGGCAATTCAAGGCCGATGAACAGTCGCGGCATCGGCCTGCTCAACGTCGTGATAGCGCGCCCGCACCCGGCGCAGATACTGCCCGGGCGTGAGCCCCACGACTGACTTGAAGTCGTGACTGAAGTGCGCCTGATCGCTGTAGCCCGCCCCATAGGCCACATCAGCCAGCGGTTCAGGCTGCACTTGCTTGAGTAACTCGCGGCTGTAGGCCACCCGGTGCAGGCGACTGAACTGCTTGGCCGTGAGGCCCAGATAACGATTGCACAATCGCTCCAGCTGACGTTGCCCCAACCCGCTCTGCGCCACTATCTGAGTGAGTGGCTGTTGGCCGCGCGACGCGCGTAACAGGGCAAGCGTTTGCGGTAACGTGCTGGCGATACCTGCGCTCCCGGCCAAGGCACCGCACAACGCGGCTTCCAGCAAGGCGACGCGACTGGGCAGATCCGGCGCCGCCTGCAGCTGTTCAGTCACGGCTGGCAAGTCAAAGCGCAGGTAGTGCGCGCCGTCCAGCCCCAACACCTCACCGGCAAACTCACTGGCCGCGCAGCGCCAGAACGCGGCTCCCATACCGGGACGAAAGCGCACAGCGAACACCTGCACTCCCGCCGCCAGGGAGAGCTGCGCGGAGTGCGCCGCGGTCGGACTGAACAGCACGCCCTGGTGCGCGCGGACTCCGTTGATATTCAGCTCCCCCGCCAACTGAAACAGCAGCGAGCTGCCGCCATCGTGGTGCAACAGCTCGCTGTGCGGCGACTGCTGCGCGGCGGGCAGCGCCAGTTCCCAGTAATGCTGCACATAGGGCGCCAGCGCCCGCGCCGGCAATATCTGCCGGTAACCAAAGGGCGCCAGATTGCGTTGCCAGGCAGCCTGCTGCGGGAACTGAGCCAGGGTCGAAGTCATGCCCGCAGCATAGCAAAGCGCCGTGCGGCGCATGTCGGAAATCTACAATACCGCCGGCGCCAGCGCGGCTAGTTTGGGCTCTCATTCACCTGAAGGAGCAACACCATGCGAGTCGACTATTTTACCGCGGCACCCGGCGTCGCCCGCGCCATGCTGGGCTTGGAGGGCTATTTGAACAAGGAAGCGGTGGGCGACGACAAACTGCCCAAGCGGCTGCTTGAACTGGTCAAAATCCGCGCCTCGCAGCTCAACCACTGCGCTTATTGCCTGGACATGCACACCAAGGACGCTCGCGCCGCCGGCGAGACCGAACAACGCATTTACGCGCTCAATGCCTGGCGCGAGACACCCTTCTTCGATGCTCGCGAGCGCGCAGCACTGAGCTGGACCGAGGCCTTGACCCAACTCACGGATAATCGGGTGACCGAGGCGCTATTCGAGCAGGTACGCGCCTGCTTCAGCGACCGTGAACTCAGCGACCTGACTTTGGCCATCGCCGCCATCAATGCCTGGAATCGCTTTGGTGTGGGCTTCGCACCCGAGGTAGGCGGCTATCAACCCGCCTGATGATAACCTCTGGCGCGGCAACCTGATTGACAGTGTCAACCATTAAGCATAAGGTTGACACTGTCAACATAAAGCGCCGCTCCGATCATGCCAGCTACCGCCCTCAATGAAGCCCTGCAACGGGTTACCCATGCTTACCGTTCGGCCATGGCCAGCGCCATTCGCGAGGCCGAGGTGCCATTGCCGGTGACCCACGTACGCGTACTGAAGGCAGTGAGCCATTTGCCTGACTGCACCGCACAGCGAATAGCCCAGCGCCTGCGCCGCGACAAGGCGCAAATCACCCGCGTACTGAATGAACTATTGACCAGCGGGTTGATCTCTAAACGCGACAACCCCGCCGACCGCCGCAGCCAACTGCTGGAACCCAGTGCCGCCGGCATGGCGATGATGCAGCGTATAAAACAGCTGGAGCAGCAGACTCTGGCACGCATGACCCGTGAGATGAATGCCGATGAGGTGGCCCTGTTCATACGCCTGGCCGGGCGCATGGCAGACAATCTGGACGCACCCGCGTCCGACCACTGACTGTGCTGGAGGTATCCGCATGAAACGACCCGAATCCCGTCTGCTGCAAGTAATCCGCAGCGCCGCTGTCACCCCCAACATGTTGCGCGTGACCCTGGGCGGCAACGGCATGAGCACCTTTCCCGCCGAACAGGACGGCGCTTACATCAAACTGATGTTCCCGCCGCAAGGCGAAGGCAAGGGCATCGTGCGCACTTACACCGTTCGCCATCAGCGTGAGCTGGAAATGGACGTCGACTTTGTCCTGCACCACGACGGTGGCCCCGCTGCGACCTGGGCGCAGCACGCGCAGCCGGGTGACAGCATCCTGATTGGCGGCCCAGGCCCCAAGAAGCCGCTGAACCCGGAAGCCGACTGGTATCTGATTGCCGGCGACATGACAGCCCTGCCGGCCATCAGCGTCAACCTGGAGCAACTGCCCGATCAAGCGCGCGGTTATGCGGTACTGGAGGTTATCAGTGAGGCCGATATCCAGCCGCTCAAGGTACCGGCCAATGTCGAACTGATCTGGCTGGTCAACCCGCATCCGGGTGAACAGCCTGACCTGCTGGTTGAACGTTTACAGCCACTGCCCTGGCTGGAAGGCCGACCCAGTGTCTGGGCCGCCTGCGAATTCAGTGGCATGCGCGCGCTGCGCCGCTACTTCCGTGAGGAGCGCCAGGTGGAGCGTGGCGATCTGTATATTTCAAGCTACTGGAAACTCGGCAGCAGCGAAGACCAGCACAAGGTGGTCAAGCAGCAGGACGCGGTAGCGGCCGATTAATCAGCGGCGCGGCGGTCCAGCTTGAACTGCAGCGACTTGCGCACTGAGGGCCACTCACTATCGAGGATGGAGAACACCACGGTATCGCGGCGCGCGCCGTCCGGCTCCAGCCGATGGTTGCGCAGTACGCCGTCCTGCTTGGCGCCCAGCCGGGCAATAGCGGCGCGCGACGCCTGGTTGTGCCAATGGGTGCGTAACTCGACGGCGATTGCGCCCAATTGCTCAAAGGCATGCTGCAACAACGCCAGTTTGCACTGGGTGTTGATGGCGCTGCGCTGCACCCGGCTGGCGTACCAGGTGTAGCCAATCTCCAGGCGGCGATTGACCGTGTCGGCGTTGCAATAGCGTGTGGTGCCTATCACCTTGCCGGTGGATTTCTCTATCACGGCAAATGCCAGGGCCCGGCCCGCCGCCTGCTCGCTGAGCGCATAATCGACGTAGGCATCCAGGGTGTCGACACCGGGAACCTGGGTGTACCACAGCTCCCAGAGCCGTCCGTCGGATGCGGCGTCAAGCAGCGCCGGCTTGTCCGCTGCCCGCAAGGGTCGCAGCTGCACCAGCTCGGTATGTAACTCCACTTCGTGCAGCCAGTTCATGCATTTTCTCCTTTGGATATGGCGACCTGCTGCTTGCGCAAAGCACGGTACTGCAATCGCGCAAACCCGTAATACAGCGCCCACTGCAGTAGCAACAGCAATACCAGGTAAGCCGCCAGTAGCTGCGCAACATAGTGCAGGGTGTCGGGATCGAGCAGCGCCATGAATTCACGCACCTGCTCCATGAACGCCAGCAGTAAACCGCCAACCACCAAGCCTGCGAAGGCCAGGGTCGCTAGCATGGCGCAGAGCGACAACACCAAGGCCTCGCCCCCACCAAGCGCCTGTTGCCGCTCGCGGACTACCCAGGTAGCGGCATAAATAGTCGCCGCCGCAAACGTGGCGGCGGTGGCGCCACTACCCAGATTCAGGTCGAAAAACACCTGAACGGCGCCAATAACCAATGCCACCAGCAGATAAACGCCCATATAGCGCAATGTACAGCGCATCCAGGGTAGTGTTGCTTGCATGCGTGTGCTCCCGTTCAGCTTCGTGGTTTCGTTACGCTGGCCTCGCGCCAACCTGAGCTGCTGCCAGCCAGCGCTGTAATAGGCGTCAGCGCCGCTCGGCAAACACCTCGACGCAGTGGTCGATAAAGGCCCGCACTGGCGGCAGCATACCTTTGGGCGTGGTGAATACCATATGGATATTGCCTTCCACCGCGTGCCATTCCGGCAAAATGTGCACTAGCCTGCCACGCTTCAATTCCGGCCCACAGACGTGCTCCGGCAGCAGCACCACGCCCATGCCGGCAACTGCCGACTCACACAACAACTGCATGTCGCCACAGCTGAAATGCGGCACGTGCGCGTGGGCGCGGGTTTCACCACTGTCGTTGGCAAACTCCCAGCGGTCACGCTCCAGCAACTCGCCCACCGACAGGGTCGGAAACGCCGCCAACTGCTCGAGCTGCAGCGGCTCGCCGCCCTGCGCGGCCAACAGCTCCGGGCTGGCTACCAGAATGCGCGCGCTCACTCCGAGCGAGCGCATGGCCAGTGACTGGTCGGTATCAAAACGGGTGGCGACCCGAAAGGCGACATCTATGCGTTCGTTGATCAAGTCGACCCGCTGGCTGGACAGCAGCAATTGCAACCGCACCTGCGGATAACGTCGCATGAAGTCCACCAAGGCATCGCGACCGAGATACTCCATCATCCCGGAAGAACAGCTCACCCGCACCGTACCGCGCACCTCGTCCTTGGCGGTCATTGCCAACGCTTCTGTCGCTTCCAGCCGGTCGACAATCGCTTCGCACTGGCGATACACCTCGCGGCCCATATCGGTCACGCGGAAACTGCGGGTAGAGCGCTCAATCAAACGCGTGCCGAAATACTGCTCCAACCGGGTAACACGCTTGCTGAGCTTGGATTTACGTTCACCGGTGGCCCGCTCTGCGGCGGCGAAGCCACCAAACCGCACCACCCGGGCGAAGCAGATCAGATCATTCAAGTCCTGCATTACACCTCCTTTTGTTTCCCATCAAGAAACGATGAGTAGGGAAATATTAGCCTACAGAAACCTGAATTGAACAAATAAAATAACAACCAAAGGCCGATTAAATAAGCCTGCGAGAGAAACTCACTCCGCACCCAGTCAAGGCTTATTGGAAACAGTAGATTGAGACCAGCTGCTCTGATCCGCCTTTCACCCAACAGGAGAACATCATGAGAAACTTATCCGCTTTGATCATTGCGTCCTTTGTCGCTGCCACCCCCCTCGCACAGGCAGAAGATGGCAGTGATCGTTACAACCAGATGCTCGAACGCGTGAGCAGCCAAACCAGCAACGTTGATAGCTCACAGCAAGAGCAACACGCCGTCGCCGGCCGCGAACACACCAGCAGTTGATGCGGGCTCGGGCACTTTGTTTCCAATTATGAAACTCTGTGTAGCAAAACAGAGTGCTACTGCGACACTTTGACGCTGCCTATAGTGGACATCAGCCCCTTATTAAACGCTGCTTGAGAAGCGAGACCGGCTCCATGCGAATCATTTGCAAAGGAAACAGTTTCATAATATTTCAAGCCTGTGTCCAGTGTTACCAGGGGGTTGCTTTACACCTTAGGAGAGCACCATGAGAAATCTTTCTGCATTGATAGTTGCATCCTTTCTGGCCTCCAGCCCGATTGCTCAGGCCGATGACAGCAAGGAGCGCGTGAACAACCTGCAAGGCAGCAGCCAGAGCAGCACCACTTCCAGCGCCGCCGGCGTCGCGAAGAGTGAGAAAGAAGAGTCCGTCACGGACGAGGAAAAACCAGCCTGACACTCCTCCGGCCCTGCCTCTATAGGCAGGGCCGGGCTGGCGTCAGCGTGCTGAAAAAGTTGGGTCTGGCGCCTTGAACCAGGCCAACAGCAGCAACACAATATTCAGCGGGAAAACCAACCCCAGCAGCAAACAGCTCGCCGCCAGAAGGCCTGGGCGTCGAAACTTGCTCCTCGCTAGCCAATAGCCCACTACCGCTGGCAGCAACACACAAAGCGGTATATACACAAAGGCGACCAGTTGGCCCAACAGTGTCAAATTCATCGTCAACTTATTCTTCCTTATACTGACCTTATTGATCGGTCAGGCCTTGCACGGGCATCTTGCTGGCTGAACGGTTTGAACCGTCTCTGCTTATTGGATTAACGAACGCCCTATACGTCGACGTCGTAGCGCTGCTGAACGGCCGCATCAAACGCCGGTACCTCGCTGTCGCGCAAACTTGTATTGCCGGCAATCTGTTCACCAAATGAAATTCTCAGACCAGAATGCTGCAGATCCTCGGCCCACAACCGGCTGCGCAGCAACGCCTTGCCACAATGGAAATAGGCCTCGCTTACGCGCAGGCGCGTAACCAGTAGCGCTTCGCGCCCTTTTGACGACAGTCGCGCATTCAACACCGGATCAATCAGGATCTCCGCCTCGCCCTGCACCCGCAGCACCTCGCTCACACCCGGCACCAGAAAGAGCAAGCCCAAACGCGAACCGGCAAGGATATTCGCAAAGGAGAGCGCCATCTTGTTGCCCTTGCGCTCAGGGATCAGCAGCTGCAGATCATCGTCGACCATCACGAAGCCAGGGTCATCGCCCTTGGGTGAAACCGTGGGAAAGCCATTGCGGTCGACGGTCGACATCATCAATAGCGGCGACTGCGCAATAAACTCACACATGCTCGGGTTCAGGTGATCGTAAATCTTGCTCGCCGTGAGCGGGTGCGGCTCACCCAGTACGCTGCGTAGTTGCTCCATGCTCTGTACTTTCATTTCAGCCTCCTCGCGGGAAATGCGCGCGCCAAACCGGCGGACCGCTTGCATGTTAATGCAATAGCCTGGCCGCTAAAACCACATACCTGTGATCCGCCCGCCACGTTGATAGGTGCGGATTATCAATCGCCCTGATAGGGAAACTCAATCAGCGCAGCCTAACCAACACATGAGCACTGAACTATCCTCACCAGACTCATCCAATAAGGAAGTACCTGCACGTTCTCGCGCACCTCCGCGCAACTGATGCTTGCCGGTCGCTGCAGCGGCCACGAGCAAACCCTGTCTGCGGCCCGCACGCCGCCACAACGACAATGGAGACCTGATGATGACCGACAACAAGGTAAAACCGACCACCACCGACGCCGGAATACCGGTATCCAGTGATGAGCACTCCCTCACCGTTGGCCCGAACGGGCCGATTCTGCTGCACGACCATTACCTGATCGAGCAGATGGCTCAGTTCAACCGCGAACGTATCCCCGAACGCCAACCTCACGCCAAGGGAGGCGGAGGTTTTGGTCACTTTCAGGTAACCCACGATATCAGCGCGTACACCAAGGCGGCCGTCTTCCAGCCCGGGACCAAAACCGATGTGCTAATGCGTTTTTCCACCGTCGCGGGTGAGCGCGGCAGCCCCGATACCTGGCGTGACCCCCGTGGCTTTGCGGTGAAGTTCTACACCACCGAGGGCAACTACGACATGGTCGGCAACAACACGCCAGTGTTCTTTATCCGCGACCCGATGAAGTTCCAGCACTTCATTCGCTCGCAGAAGCGCCGTGCCGACACCAATCTGCGTGACCATGACATGCAGTGGGACTTCTGGTCGCTTTCTCCGGAATCGGCGCATCAGGTGACCTGGTTGATGGGCGACCGCGGTATACCCAAAACCTGGCGGCACATGAATGGCTACAGCAGCCACACCTACATGTGGGTTAACGCCCAGGGCGAGAAGTTTTGGGTCAAGTACCACTTCAAGACCGATCAGGGCATTGAATGCCTGACCCAGGCAGAAGCCGACAAGCTGGCCGGGGAAGACGCCGACTACCATACCCGCGACCTCTATGAAGCGCTGAAAAAGGGCGAGCACCCCAGCTGGACGTTGCACGTGCAGATCATGCCGTTCGCCGACGCTGAGAACTATCGCTTCAACCCCTTCGACCTGACCAAGGTCTGGCCGCATGGCGACTACCCGCTGATCCCGGTCGGCAAGCTCACGCTGGATCGCAACCCCACCGACTACCACACCGAAATCGAACAGGCCGCTTTCGAGCCCAACAACCTGGTGCCGGGCATTGGCGTCAGCCCCGACAAGATGTTGCTTGGTCGCGTATTCTCCTACGCCGATGCACACCGCGCTCGCCTTGGGGTGAACTACAAACAGATTCCAGTGAACCGCCCGCAGTCGCCAGTGCACAGTTACAGCAAGGACGGTGCGATGCGCATGGACAACGTCACCGACCCGGTTTACGCCCCCAATTCCAAGGGCGGTCCGGCAGCCGATCCATCGCTGAACCCGCCCGTCGATGTCTGGAGCACCAGTGGCGATATGGTACGCAAGGCCTACACCCTCCATGCCGAGGATGACGACTTCGGTCAGGCGGGCACCATGGTGCGCGAGGTGTTCGACGATGCGGCACGCGAGCGCCTGGTGAACAACGTTGTGGGCCATCTGAGCGATGGTGTGCAGGAGCCGGTACTGTCGCGTGCGCTGGAGTACTGGCGCAAGATTGACCAGGATATCGGCGATCGCATCGCCAAGGGGATGAAGGGCAGCTAAACGCAACACCCTGCAGCAAGCAAGGCCTGCCATCGACAGACCTTGCTCTTGCCCAGAAAGCAAAAACCCGGCGAAAGCCGGGTTTTTGCTGTTACCGAACCGCTGCGTTTATACGCCGCTAGCCTCGGCAGACTCAACGTCTTTCATCGACAGCTTGATGCGACCGCGATTATCCACGTCCAATACCAGGACTTTGACTTCCTGGCCTTCCTGCAGCACGTCGGTCACTTTCTCGATGCGCTCGTTGGCGATCTGAGAAATGTGCACCAGACCATCCTTGCCGGGCAGGATGTTGACGAAAGCGCCGAAGTCGACGATGCGCTCAACCTTACCGGTGTAGACCTTGCCAATCTCGGCTTCAGCAGTGATTCCGTCAACGCGCGCTTTGGCGGCGTCTGCGGCTTCCTTGCTGGCAGCGAAGATCTTGACGGTGCCGTCGTCGGTAATGTCGATGGAAGCGCCGGTTTCGTCGCAGATGCTGCGAATGGTCGCGCCACCCTTGCCGATCACGTCGCGGATCTTGTCGGAATCGATCTTCATGCTGATCATGGTCGGCGCGTTGGAAGAGATTTCCTTGCGCGAGGCCGGCAGCACTTCGTTCATCTGCTTGAGGATGCTCAGACGCGCGTCGTGGGCCTGATGCAGGGCGATTTCCATGATCTCTTCGGTGATACCGTTGATCTTGATATCCATCTGCAGCGCAGTAACACCCTTCTCGGTACCGGCTACCTTGAAATCCATGTCGCCGAGGTGATCTTCGTCACCCAGGATGTCGGTCAGAACCGCAAACTTGTCGCCTTCCTTGACCAGACCCATGGCGATACCGGCTACCGGGGCCTTCATCGGCACACCCGCATCCATCAGCGCCAAAGAAGCACCACACACGGACGCCATGGAGCTGGAGCCGTTGGACTCGGTGATTTCAGAGACCACACGGATGGAGTAAGGGAATTGCTCCATATCAGGCATAACCGCCTGAATACCGCGACGCGCCAGACGACCGTGGCCGATCTCACGACGACCAGTACCGCCCATGCGACCACACTCGCCCACCGAATAGGGAGGGAAGTTGTAGTGGAACATGAAGGGCTCTTTACGCTCGCCTTCCAGCTGATCAAGCAGCTGAGAGTCGCGCGCGGTACCCAGAGTGGTAACCACCAGCGCCTGTGTTTCACCACGGGTGAACAGCGCAGAACCGTGAGTGCGATCCAGCACGCCCACTTCGATGTTCAGCGGGCGCACGGTCTTGGTGTCACGACCGTCGATACGCGGATTACCATCGACGATGCTCTGGCGCACAGTGCGGTATTCGATTTCCTTGAAGCCGTCCTTCACCTCACCGGCGGAGAACTTGCCTTCCTCTTCACCAGCCAGCGCCGCGATGGCAGCGTCACGCAGCTCGCCCAGACGGTTGTAACGCGCCTGCTTGTCGGTGGTGGTGTAGCCTTCGGCAATACCGGCACCAAACTGGCTCTTGATGGCGTCCAGCAGCGCGGTGTTTTCCGGCTCTGGCTGCCAGTCCCAGCGAGGCTTGCCGGCTTCGGCAGCCAGTTCCTTGATCGCCTGGATAGCAGGCTGGAATTCCATGTGGGCGAAAAGTACGGCGCCCAGCATCTGGTCTTCGGTCAGTTCCTGCGCTTCGGATTCAACCATCAGTACGGCGTCTTCGGTACCGGCCACCACCATGTCCAGACGCGAGCCTTTAAGCTGCTCGTAATTGGGGTTGAGTACATAACCCTTCTCGTCATCAAAGGCGACGCGGGCACAGCCGATGGGGCCATTGAAGGGCGCACCGGAAATGGCCAGAGCGGCGGAAGTACCCAGCATGGCAGCCATGTCGGGGTCGGTAGTCTTGTCAGTAGACACGACGGTACAAACGACCTGGACTTCATTCATGAAGCCATCGGCAAACAGCGGACGGATCGGACGGTCGATCAGACGCGAGGTCAGCGTCTCTTTCTCGGAAGGACGGCCTTCGCGCTTGAAGAAACCACCGGGGATACGACCGGCTGCGTAGGTTTTCTCGATGTAGTGCACAGACAGAGGGAAGAAATCACGCCCCGCTTCGGGCTGCTTGGCGGCCACGACCGTGACCAGAACGCTGACAGCGTTATCGATGCTGACCAGAACGGCACCTGTCGCCTGGCGGGCAATACGGCCCGTTTCCATAGTGACAGTGCTGTTGCCTAGTTTGAATTGCTTGATGACCGGTTTCACGGTGTCTTCTCTCTCTTTTTTGCCTTTGGGGGAAACTCTGGGCATGGTCGGGATTCGGACCCGACCATGTCCAAACGGGGCTGGTCTTAGCGACGCAGACCCAGACTGCTGATCAAAGCGCTGTAACGAGACAGGTCTTTCGACTTCAGATAGTCCAGCAGCTTGCGACGCTGGTTAACCATGCGAATCAGACCGCGACGTGAATGGTGATCCTTCTTGTTGTCCTTGAAGTGGCCCTGCAGCTTGTTGATATTTGCAGTCAACAGAGCTACCTGAACTTCAGGAGAACCGGTATCGCCTTCGGCGCGCTTGTACTCGCCAACGATTGCAGCTTTTTCTTCAACACTCAGTGACATCTTGTATTTCCTCTGAGGTAACAGGCCGGGACCAGTGTCCCGTGTTTTAAATCGAGGTATGACCGCGCCTGTTGACAGCCACCCTCGTGGTGACCCGCTATCGGGTCAACTTATGGATCGCAGCCCCCGCCAGGAGGGCTGCAACCTTGATTCTGCAACGCATCCGCTAGGGCAGATGCTGAAAAATATCATGCATTGAAGCGCAATAAACGCTTGGGCGCCACCCTGGCATCTTCAGTCATCTCACCGATGCCGAGAAAGCGCCCTTCGGCATCCTTCAGGCGCACCTTGCCGAAGGCCGGGCTGCCTGGCACCCGCACCGCCTGGCCGTGATTCAGGTAATAGGCGGTCTGCTCGGTCAGCTCCAGCACGGGCCAATCTTCCAGCCCGCTATCCATCGGCAGCAATAGATGATCCAGCGCCTCCGGCCCACCTTCGGCGTGCAGCGCTTCCAGCGCCTTGAGCGTGACCGACTGGCTCAGGTCGAAGGGGCCAGCAATGCTGCGGCGCAACGAAGCAACGTGCGCGCCACAGCCCAGCGCAGCGCCCAGGTCTTCGACCAGGGTGCGTATGTAGGTGCCTTTACTGCAGTGTACCTCCAGCTGCAAACGGTCACCTTCCAGGCCGAGGATAGTCAGCTGCGAGATGGTCACTGCACGCGCCTTGCGCTCAACGGTTTCACCCGCCCGAGCCAGCTTGTAGAGCGGCTGTCCCTCGTGCTTCAGTGCCGAATACATGGGCGGCACCTGCTCGATGTCGCCGGTAAACTGCGGCAAGCGGGCCTGAACCTGTTCAAGACTGATATCGACCGGCTTGATTTCCAGTACATCACCCTCGGCATCACCCGTGGTGGTGGTCATGCCCAACCGCGCCTCGGTGATGTAGGCCTTGTCGGCATCCAGCAGGTACTGCGAAAACTTGGTGGCTTCACCCAGACACAGCGGCAACACGCCACTAGCCAGTGGATCCAGGCTGCCGGTGTGACCGCCCTTGTTGGCGTTGAACAACCAGCGCACCTTCTGTAGCGCCTGGTTGGAGCTCATACCAAGTGGCTTGTCGAAGATCAGAATGCCGTCAATCGCGCGGCGTTGTTTCTTGGCACCCGCCACGCTTCAGTCCTCTTTATCGTCGGAGTGCTGGCTATCTTCCGCCACGGCCCGCTCGATCAGGGAAGACAGGTGCGCACCGCGGCGCACGCTTTCATCGTAGTGAAAGTGCAGTGAAGGCACGCTGCGCAGCTTCATCGAGCGGCCCAGCAACATGCGCAGGTAACCTGCCGAATCCTTGAGAATCTCCAGGTTCAACGCAATGTCTTCCGCGCTGTCCTTGTTCATCAGAGTGACGAACACCTTGGCATGGGACAGGTCACGGCTGACCTCTACTGCTGTCACCGTTACCATGCCCAGACGCGGATCACGCACTTCACGCTGAATCAGCAGCGCCAGTTCACGCTGCATCTGATCGGCGACCCGCTGAGTACGACTGTATTCTTTTGCCATATTACCTACCTCAAGCAACAAACTCCGGACTGCTGAACAGGCCGGAGTTTGGTGCGAAATTCAGGCGCTGGCCAGACTTGGCCAGCGCTGACGGGTTACAGACTACGCTGAACCTGTACACGCTCGAACACTTCGATGCGGTCGCCGCTGCGTACGTCATTGTAGTTCTTCACGCCGATACCACATTCCATACCGTTGCGGACTTCGGCAACATCGTCCTTGAAGCGGCGCAGGGATTCCAGCTCGCCTTCGTAGATCACGACGTCTTCTCGCAGTACCCGGATCGGACGGTTACGGTACACGGTACCCTCGATCACCATACAGCCGGCGATAGCGCCGAACTTCGGTGAACGGAACACGTCACGCACTTCGGCCACACCCAGTATCTGCTCACGTACGTCGCTGCCCAGCATACCGCCCAGGGCTTTCTTGACGTCATCGATGATCTCGTAGATCACGCTGTAATAGCGCAGATCCAGACCTTCGTTCTCGATGATCTTGCGCGCAGCCGCATCGGCACGCACGTTGAAGCCAAAGACCACTGCGTTCGAAGCCAGCGCCAGGTTGGCGTCGGTTTCGGTGATGCCACCCACGCCGCCGGAGACGATCTTGACCTGCACTTCGTCGTTGCCCAGTTCGGTGAGCGACGCCTGCAGCGCTTCCAGCGAACCACGCACGTCGGCCTTGAGGACCACGTTGAGGGTCTTCTTCTCGTCCTGGCCCATGTTCTCGAACATGTTTTCCAGCTTGGCCGACTGCTGACGCGCCAGCTTGATCTCGCGGAACTTGCCCTGACGGAACAAAGCGATTTCACGCGCTTTCTTCTCGTCGGCCACCACGGTCAGCTCGTCACCCGCATCCGGGGTACCGTCCAAACCCAGAATCTCGACCGGAATCGACGGACCGGCTTCCTTGATGGTCTTGCCGTTCTCGTCGAGCATGGCGCGTACGCGACCATAGTTGACGCCGGCGAGGACGATATCGCCCTGACGCAGAGTGCCGTTTTGTACCAGTACGGTAGCAACCGGGCCACGCCCCTTGTCGAGGCGCGATTCAACCACCACACCACGACCCGGTGCAGAAGGCTGAGCTTTCAACTCCAGGACCTCGGCTTGCAGCAACACGGCTTCGAGCAGCTCTTCAACACCGGTACCGACCTTGGCCGATACGTGTACGAACATGGTGTCGCCACCCCACTCTTCAGGGATGACATCACGGGCTGCCAGGTCGTTCTTGATGCGATCTGGATCAGCGTCTTCCTTGTCGATCTTGTTCACCGCCACCACGACCGGCACACCTGCTGCCTTGGCATGCGCCACGGCCTCTTCGGTCTGCGGCATAACACCGTCGTCAGCAGCAACAACCAGAATCACGATATCGGTGGCCTTGGCACCACGGGCACGCATGGCTGTAAACGCCGCGTGACCGGGGGTATCCAGGAAGGTCACCATGCCGCGATCGGTTTCCACGTGGTAGGCGCCGATGTGCTGGGTAATACCACCAGCCTCACCGGATGCCACCTTGGCGCGGCGAATATAATCGAGCAGCGATGTCTTACCATGGTCAACGTGACCCATCACGGTAACCACGGGTGCCCGGCTCATTTCTTCGCCTTCATGCGCCATGGACTCGACCAGACTGTCCTCCAGCGCGCTTTCCTTCATCTGCTTGACCTTGTGACCCATATCCTCGGCGAGGATGGTAGCCGTATCCTGATCAAGCACCTGATTGATGGTCACCATGTTGCCGTTCTTGAACATGTACTTGATGACCTCGGCAGCCTTCACCGACATCTTCTGGGCCAGTTCGGCCACGGTGATGGTCTCGCCAATTACAACTTCTCGCACAAGCGGTCCTGTCGGCTTCTCGAAGCCGTGCTGGTTGCGTTTCTTGTTCGCCTTGAGTTTGCCACCGCCGCCGCGGCGACGAGAGGCATCATCTTCGTCGTTGATACGCGGCGCGTGACGCCCCTTATCCTTGCCGTGTCCGCCAGCGCGCTTGCGGCCACGTTCTTCTTCGTCTTCGCGAGCCTTGCGACGGCTCTCTTCTTTCTTCTTGTGCTGCTCAGCCGGTGAAGGAACCGGCTCAACCACCGGCGCAATCGGCGCTGCGGGCTCCGCGGCAACAGGTGCCGGCGCAGGCTCTTCAGCGGCCACGGGCTCCGCGGCCTTGGCGCTTTGCTCGGCAGCCTTCTTCGCAGCCTCTTCCGCGGCGCGCTGTGCTTCCGCTTCAGCCGCCTTCTGGCGTGCTTCCTCAGCGGCGCGCAGCTCTTCCAGCTCGCGCTGGCGTTCAGCTTCCAGATCGGCCGGCTCACGCTTGACGTAAGTGCGCTTCTTGCGCACTTCAACATTGACTGTCTTGCTACCCGCTACCTTCAGGGTGCTGACCGTCTTGCGCTTGAGTGTGATCTTGCGCGGCTCGGAGCCGGAGTCACCGTGGGCGCTCTTGAGGAACGTCAACAGAGTCTGCTTTTCATCGTCACTCACTGCCTGCTCCGGGGTAGTCTGAGACAGCCCGGCTTCGCGCATCTGCTGTAACAGGCGCTCCACGGGTGTACCTACTACCTGAGCCAATTCTTTGACCGTCACTTCCGCCATTCACTTCTCTCCTCAGTCGGGTCCATGCGTTACCGCAGGGTGATGTCGCCTAATCCGACCGGTTATTCAAACCAGGGGGCACGGGCAGCCATGATCAGGGTGCCAGCGCGGGCTTCGTCGATACCTTCGATCTCGAGCAGGTCGTCGACGGATTGTTCAGCCAGGTCTTCCATTGTCAGGATGCCCTTGCTTGCCAGCTGGAAAGCCAGTGCGCGGTCCATTCCATCCATGTTCAACAGGTCGTCAGCAGGCTGTGCTTGTTCCAGTTTTTCCTCATTGGCGATCGCCTTGGTCAGCAGACGATCCTTGGCCCGTGCGCGCAGCTCATTGACGATATCCTCGTCAAAGCCGTCGATGTCGAGCATTTCTTCCATCGGCACGTAGGCGATTTCTTCGAGCGTGGTGAAACCTTCTTCTACCAGCAGCTGTGCCACTTCTTCCTCGACATCCAGCTCGTCGACAAAGTTACGCAGGATGTCACCCGTCTCGGCTTCCTGCTTGGCACGGATGTCGTCTTCGGTCATGACGTTCAAGGTCCAGCCGGTCAGTTGGCTGGCCAGACGTACGTTCTGACCGTTACGGCCAATCGCCTGCGCCAAGTTGTCTTCGGCTACCGCCAGGTCAATCGCGTGGGTGTCTTCATCCAGAATGATGGAAGCCACTTCCGCCGGCGCCATGGCGTTGATCACGAATTGCGCCAGGTTGTCGTCCCACAGCACGATATCGACACGCTCGCCACACAGCTCACCGGATACCGCCTGCACGCGCGAGCCGCGCATACCGATACAGGCACCCTGCGGGTCGATACGCTTGTCCTTGGAGCGCACAGCAATCTTGGCGCGCGAGCCCGGATCACGAGCTGCGCCCATGACTTCGATCAGTTCTTCGGAGATTTCCGGCACTTCGATGCGGAAAAGCTCAATGATCATTTCCGGGCAGCTGCGCGACAGCACCAGTTGCGGGCCGCGATTCTCGGTGCGAATGTCTTTAAGCAGAGCACGAATACGCGTGCCGGTGCGGAAAGTCTCGCGCGGAATCATCTCTTCGCGTGGCAACACCGCCTCGGCATTGTTGCCCAGGTCGACAATCACGCTGTCACGGGTCACTTTCTTGACCGTACCGCTGATAATGTCGCCCAAGCGGTCGCGGTAAGCGTCAACGACTTGCGCACGCTCGGCTTCGCGAACCTTCTGCACGATAACCTGCTTGGCTATCTGCGCGGCAATACGCCCGAACTCAACCGACTCGATCTTCTCTTCGATCATATCGTCGATAGCGAGGGCAGGGTCGCGCTCCTGGGCCTGGTCCAGGGTCAGTTGCATATCGGGCTCTTCAAAGTTCTCGTCGGCCACGACAGTCCAGCGACGGAAAGTCTCGTAGTCGCCGGTATGGCGATTGATCGCCACGCGAACATCCACTTCATCTTCGTAGCGCTTTTTGGTGGCGGTTGCCAATGCCAATTCCAGCGCTTCAAAGATCACATCGGGCGGAACGCCCTTCTCGTTGGAAACGGATTCCACAACCAGCAACACTTCTTTGCTCATCGTATGCCTCGCCTAACGCCATCCATTGGGGCTACAGGAGCCCGAAATATGCTCAAAAACGCGGAATGATATTGCACTTGTCGATCGAGTCGATCGGCAACAGGTACTCGTGACCCTCTACCTGCAGGATGACGTCATCACCTTCAATTCCACGAATCACACCCTGAAAATTGCGCCGCCCCTCATAGGGCACGCGCAGTCTTATCTTGGCTTGTTCGCCAACGTGGTCAGCGTACTGTTCAAGCCGAAACAGCGGGCGGTCCATACCGGGTGAGGAGACTTCCAGGGTGTAATCACCGGAAATCGGATCCTCCACGTCCAGTACCGCACTGGCCTGCCGACTCACCGCAGCGCAGGCCTCGACACTGATACCGTCCGGGTGATCAATGTACACCCGCAACAGGGTATGTCGCCCCTGGGACAGGTATTCGATGCCCCAGCAGTTATAGCCCAATGCCTCGACAATCGGGACCAGCAGGCTCTCCAACTCAGATACTTTGCCGGACACGTTCACCGCCCTTTTGATCCATGAATAAAAAATGGGCCTATAGCCCATCGTGCCTCTGGCCACTTGATCGCAATCAAGTCCAGAACTGGCACCCACCTCGCGGCAAGTGCCCTAACAAAAAGCCCCTAAAAAGGGGCCTTTGACTGGTTGCGGGGGCAGGATTTGAACCTACGACCTTCGGGTTATGAGCCCGACGAGCTACCAGACTGCTCCACCCCGCGTCGAATCTAGGGCGTGAATTATACGCCCGGAAGCCAAACAAGACAACCGGCGCAATCACCCCTGAAAAGAACAGGGCCTGCTGATACAGGCCCTTATTGATTGGTGCGGAAGATGGGACTCGAACCCATACACCCTAAGGCACTACCCCCTCAAGATAGCGTGTCTACCAATTCCACCACTTCCGCAAAACTGTTTACCGAGGAACTACGCCTACCTCACTCCGCCGTGGGCGGAACATCTTCACCAGCAGGCACAGCCATAACATCTTCTTCAATGACCGGAACGTCTTCGCTCAGCACAGGCGCCGGAGCAACCTGGTCGATCTGCAGCGCAGGATCAGGCAGGCCTGCCTCTTGCACCGCGCTCGCCTTGTGGCTGGCATAGTAAGCCAGGCCCAGCGAGGTCAGAAAGAAAGTTGTCGCCAAAATCGCAGTTACGCGACTCAGGAAGGTACCGGAACCCTGGCTACCAAACACGGTGCCCGAAGCACCAGAACCAAAGGACGCACCGGTCTCGGCACCCTTACCCTGCTGCATCAGCACCAGGCCAACCAGGCCGATAGCTACCAGCAGGTGCAGCACCACAATTACGGTCTCAATCATTACACTCGTCCCGCGGCACGTGCTATCGCGCCAAATTCATCTGCATTGAGAGAGGCACCACCTACCAGCCCCCCATCGATATCCGGCATGGCAAACAGCGCCTCGGCGTTATCCGCCTTCACGCTTCCGCCGTATACAATCTGTACCTTGCGCGCCTGCTCATCATCCAGCATGGCCAGTCTAGCGCGAATCATGGCGTGCACTTCCTGCGCCTGCTCAGGCGTAGCAGTGAGCCCGGTACCAATAGCCCAAACTGGCTCGTAAGCCACAACACC
Organism: Halopseudomonas sabulinigri; assembly: GCF_900105255.1. NCBI lineage: Bacteria > Pseudomonadati > Pseudomonadota > Gammaproteobacteria > Pseudomonadales > Pseudomonadaceae > Halopseudomonas > Halopseudomonas sabulinigri. The sequence goes on along the minus strand of NZ_LT629763.1, from coordinate 3,345,278 downwards.
CATTGCCAGACCGCCCACACCAAAGGTGTCGAGCACCGCCTGCAATTGGCGAGCAACGACCGTAGTCGTCTGCCCGGCATCGCGTTCCGCCTGGGTCTCACCCACACACAGCACCGGACGCAAACCACAAGCCAAAGCTGCGGCAAACTTCTTACAAACCACCTCGTCGGTCTCGCCGAACAACGCTCGGCGCTCGGAGTGACCCACGAGTACAAATTCACACCCAGCATCGCGCAGCTGCGCTGGCGATATTTCGCCGGTCAAGGCACCCGGCTCAGCTTGAGTAGCACAGGTCTGCCCTGCTACGCGAATCGGCGTCGACTGCAAACGCTCATTGCACTGACCAATAAAGAGCGCAGGCGGCGCAACCATCAGCTCGACCTGGTCTGGCCAGTCTTGCGAGACAAGTTGCTCCAGCAGCGTTTCTACCGACTGCCGCGAACCATGCATTTTCCAGTTTCCGGCGACTAGCGGACGACGCATGCCTCACCTCTCTACCCAAGCGGGCGCCAATCTTAACCAAGTTGCAACGGCTACACAACCGCCTTTTTTATTCCCCGAAGGTCTTAGCAACGACTTCAGCAAGATGCGTCGCTTCCTGCTCAACCTGCGCAGCATCCTGTCCTTCAACCATCACCCGCACCAACGGCTCGGTACCCGACAAGCGTAACAGCACACGCCCAGCCGCACCCATACGCGCCTCCGTCGCCGCGACCGCCGCCAGCACGTCAGGATCATCCACAGGCGACACCGCACCCGGCGTATAGCGCACGTTAATGAGTTTCTGCGGACACTTGCGCATGCCTTGGCGGGCTTCGGCAAGGTTTTGGCCTGAGCGCTGCAATGCCTTGAGCACCTGCAGGGCGGCAATGATGCCGTCGCCGGTTGAGGTGTGATTAAGACAAACCAGGTGACCCGATGACTCTCCCCCCAACAGCCAATCACGCTCACGCAATTCAGCCATCACATAGCGGTCGCCAACCTTGGCCCGCACAAAGGGTATATCCAACTCCTTGAGCGCCAGCTCCAGCCCTAGGTTGGTCATCAGCGTTCCAACCACACCCCCTTTGAGCAAACCGCGCTGATGCAGATCTACCGCCATAATGTAGAGCAGCTCATCACCATCGACCTCATGACCTTCGTGATCCACCATGAGCACACGATCGCCGTCACCATCAAACGCGATGCCAAGGCCTGCGCCACGCTGCAGCACCGCGTCACGCAGCGCTCTGGTATCAGTGGAACCCACACCCGCATTGATATTCAACCCATCCGGCTCAACACCAATAACGCTGACCTGCGCGCCCAACTCGCGAAACACGCTGGGTGCCACCTTGTAGGTGGCGCCATGCGCGCAATCGAGCACCAACGACTGCCCCTTGAAACTGGTGCTCGTCGGCACACTGCTCTTGCAAAACTCAATATAGCGACCGGAGGCGTCTTCAACCCGCGTTACCTTACCCAGCGCCGCGGAATCAACCACGCTCATCGGCGCCTCGACCAGGCGCTCAATTTCCAACTCCAGACTGTCTGGCAGCTTGCTCCCTGAGGCAGAAAAGAACTTGATACCGTTATCGTAAAACGGGTTGTGCGAAGCACTGATCACGATACCCGCATCAGCCATAAAGGTACGGGTGAGGTAGGCAATGGCCGGTGTCGGCATGGGCCCGAGCAGCTGCACGTGCGCCCCCGCGGCTGACAATCCGGCTTCCAAAGCGGATTCGAACATGTAACCAGAGATACGAGTATCCTTACCGATCAGCACACGGCAGGTACCGTGGTGCTTGAACGCCATACCCACAGCCCAGCCAAGCTTCAACATGAACTCTGGGGTAATCGGAGCACTGCCGACACGACCACGAATGCCATCCGTGCCAAAGTAGCGTTTATCCATTGCCTACCTGCCTATTAACTGTTTTGTTTTGTGCTACCTGCCGAGTTCAACGCGCTTGCGCTACCGCATTAACCATGCGCACCACATCCACCGTTTCTGCCACATCATGCGCTCGAATAATGCAGGCCCCAGCGTTAACGGCCAGCGCCGCTAGAGCCAAACTACCGTATAAGCGCTGATCTACCGGCAGGTCCAGCACCTGACCGATCATACTCTTGCGCGACACACCGACCAGTAGCGGCAAGTCATCCGGGCGCAGCTCACTCATGCGCGCAAACAACTGGAGGTTGTGCGCTAGCGACTTGCCAAAGCCAAACCCAGGATCAAGTAACAACCGATCACGGGCAATACCAATCGCCTCACAAGCCGTCACGCGAGCAGTCAGGTAAGCGTTGACCTCATCCAAAACACTCGCATAGGTCGGTGCATCCTGCATATTTTCGGGCTCGCCTTGGCGATGCATGAGACAAACCGGAAGCCCCGTCGCGGCAGCCGCCTGCAGCGCCCCCTCCCGCTCCAGGGAGCGCACGTCGTTAATCATGCCAGCACCTACCGCCGCGCTTTGCGTCATCACTGCAGGCGTACTGGTATCGACCGAGATCACAACGTCAAATCGCGCAGCAATCGCCTCCACCACCGGCACCACGCGCTGCAACTCCTCCTCACCGGAAACGGCTAGCGCCCCTGGCCGCGTTGACTCCCCACCCACATCGATCAGAGTTGCACCCGCTTGCAACATCCCCTCTACATGACGTAGCGCAGTATCAAGACTATTGAAGCGCCCGCCGTCGGAGAAGGAATCAGGGGTGACATTGAGAATACCCATAACATGGGCACGGGAAAGATCAAGCTCCCGACTGCCGCAAGGCAGACGGGAGCTTTTTAGCGGGGCATTCATTGAAGAATCAGTGCTCCCCGGCAGGCCCACCAATCACGCCACTGTCTTTCGGCGGCTGATCGGATTTGCTGTCGGCAGCATCGTCCGGCGTAATCACCGCGCCGGGGCCGGACTTGTCGTCGCCCTGCCAGTTCTTCGGCTCGCGGGGCGGACGACCAGCCATGATGTCGTCGATCTGTTGCGTATCGATGGTTTCGTACTTCATCAGCGCTTCAGCCATCATGTCGAGCTTGTCGCGATTCTCTTCAAGCAAGCGACGTGCGGTGGCGTAACACTCATCAATGATGCTGCGCACCTCTTCGTCAATCAGCTTTGCGGTTTCACCCGACACACCGGATGCTCCGCCGCCACCGGAACGCCCCAGATAACCTTGATCTTCATCTTCGCCGTACAGCAACGGACCAAGCTTCTCGGACAGACCCCACTTGGTCACCATATTCTTGGCCAACTGGGTAGCGCGCATGATGTCGTTGGAGGCGCCCGTGGTGACACCATCAAAGCCCAGAGTCATTTCCTCCGCGATACGACCACCAAACAGCGAGCAGATCTGGCTGATCAGCGCACGCTTGGAGAGGCTGTAGCGGTCCTCTTCCGGCAGGAACATGGTGACCCCTAGAGCGCGACCGCGCGGGATAATGGTTACCTTGTAAACCGGATCGTGCTCTGGCACCAGGCGACCCACGATGGCATGACCGGACTCATGGTAAGCCGTATTCAACTTTTCCTTGTCAGACATGACCATGGACTTGCGCTCTGCGCCCATCATGATCTTGTCTTTCGCCATCTCAAATTCATGCATTTCGACCAGGCGCTTGTTGTTGCGCGCAGCAAACAGCGATGCCTCGTTCACCAGATTGGCTAGATCAGCACCCGAGAAACCGGGCGTACCACGAGCGATCAGCGCAGGCACAACATCATCGCCCATAGGCACCTTGCGCATATGCACCTTGAGAATCTGCTCGCGACCACGAATATCAGGCAGACCAACCACCACCTGGCGGTCAAAGCGGCCGGGGCGCAGCAACGCCGGATCCAGTACATCTGGGCGGTTGGTTGCTGCGACGACAATGATGCCGTCGTTGGGTTCAAAACCATCCATCTCGACCAGCAACTGGTTCAGCGTCTGCTCGCGCTCGTCATGACCACCACCCATTCCGGAACCACGGTGACGGCCGACAGCGTCGATCTCGTCAATAAAGATGATGCAAGGGGCGTGCTTCTTGGCCTGCTCGAACATGTCGCGTACGCGGGAGGCACCCACACCAACAAACATTTCAACAAAATCGGAACCCGAAATGGTAAAGAACGGCACCTTGGCCTCTCCGGCAACCGCCTTGGCCAACAAGGTCTTACCCGTACCCGGCTGGCCGACCATCAGAACGCCGCGGGGGATATGACCACCCAAGCGCTGGAACTTGCCCGGATCGCGCAAGAACTCGACCAATTCGCTGACATCTTCCTTGGCTTCATCACAGCCCGCCACGTCCGCAAAGGTGGTTTTAACCTGATCTTCCGACAGCATGCGGGCCTTGCTCTTGCCAAAGCTCATGGGGCCGCCGCGACCACCGCCGCCGCCCTGCATCTGACGCATGAAGAACATGAAGATGGCGATAATGATCAGAATCGGGAAACTGGCGATCAGCAGCTGGGTCCAGATGCTTTGCTGCTCTGGTTGCTTGCCCTCGATAATCACGTCGTTTTCCAGCAAGTCGCCAATCAGGCCGTTGTCCTGAATCGCTGGACGGACCGTCTTGAAGGACTCGCCGCCACGCTCCTTACCGGTGATGATGTAACCATCGACAGTGACTCGCTCGACCTGGCGATCCTTCACCAGCTCCAGGAACTGGGTATAGTTCAGCGCGTCCGGCTCGCTGGTTTTGCTGAAGTTGTTCATCACCGTGACCAGCACTGCCGCGATGATCAACCACAGGATGAGGTTCTTCGCCATATCGTTCAAATCATTACCCTCTTGCCCCATCGCCACCATTGGCGGAAGCTTCGCTGAGTCTTTTTCCAGTTGACTACCTTACACCAGTTTAGCCGGTGTCGGCAGTCAGCGCTGTGTAACGCCCTGTGTCGCTTGACCCTGAACAGACCGCCGTCAGCCAGGACAGTTCAGACCCGCGCCGAGCCTCACACCAAGAACTGAATCAGCCCTTGAAGCCTCGCGCCAGCAGGTAGGTTTCCCGCGAGCGGCCACGTGAGGCGTCCGGCTTGCGGGTAACCAGCTTGTCAAACTGCCCCCGCATCAGGCGGAAATAGTCATCAAAGCCTTCACCATGAAACACCTTGATCAAAAAATCGCCACCGGGCTGCAAAACACGCCCCGCCATATCCAGCGCAAGCTCGCACAGGTACATGGCCCTCGGCTGATCCACTTCAGGCGTACCACTCATATTGGGGGCCATATCGGAAATTACAAGGTCGACAGGGGCATCTCCGATCGCGGCAAGAATCTGCTCAAAGACCGCGTCTTCGGTAAAGTCGCCCTGGATGAAGTTGACGTCCGGGATGCTGTCCATCGGCAAAATATCGGAGGCAATGATGCGTCCTTTTTCGCCGATCAGACGGCCAGCAACCTGTGACCAGCCACCGGGTGCCGACCCGAGATCGAGCACGGTCATACCCGACCTCAGTATGCGGTCGCGCTCCTGAATGGCCAGCAGCTTGTAGCTCGCACGGGAACGGTAGCCGTCTTTCTGGGCCTTTTTGACGAAGGGATCGTCGAAGTGTTCTTTCAGCCAGCGCTTACTGGTCTTTGATTGTGCCACGGAATACCTCGTGCAGCGGGACGCGCCGCCGGTTAAACTAGTGTCTTTACACTCATTAAATCATCATACGGACCATTATGGCGCTCAGTTCCGCACAGAAAAAAGATCTTAAACGCATCGGCCACCATCTCAAGCCGATCGTCATCATCAGTGAACAGGGAGTCAGCGAAGGCGTACTGACAGAACTGGATCGGGCGTTGAACGACCATGAACTGATCAAGATCCGTGTCACGGTCAGTGACCGCGAGGCCAAGCAGGCGCTCATTGCCGATGCTTGCAAGCAGAGCGGCGCCGAGCTGGTTCAGGTGATTGGCAAGATGGCGATACTCTTGCGCCGGGCCAAGAAGCCCAACGACAATCTGTCCAATCTCAAGCGCCACAAGGATTTCTGAGCGCTTTGACCGCAAGGGGCGCTAGCGGAAGGCTAACGCCCCTCGTCCGGCCGGGGCTGCAGTATCAACCCCAAACCTGCAAACGCTACCACCAGATAGCAGAACAGCGATAGAAACAAGCCCTGCGACAGCTGGCCAACCAGCACGTAACAGCCCGTCGCAAGCAATACCACCAGCAGCAATTGCCCGCGCATGTCACGCCAGAACCGGCGACCCTCGTAGCCCAGCACCACCAACAACTGCAGCACGGCGCAAACCGCCGCGAAGCCGAGCATTATCGGGCGCAGCAGGTTACTCACGTCCTCGACCAACCGCGGCGCCAGCCCGATATGCTTGAGTGCTGGCAGCAGTACGAAGTGAGCGGACCAGACGCCGCCCACCCAGAGCGTAAGCGCCAACTGCCAGACCACCCGACCGCGGCGGCCGGCCGTCGCTATCACTTGTGGGTCACCTCGACGATTTCGTACTCGACCACGCCGCCCGGTGTTTTCACCGCCACAATTTCGCCTTCTTCCTTGCCGATAAGTGCGCGGGCGATAGGAGAGCTGACGGAAATCTTGCGTTGCTTGATGTCAGCCTCGTCGTCACCAACGATCTGGTAGATAACCTCTTCATCGGTATCGACGTTGGCAATGGTCACCGTGGTGCCGAAAATCACCTTGCCGGTAGGGGCAATGGTGGTTACATCAATCACCTGAGCGTTGGAAAGACGGCCTTCGATATCGCGAATACGCGCCTCAACCATGCCCTGCTGCTCGCGCGCTGCATGGTATTCCGCATTTTCCTTCAGATCACCCAACTCACGCGCCTCGGCGATGGCTTGAGTGATCTGTGGGCGCAGCTCGGTCTTGAGGTGCTTGAGTTCGACTTCGAGGGCTTCGGCGCCCTGTTTGGTCATCGGGTATTTCATCAATCAAATTCCTTTATGCAAGTCCTGGAGACGGCGCACCGCACGCTCCGGACCAAATTTCAGTGCTGTACAGACCGCAGCGCCACCGGCCAATGTGGTAGTGGAATACACCTTGTGCTGCAGCGCGTTACGGCGGATGGAGTAGGAGTCGGCGATCGACTGACGACCCTCAGTGGTATTGATTACCAGCGCGACTTCATCGTTCTTGATCATATCGACAATGTGCGGGCGTCCCTCGGTCACCTTGTTCACGCGGCGCACGGCAAGACCGGCAGCCTCAACCACCTTGGCGGTGCCACTGGTGGCAACAATCTGAAAACCAAGCTCGATCAGGTCACGCGCCACGTCAACCACAAACGGTTTGTCGTCTTCGCGCACACTGATAAAGACGTTGCCGCTGGTCGGCAGCATCTCGCCCGAGCCCAGCTGCGCCTTGGCAAAGGCTTCGCCGAAGCTGTCGCCTACACCCATGACTTCGCCGGTCGACTTCATTTCCGGCCCAAGGATGGGGTCAACACCCGGGAACTTGGCAAACGGGAACACCGCCTCCTTGACGCTGTAGTAGCTCGGCACCACCTCATCGGTGAAGCCAACTTCTTCCAGGGTCTTGCCCGCCATCACGCGGGCCGCAATCTTGGCCAGCGACTGGCCAATACACTTGGACACAAAGGGCACGGTACGCGAGGCGCGCGGGTTGACCTCGATCACATAGATGCGGTCGCCCTGCAGCGCCAACTGCACGTTCATCAGCCCCACTACGCCCAACTCCAGCGCCATGCGCTTGACCTGATCGCGCATCTCGTCCTGCACGTGGGCCGGCAGCGAATACGGCGGCAGCGAGCAGGCCGAGTCACCGGAGTGAACGCCAGCTTGCTCGATGTGCTGCATGATCGCACCGATGACAACCTGCTTGCCGTCGGATACCGCATCGATGTCCACCTCGATCGCGCAATTGAGGAAGTGATCCAGCAGCACTGGGCTGTCGTTGGAGACCTTTACCGCGTCACGCAGGTAGCGCTTGAGCTCGTCTTCCTGATAGACGATCTCCATCGCGCGACCACCCAACACGTAGGAGGGGCGCACCACCAGCGGGTAGCCGATCTTGTTGGCCGCGCGAATGGCTTCTTCTTCACTGCGCACAGTCGCGTTCGGCGGCTGCAGCAGATTCAGGCGCTCAACCATTTGCTGGAAACGCTCACGGTCTTCGGCGCGGTCAATTGCCTCCGGGCTGGTACCGATAATCGGCACACCGGCCTCTTCCAGCGCGCGCGCCAATTTCAGCGGCGTCTGCCCACCGTACTGCACGATAACGCCCTTGGGCTGCTCGACACGGACGATTTCGAGCACATCCTCGAGGGTCACCGGCTCGAAGTACAGGCGATCCGAGGTGTCGTAATCGGTAGAAACCGTTTCCGGGTTACAGTTGACCATGATGGTTTCATAGCCGTCTTCGCGCATGGCGAGGGCAGCGTGTACGCAGCAGTAGTCGAACTCGATACCCTGACCGATGCGGTTGGGGCCGCCACCGAGAATCATGATCTTGTCGCGCTCGGACGGATTGGCCTCGCACTCTTCCTCGTAGGTTGAGTACATATACGCGGTATCGGTCGCGAACTCAGCCGCACAGGTGTCGACGCGCTTGTAGACCGGGAAGATGTTCAGCTTGTGGCGATGGCGGCGCAGGCTTTTCTCGCTCACCGCCAGCAACTGAGCCAGGCGGGTGTCGGAGAAGCCCTTGCGCTTGAGGCGGAACATCAGACTGTAGTCGACGTCGGCCAGACCCAAAGTCTTGATCTTTTCCTCTTCCTTGATCAGGTCTTCGATCTGCACCAGGAACCAGGTATCGATCTTGGTCAGATCAAAGATCTGCTGCATGCTCATGCCGGAGCGGAAGGCATCGGCTACGTACCAGATGCGGTCGGCGCCCGGCACGGTCAGCTCACGGGTCAGCTCGGTCTGCGCGTCCGCCGCAGCCAGGTCGACCTTGGGGTCGAAACCACAGGCGCCCACTTCCAGACCGCGCAGTGCTTTTTGCACCGACTCCTGGAAAGTACGACCAATGGCCATGACCTCACCTACCGACTTCATCTGCGTGGTCAGGCGCGCATCGGCGTTGGGGAATTTTTCAAAGGCAAAACGCGGAATCTTGGTGACCACGTAATCGATCGACGGCTCGAACGAGGCGGGAGTACGGCCACCAGTAATGTCGTTCTGCAGCTCATCCAGGGTGTAGCCCACCGCCAGCTTGGCCGCAATCTTGGCAATCGGGAAGCCCGTCGCCTTTGAGGCCAGGGCCGAGGAACGGGATACCCGCGGGTTCATCTCGATCACCACCATACGGCCGGTGTCGGGGCAGATGCCGAACTGCACGTTGGAACCACCGGTCTCGACACCAATTTCACGCAGCACCGCCAACGAGGCGTTCCGCATGATCTGGTATTCCTTGTCGGTCAGCGTCTGCGCCGGCGCAACGGTGATGGAGTCACCAGTGTGCACACCCATCGGGTCGAAGTTCTCGATCGAGCAGACGATGATGCAGTTGTCCTTTTTGTCGCGGACCACTTCCATCTCGTACTCTTTCCAACCGATCAACGATTCATCGATCAGCAGCTCGTTGGTCGGCGACAGGTCCAGGCCACGATTACAGATCTCTTCGAACTCTTCACGGTTATACGCAATACCGCCACCGGTGCCGCCCATAGTGAACGACGGGCGGATAATGCACGGAAAGCCAACCTGATCGAGCACACCGTAGGCCTCAGCCATGGTGTGAGCGATACCGGAACGCGGGCACTCCAGACCAATGGACTTCATCGCCTTGTCGAAACGCGAGCGATCTTCAGCCTTGTCGATGGTATCGGCATTGGCGCCGATCATCTCGACACCGAACTTTTCCAGCACACCGTGTTTTTCCAGATCCAGCGCGCAGTTCAATGCGGTTTGACCGCCCATGGTGGGCAGCAGCGCATCCGGGCGCTCCTTCTCGATGATCTTGGCCACTGTCTGCCATTTGATCGGCTCGATATAGGTGGCGTCGGCCATGGCCGGGTCGGTCATGATGGTCGCCGGGTTGGAGTTCACCAGAATGACGCGGAAACCTTCTTCCTGCAGCGCCTTGCAGGCCTGGGCACCGGAGTAGTCGAACTCACAAGCCTGGCCAATCACGATAGGGCCAGCGCCGAGGATCAGGATGCTTTTGATATCAGTACGTTTTGGCATAGTCTTTTCAACAAATCCTTGGATGTTCCGGGGCTCAGGCGCGCTTGCTCATGGCATCGATGAAACGGTCGAACAGCGGGGCCACGTCGTTTGGCCCCGGGCTCGCTTCAGGGTGACCCTGGAAGCTGAACGCCGCTTTGTCGGTGCGCTCAATGCCCTGTAATGTGCCGTCAAACAGCGATTTGTGGGTAAGACGCAGATTGGCCGGCAGCGTGGCTTCATCGACCGCAAACCCATGGTTCTGGCTGGTGATCATGACCACACCGCTGTCCAGATCCTGCACTGGGTGGTTGGCACCGTGGTGACCGTGCCCCATTTTCACTGTCTTGGCGCCGGAGGCCAGTGCCAGCAACTGGTGGCCCAGGCAGATACCAAATAGCGGAATATCGGTCTCCAGAATCGTCTTGATCGCTGCGATGGCGTAGTCACAGGGCTCCGGATCGCCGGGGCCATTGGACAGAAACACGCCGTCGGGATTGAGCGCCAGAACGTCTGCAGCGGGGGTCTGTGCCGGCACGACGGTCAGGCGGCAGCCACGCTCGACCAGCATGCGCAGAATGTTGAACTTGACCCCGTAGTCATAGGCCACCACGTGGTAGGGCAACTCGGCATCGCTGCGCTCGGCATGGCTGTCGGTCTCCAGCGCCCAGACGCTGGAGCGCCATTGGTAAGACTCCTTGACCGACACTTCCTTGGCCAGATCCATCCCTTTCAAGCCCGGGAAGCCACGCGCCAACTCCAGCGCCTGTTCATCGGAGATATCATCACCGGCCAGCAGACAGCCGTTCTGCGAACCCTTTTCACGCAAAATGCGCGTCAGGCGGCGGGTGTCGATGCCGGCGATGGCAACAATGCCGTTATCCTTCAGATACTCATCCAGCGATTGCTTGCTGCGCCAGTTACTGGCCAGTAGCGGCAGATCACGAATGACCAGACCGGCGGCCTGAACCTTGTCAGACTCGACATCTTGCGGCGTGACGCCGGTGTTGCCGATATGAGGATAAGTGAGGGTAACGATTTGACGTGCATAGGAGGGATCAGTAAGGATCTCCTGGTAACCGGTCATGGCCGTATTGAACACGACCTCGCCGACGCTGGAGCCGTCGGCGCCGATGGACTCACCGCGGAAGATGCTACCGTCGGCGAGTGCGAGAATGGCTGGCTTGGACAAGAAAACCTCCGAAAGAACTGACACGTTTCACCAAACGCGGGCTGCACAAAAGCGGGAATGTAGTGTGGAACACAACATCCCGCTCGCAAAGGCTTTGTCAGATACGCGCTGAATAGACAGATTAGCGCATTAGTTTAACGACTCGACCCCAAAATATCCACCTCCCAGACCACCCCAGCAGAAAAGGATGATGCGGCGGAATGCCTCAGAACGTGACTTCATTCTCATCTGCTTCTGTGTTAAAACACGGCTTGGAACATTCGTAGCCGGGCCAACGCCCGACATAGACGGCGTAGATCGTCTTTTCAGGTAGGCACCGCAGCAACCTGGGCTACACAACAAAAACAAAAATGGACTCGGGGATCTTCCACCATGGTATTGCACTTGAAACGCATCCTTGTGCTGGCGTTACTGTTCCTTGCACCACTGGCCCACGCCGATATTCAGCGCCTTCAGCAACTGCATGAGTTTCGCAGCCAGGGCTTCCTTGCCGGCACTTATCTGCTGATCGACAACAACCTGTTTGAGCGCGTGCGCGAACCCGGTAACCGCGAGATCTACCGCGACGCCCTGGGCAACATGGACAGCCTGCTGCGACAGATGGGCGACCCCGGAGACCTGCGACCGCTGTACAACGATTTTGTTGGCCTGGTCCGCGAGCTCGAGCAACTTCCAGAAGGTGAGCAGGCCTATTACGGCCTGGCGACGGTAAACCGCATCATGATGGCTCACGGCAAGCTCGAGAATGCAGCGGCCGAACTTTACAACGCCGAGACCGAAGGCAGCGCAGCGCCACTACTGGCGCTGCACAACCAGAGCATCGAGACCAGCCGCATTCTGCTGCTCTACGAGAACAACATGTTCAGCTCGGTAGGCGTCTACTTCATTCAAACTCAGGAAGGCATCTTCAATACCCTTGATGCACGCATCAAGGAAGGCTCTGCCGAGCTCAAGACTCTGCTGCCGGACCACCAGGACACCTTCAACCAGCTGGACAAGCAGTACGGCTTCATTGAGCCGCGGTTGATCAACCACCACACCGACTGGGTGCCGACCATTGCCGCGTTCTACCTGCGCAAGAACATCGAGACCCTCGACACCCTGTCCAGCGAACAGGCGAACCTGGCGCAAAACAACGCAGGCTAAATAGCAGGCAATAAAAAAGCGCGTGACACCTTGGGTGCCACGCGCTTTTTCGTTTCTGCTATCTCAATTCTTCAGGTCGAGCACGTCCTGCATATCAAACAAACCCGCCTCGCGTTCCGCCAACCACAATGCGGAGCGCACTGCACCTTTAGCGAAGGTCATGCGGCTGGATGCCTTATGGGTAATCTCTACCCGCTCGCCTTCGGTAGCAAACAGCACCGTATGATCACCCACCACATCTCCGGCACGCACAGTGGCGAAACCGATGGTCTGAGGGTCGCGAGCACCGGTCTGACCTTCACGGCCATACACGGCCACTTTGGCCAGATCACGATCCAGCGCCTTGGCAACCACCTCACCCATGCGCAACGCCGTGCCCGAGGGCGCATCGACCTTGTGCCGATGATGCGCCTCGATCACCTCGATATCGGCATCGTCACCCATCACCCGCGCTGCCATATCCAGCAACTTGAGGCAAAGATTCACGCCAACGCTGAAGTTGGGGGCAAATACGATGGGGATCTGCTTGCCAGCGTCGGCCAACTGCGCCTTTTCCGCCTCGCTGAACCCAGTGGTACCGATAACCATCGCCTTGCCGGCAGCCAGACAAGCCTCCAGATTAAGCAAGGTCGTGGTCGGATGGGTAAAGTCGATCAACACATCGAAGTCATCCAGCACCTGCTGCAGACTACCGCTGATCATCACACCCAGACGCCCGACACCCGCCAGCTCGCCAGCGTCGGCGCCAACCAGAGAGCTGTCGGGACGCTCGATGGCCGCCGTCAGCGCAGCACCTTCGGCTTGATGTATGGCTTCAATCAGCGTCTTGCCCATGCGTCCGGCAGCACCAATTACCGCAATCCGTCTCATCTTGCGCTCCCGCTTCAGAATTTCATGTCTTCAAAGAAGTTCTTCACGCCGTCAAACCAGCTTTTGGCGCGCGGCGACTGACTGGAACCTTCTTCTTCGAGCGTTTCACGCAATTCCTGCAGCAGTTCGCGCTGACGCTTGGTCAGGTTGACCGGCGTTTCCACCGCCACCCGGCACAGCAGATCACCGGCAGAACCACCGCGCACCGGCGTTACGCCCTTGCCGCGCAGACGGAACAGCTTACCGGTTTGCGCTCCCTCGGGAATCTTCAGCTTGACGCGACCATCCAGCGTGGGCACTTCGAGCTCGCCGCCCAGCGCTGCGTCCACAAAGCTGATCGGCACCTCGCAATACAGGTTCTTGCCATCGCGCTGGAATATCTTGTGCTCACGCACCGACACCACCACGTAGAGATCACCTGCCGGGCCGCCATTGACGCCCGCCTCACCCTCTCCGGCAAGACGGATGCGGTCACCAGTATCGACGCCCGCCGGTACCTTGACCGAGAGATTCTTCTCTTTTTCGATGCGCCCTTCACCGTGACAGTCCTTGCACGGATCGGTAATCATCTTGCCGGTACCGTGGCAACGCGGACAGGTTTGCTGCACAGAGAAGAAACCCTGCTGCATACGCACCTGACCATGACCACCGCAGGTAGAACAGGTGGTTGGCGTAGTGCCTTTTTTGGCGCCACTACCATCACAGGTTTCACAGCCCACGAGGGTCGGCACGCGGATAGTGACTGAAGTGCCGCGCACGGCCTCTTCCAGGTCCAACTCCAGCGTGTAGCGCAAATCACTGCCGCGCTGCACACTGGAACGACCACGCCCACCACCGCCGCCGCCAAATATATCGCCAAACACATCGCCAAAGATGTCGGAGAAGTTGGCACCGCCAAAACCACCGGCACCGCCGGCACCCATATTCGGGTCTACCCCGGCGTGACCATATTGATCATAGGCGGCGCGCTTGTTGGCGTCGGTCAGAATCTCGTAGGCTTCAGTGGCTTCCCTGAACTTCTCATCCGCCTTCTCGTCATCCGGATTACGGTCCGGATGGAACTTCATCGCCAAGCGGCGATAAGCCTTTTTCAGCTCGGCTTCGCTGGCGCCCTTCTCGACACCCAGCACTTCATAATAATCACGCTTGGACATTTATTCGGCTTCCTTCACATTCGCTCGGCACAAACGGCAACGCGGGAGAAGCTCCCGCGTTGTCTGGCAGAGTCGGCCTGGGCGCCAACCGCATCACTGCGGATAGCGCACAAAACCGCGGTTCATCAAGGACTTACTTGTTGTCCTTGACCTCTTCGAACTCGGCGTCAACAACGTCGTCGGCATCATTGCCAGCGTCGGCGTCAGCACCCTGCGCACCTGGCTGACCAGCCTGCGCCTGCTCAGCGTACATCTTCTGCACCAGCGGACCAGAGGCTTCGGACAAGGCGTTGATCTTGGCCTCGATGGCCTCCTTGTCGTCGCTCTTGATCGCCGCCTCCAAGTCGCTCAGCGCGGTTTCAATGGCAGCCTTCTCTTCGTCGGTAGCCTTGTCGCCCGCTTCGGTCAGCGTCTTGCGCGTGGCGTGAACCAGCTGATCGGCCTGGTTACGGGTTGTTACCAGCTCTTCGAACTTGCGGTCTTCCTCGGCGTTGGCCTCGGCGTCGCGCACCATCTGATCGATCTCCTCATCGGACAGGCCGGAAGAGGCCTTGATCACGATGGACTGCTCCTTGCCGGTCGCCTTGTCTTTGGCCGACACGTTGAGGATACCGTTGGCATCGATATCGAAGCTGACTTCAATCTGCGGTACGCCGCGCTGCGCCGGCGGAATGTCGGCCAGATCGAAGCGACCCAGTGACTTGTTCTGACCCGCCTGCTTGCGCTCACCCTGCAGCACGTGAATGGTCACGGCAGTCTGGTTATCGTCAGCGGTAGAGAACACCTGCGACTTCTTGGTCGGGATGGTGGTGTTCTTCTCGATTAGCGCGGTCATCACGCCGCCCATGGTTTCGATACCCAGCGACAGCGGGGTAACGTCCAGCAGCAGAACGTCCTTCACGTCACCCGCCAGTACCGCACCCTGGATAGAGGCACCGATGGCAACGGCTTCATCCGGGTTAACGTCCTTGCGAGGCTCCTTGTTGAAGAACTCGGAGACAGTCTTCTGCACCAGCGGCATACGGGTCTGACCACCCACCAGGATCACTTCGTTGATCTCGGAGACGTCCAGACCGGCATCCTGCATAGCCACACGGCATGGCTCGATGCTGCGCTTGATCAGGTCTTCTACCAGCGATTCCAGCTTGGCGCGGGTAACCTTGACGTTCAAGTGCTTGGGACCCGTCGCATCGGCAGTGATGTACGGCAGGTTAACGTCGGTCTGCTGGCTGGAAGACAGCTCGATCTTGGCTTTTTCAGCCGCTTCTTTCAGACGCTGCAGCGCCAGCGGATCGTTGTGCAGATCAACGCTGTTTTCTTTCTTGAACTCGTCCGCCAGATAGTCGATCAGGCGCATGTCGAAGTCTTCGCCACCCAGGAAGGTGTCGCCGTTGGTCGCCAGCACTTCGAACTGGTGCTCGCCATCCACTTCGGCAATTTCAATCACCGAGACGTCGAAGGTACCGCCACCCAGGTCATAGACCACGATGGTGGAGTCGCCACGCGCCTTGTCCATACCATAGGCCAGAGCGGCTGCGGTCGGCTCGTTGATGATGCGCTTGACTTCCAGACCGGCGATACGACCGGCATCTTTGGTGGCCTGGCGCTGACTGTCGTTGAAGTAGGCCGGCACAGTGATAACGGCTTCAGTCACCGGCTCGCCAAGATAGTCTTCGGCGGTCTTCTTCATCTTCTTCAGCACTTCTGCTGAGACTTGCGGTGGCGCCATCTTCTCGTCGTTCACCTGAACCCAGGCGTCGCCGTTGTCGGCCTTGACGATCTTGTACGGCACCAGCTTGATGTCTTTCTGCACAACGTCTTCTTCAAAGCGGCGACCGATCAGGCGCTTCACCGCGTACAGCGTGTTGTGCGGGTTGGTCACCGCCTGGCGTTTGGCAGACTGGCCTACCAGGGTCTCGCCGTCGTTGGTGTAAGCCACGATAGAGGGCGTAGTGCGCGCGCCTTCGGCGTTCTCGATCACCTTGGCGGTGCCGTTTTCCAGGATGGAGACACAGGAGTTGGTGGTCCCCAGGTCAATACCGATAATCTTGCCCATATTTGCTTCTCCGAGTCTTGCTGCCGCGTACAGTCAGCGGCGAGGTTTAGTCTGTGTATGAACCCTAAATGGGGTCATCAAAAAGTTTTTCAAGCCTGTTCATCAATCGACGGCGCGGGCGCTGAGGGCGCCTTGCTGACTACCACCATCGCTGGACGCAGCAGGCGACCGCTGAGGGTGTAACCCTTCTGGAACACCTTGAGCACCGTATTGGGCTCAACATTGGCGCTTTCTTCCATCGCCATCGCCTGGTGAAACTCCGGGTTGAAGGGCTCGCCTTCCGGCACGACTGGCACGACCTGAAAACGCGCCAGGGTGTCAGCAAACATCTTCAGTGTGAGATCAATCCCGTCGCGCATCGGCTTGATTGCCGGATCGTCCGCGTCGGACAACTCCATGCCGCGCTCAAGACTGTCGAGGATTGGCAGCAGGTCATTGGCAAAGCGCTCCAGTGCAAACTTGTGCGCCTTCTCGACCTCCTGCTCTGCCCGGCGGCGCGCATTCTGCACATCGGCCGCTGCACGCAATGCCTGATCCTGCGCGGTTGCCAACTGCTCTTCCAGGCTGGCCACGCGTGCCGCAAGATCACCTTCAGGCGTATCCAGGGTCTCGTCTACCAGGTCATCCTGATCCTGCAGATCGGGTCTCTGTTCATCAGCCATCTGTCTCTCCTGTCATGCAAAAAAAGGGGGCGTACGGCGAGAACAGGTAAAAGTGCGCACCGCCCGGCCCGGGTCTATACAAAGCCTTACTGGCAACCTATATGGGGTCGCAATTCAGGGCTTCAAGGGGGATTGGGCAAGTCAGTGGGTTTTAATGCCGACTCTTGTCGACCGAACCAAAACTACTGTATAAACAACCAGAACACTTAATCAGGGAGCGCGAGCCATGCTGGTACACCTTGCGGTCAACAATTACGCCATCGTCGATCATCTGGAGCTGGAGCTGCGCGGCGGCATGAGCGTCATTTCCGGTGAAACCGGCGCCGGCAAGTCCATCATGCTGGACGCTCTTGCATTGACCCTGGGCGACCGGGCCGACAGCGGCGCGGTGCGCCCAGGCACTGACAAGGCCGACATTCTCGCCACCTTTGATGTCAGCGATATCGCCGAAGCGCGTGACTGGCTGAGCGCCCGCGACCTGCAACAGGATGACAACCAGGTCATCCTGCGTCGCGTCATTACTGCCGAAGGCCGTTCACGCGGCTACATCAACGGCTCCCCCTGCCCGCAGCAGGACCTGCGCGCACTCGGCGAGATGCTGATCGACATACACAGCCAGCACGAGCACCAGTCACTGCTGAAGACCGATACCCATCGCCGCCTGCTGGACGAATTTGCCGGCGCCAGCGAGCTCGCGCGCCAGGTTCAGCTAGCGGCCCAGCGCTGCAAACAAACCGAAAAAACGCTCAAGCAGGTCAGCCAGCAAGGCGATGAGCAAGCCGCGCGTCAGCAACTGCTGGCCTATCAACTGGATGAACTGGAAAACCTCAGCCTGCAGGATGACGAGCTTGAAGCACTCGAAAACGAGCAGCGCGAGCTGGCCAGCGCCGACCAGATACTGCATTCCTGCCAGCAGGTCATCAACGTCTGCAGCGAGAACGACGCCGGCAGCGTGCTGGAAGCTTTGAGCGCCAGCCTGCATCGCCTGGAAAGCTTCAAACACCATAATCCACAGCTGCGCGAGGCGAACGACCTGATCGCCAGCGCGCAAATACAGATCGAAGAAGCGGTGGGCGAGCTGACCCGCTACCTGGATCATTTTGAAGCCGATCCGGAGCGCCAGCAGTACGTTGAAGAACGCCTCAGTGCGATCTTCGAGCTGGCCCGCAAACACCGCATCACGCCGCAGGAATTGCCCACACTGCAGCAGCAACTGATCGACGAGCTGGAAGCACAACAACAACGCGGCGCCGACGCCGAGCAACTGCACGAAGAGCTTGAAGCTTACCGCGCGCACTACCACCAGTTAGCCAAGAAACTGTCAGGCATACGCCAGAAAGAGGCCATGCGCCTCAGCAAGGCGGTCAGTAAAGAAATACAACAACTGGGCATGCCCGGCGGGCGCGTCGAACTGCAATTAAGCGCACTGGCTGCCGACGACTACCCGGTAACCGGGCTGGAAACCGTCGAGTTTTTGGTCAGCGCTAACCCAGGGCAGCCCGCCAAGCCACTGGCCAAGGTTGCTTCCGGCGGCGAGCTGTCGCGTATCAGCCTGGGTATCCAGGTGATTACTGCCCAAACCTCACGTGTGCCAACGCTGGTATTTGATGAAGTAGATGTGGGCATCGGCGGCCCGACCGCCGAGATCGTCGGGCAACTGCTGCGTCAGCTGGGCGCCCGCGGGCAAGTACTCACCGTGACCCACCTGCCGCAGGTAGCTGCGCAGGGGCACCAACATCTGTTTGTGCGTAAACAGCAGAGCAAGCATGAAACCCGCACCTGTATCGATCAACTCGATGAGCAGGCCAGAGTAAAGGAGGTGGCGCGCATGCTTGGCGGCATCGATCTTACCGACGAGTCCCTGGCACATGCCCGCAAGCTGCTGTCAGCAGTAAGCTAAGCAAGCACCTGAAAGCACAAAGCCAGACCCGAGGGTCTGGCTTTGCAGGGTACTGCAGGTGTTGCCAGCGCTTACTTGCCGCCAGCCTTTTTCACATACAGCACCAGGTTGTGGTCAACCATCTCGAAGCCATGCTTCTCGACGATCTCACGTTGGCGACGCTCGATTTCAGGATCAAAAAACTCGATTACCTCACCGGTATCGACACAGACCATGTGGTCATGGTGCTCGCCATCGGCCAGTTCGAACACGGCGTGGCCGCCATCAAAGTTGTGGCGCACCACCAAACCGGCCGACTCAAACTGAGTCAGGACGCGGTACACGGTCGCCAGGCCAACATCTTCACCGGCCTCCATCAGCGCTTTGTACACATCTTCAGCACTCATGTGGCGCTCTTGTGAACCATCGAGCATTTGCAGAATCTTAACCCGAGGCAAGGTTACCTTCAGGCCGGCTTTGCGGAGTTCTTGATTTTCTACCATGGTTACTTTCTCGTTCAGCGCTTCGCAGGGCGGGATCAGTCGGGTATGATTCAAGGCCATTCAGCCATTTCAAGATAGTGGATGTTACCACGTGACGCCAAAAAGCATTAATCAAAAACTACTGCTGTTGTTATGCACTCTCTCTATCACCCTTAGCGGCTGCGGTTTTATCCCCGGGGTGTACAAAATCGATGTTCAGCAAGGCAACGTCGTCACACAGGAAATGGTAGACCAACTGCGCCCCGGCATGACGCAGCGCCAGGTACGCTTCATCATGGGTACGCCACTGCTGCAGGACACCTTCCACCCCGACCGCTGGGACTACCTTTACAGCATGAAGTCGGGCCGTCAGGACCGCGTGCAGGAACGCATCAGTTTGAACTTCGAGGATAACCGCCTGGTGGGGCTGTCTGGTGATTTCATGCCCGGCACCAGCACCGACGAAGAAATCATGGGGTCGCAGGAAAGCAACCGCAGCGACGGCACCGAGAGCTATCCGGTTGACCTGGGCGCACCGCTGGGCACCGGCGAGTAAGCCTCCGCCTGATCCCGCAAGACAAAAAAAGGGCGCCCACCGGGCGCCCTTTTCATTTTCAGCTCCGCTCGATTTACTCAGCGCTCTCTTCTTCCTTGGCAGCCTTTGCCTTCGCGGCACGCTGCTTGCGCACTTCTTTAGGGTCGGCAATCAGCGGCCGGTAAATCTCCACCCGCTCACCCACTTGCAACAGTCGCTCCGACGGCTTTGGCACCGCCTTGCCAAAAATACCCAGAGGGCAAGCAGACAGGTCCAGTTCGGGGAAATACTCGTCCATCCGCGACAGCCTCACGGCCTCGCTCATGCTTGTACCTTCCGGCACATTCAGGCTGATTATCTTCTGCTTGTGCGGTAACGCGTAAGCCACCTCGACCACCATGGTTTTCTCAGCCACCGTACAACTCCTTGGCACGCTGACAAAAGGCATCCACCAGCGTATTGGCGGCCTGATTGAACAGCGGCCCCAGGGTAGCCTTGACCAGCGGCCCGGAGTAATCGAACTTCAGATCCAGGGTGATTTTGCATGCGGCCTCACCCAGCGCCTTGAACTCCCACACGCCCTGCAGATCGCTGAACGGGCCATCCACCAGGTGCAAGGCAATGCGCTCGTTGGGTATCAGCGTGTTGCGCGTGGTAAAGGCTTGTGAGAAACCCGCCTTGGATACCGTCAACTCCGCGCACATCTCTATGTCGCTTTCGCCAAGGATCTCTGCCTTGGAACACCAGGGCAAAAACTCCGGGTAGTGCTCCACCCGATTGACCAGGTCATATAAACGGCTTGCCGGATACGGCAGCAGGGCCGAACGTTGAATGTGCGTCATGCGGTTATCACTTACTCAGTTCCGTAATGAATATGATCAGAATACCTGCAGGGGCAAGATAGCGTAACAGCCAATACACTACCGGGAACAGCCGCGGGTGCTTGAGTGCCAGCTCACCGCGAAAAACCTCCCGGTCCAATACCCACCCGGCAAAGATCACGAACAGCAGGCCACCCAGCGGCAGGAAGATCCGACTGGTCAGGTAATCAATGCTTTCAAAGAACGTCTTGCCGCCTTCTGACGTCCACAGAAAGAAATGCCAACCATCGGTATTGGTAACGAAAAACCGCGCATCTGCCAGCAGGTTGAACGAAAACACCGTTCCCAGCCCCACCACCCAACAGAACACCGCCATCAAGGCCGTCACAGCGGGGCGACTTTTACCACTGCGCTCCACCCAGTAGGCTACCGCCGGCTCCAGCATGGAAATTGCCGAACTCCAGGCAGCAATAGCTACCAGCACAAAAAACACCACGCCAAACAACACGCCCATACTGATGGTGCCGAAGGCAATAGGCAGGGTAACGAACATCAAACCGGGGCCGGCACTCGGCTCCAGACCAGCTGCGAACACCACCGGAAACAACGCCATGCCTGCCGTCAGCGCGACCACTGTATCCAACAGCCCAACGGTGATGATGGTCGAGCCCAGCGATGCCTTGCGCGGCATATAGGCGCCGAACACCATGATCGAGCCCACCCCTACGCTGAGGGTAAAAAACGCATGCCCCATTGCCGCCAGAATACCTTCGGGTACCTTGGCCAGGTCAAAATGGAACAGGAAGCGCACGCCCTCCATGAAGTGCCCCGTGGTCAGGCTGTAACCCAGCAAAACCACCAGCAGCACAAATAACAAGGGCATGAGAATACGCAGGCTGCGCTCCAGCCCGGCCACCACACCGCGCCCGATTATGAACGCAGTCAGCAGCATAAACAGCGTATGCCAGAGCGTCAGCCGCAAAGGATCCGCCGTCAGCGCGTCGAAACGCGCTCCCGCACCGGCGCCATCAATACCGTTAAAATCGCCCCGCGCCATTGCCAGAATGTAATCCAGTGCCCAGCCGGCGACCACGCTATAAAAGGAGAGAATCAGCAACGCCGCAAGCATGCCCATCATCGCCGCCCAAGACCAACGCTCGGACGCGCCGGACTGCCGGGCCAGGCTGCGCAGGGTATTGACCGGACTCTGCCGCCCTCGCCGCCCCAACAGCGTTTCTGCGAGCATCACCGGCAGACCAATCAACGCGATGCAACACAGATACACCAGCACAAAAGCACCGCCGCCATAGGCGCCGGCCATATAGGGGAATTTCCAAATATTGCCCAGCCCCACGGCGGAGCCAGTTGCTGCCAGAATAAAAACCCAGCGACTTGCCCAGATCCCGTGAATCGATACCTTCTCGTTGGTCATACCCGTTCCCGGTCAGCCCTGAAAAATGAACGGCATTGTCCAGATTTTGATCAGTCGCCACAAGCCAGCGTAGCCAACACCCTGCGCTCACAACCGAAATCGGGCACTTTGTCGCGCTCAACAGGTCAGTGATACAGCAAAACGCCACCTGATTTACCGATAAATATAGGTATAATGCGCCGCCTATGAGCAAGCAAAAGAGCAACAAGGCCAACAGCGGCACCATCGCGCTGAACAAGAAGGCCAAACACGACTACTTCATCGAGGACCGCTTCGAGGCTGGCCTGACGCTGACCGGCTGGGAAGTGAAAAGCCTGCGCGAAGGCAAGGTCCAACTGGTCGACAGCTACGTGTTACTGAAAAACAACGAGGCTTTCCTGCTCGGCGCGCATATCAGCCCGCTGACTACCGCCAGCACCCACGTGGTGGCCGACCCCACTCGCACGCGAAAATTGCTGCTGCATGCCCGCGAAATAGACAAGCTGATCACCGGCGTCCAACAAAAGGGCTTCGCCTGTGTTCCGCTCGCGCTTTACTGGAAAGGGCATCTGGTGAAATGCGAGATCGCGCTGGTACGCGGCAAGAAAGATTTCGACAAACGCCAGACGCTGAAAGAGCGCGACTGGGATCGCGAGAAGCAACGCGTAGTGCGCGACAACCAGCGCTGAAAAATAATTGAATTATTTTTTGAACTACTTGAAACCGGCCGCGTCAGAGTAATTAACAGGGCTGGTCCGCTCCACCAGTCCGGTTTATGGTTTAAAGCAAGCAACACCCTATACCCTGCCCGTCAGGGTATTTTTTTGCGTGCGCACAGCACCACCCTTGTCACACTGAACCTTTCGCGTACAATCGCGTCTCAGTAACAGACCTGAAAGATTTGGGGCCGATTTGGATTCGACGACGGTTACAAAACTGGAGGGGCATGCCGAGTTGGTAACAGAACTCGTAAATCCACTGTTGCAAACCTATATAATTGCCAATGACGACAATTATGGTGCTCAACTAGCTGCGTAAGCAGCCTAGAAAGCACTTCTGGTAGCTTCGGCTCCAGCGATCATTAGAGGATGCCTGTAAACTCGAAGTGATTGTCAGATAGAACAGGATCGCCGCCTAGTATGTCGTGGACGACGCGGCTAAACATTACACGACTCGCTCCAAGCACCCTGCCACTCGGGCGGTGAGGAGTTAACTCAGTAGAGCTGGCTAAGCATGTAGACCCAATAGCGGCGGACTGGCGGACGGGGGTTCAAATCCCCCCGGCTCCACCAATTAGTAATGAAACCCTTCTAAACCGGGGGTTTCAGCGGGAAAAGGATTTGGTAGATCGCACAAAGTCCATCTGAGACTTAAAAAAGGCGCTCTACCATGTCCAACTCACGCAAGCAGCAGGACCTGATCACCTCGCCCAGCGGGGTGTATCAGTACTACCTCACCTTACCCAAATACCTCAGCAGCAACCCCCGACTCCCTGTCCAGATTCGCTGGTCACTTGGCCGTGATGCCGCCTTGGCGCGCACGCTTGCCCGACTACTGGATGCCGAGCTTTCGCTTATCCAGAAACCCGGCGCGACGCTCGTCACGCCAGAGCTAGTGCGTGAACGTCTGAAGCAAGCCAACGCCTGGCTCAAACGCACCCTAGAAAATGCTAAAAACCCATGGGGCACACTGCCAACGCCTGCAGAGCTGGCTCAAACCGACTTATCGACTGGCAAGCAACGCCTGGTCGAAGATAGCGCAAAGCGAGCCACGCTATTCAGCCACACGCCGGGCGGCGAGCTCATTCTGTCTATCAAACCCAGCCAAGTTCTCCAGCTGGCCCTCAATCTACAGTTCGACCGCATCGACTGGCCACTCGGCATCACTGATCACGCGCAGGGCCAAGATGCTGCTGTCTACGCACTCACTGCAGTCGCCAAGCTTGAGCAGCACACGCCAAATGCAGACCTAAGACACTCCGCCACCTTCCGCGCTCTCGCCCTGTATGAGTACCTGTGTTACGCGCGACCAGACTGCGGTGCGGCGTTGCCGGAAATTCCGACTGATCTACCTGGCTCCCTTGCGGCCTTTCGCATCCACAGCACACTGACCTCTCTGAGCTGGCCAACGCCGAAGAAATCAGCATTCCTCACCCGCCAGCTTACCTCAGGCCTATATCGTCTTGAGATGACCTCCTGCGCCATGAAAAACCAATACCCAATCCTTGCCACTCGCAGCTTTCAGCTGACGCTGCCTACCACGTCGGCAATCGTGGCGACCTTGCTGAAAGAGCGCCTAGCATCAGCAGTTGAAAGCACCTTGCAACTGAACCTTCGACTAGCGGCAACGGAAACCTCATTAGCGAAGGCGCATCAGCAGCTGGAAGGCCTAGTTGTGTAAAGCCAGTAGGTTGTTCACTGTCGGCAGCCTGCTGATAGGTGGCAGATCACCGATAGCTGAGTGGGGGCGATGCCAGTTGTGCTGATGTAGCCATGCATTTAGATGATCTGCTCTTTGCTCAGAGTCGTCGTAAGATCGAGCGTAAGCCCACTCCCGTAATGCCGTTTGTATCCAGCGCTCGGCCTTGCCGTTGGTTCGTGGCGTATAGGGCTGTGTTCGCCCGTGTTTGAGCCCCAGCCTTCTACAAGCCCGTGCAAAGACGGCTGAGCGATAGCAGCTACCGTTGTCCGTCAGCAAGCGCTGAATACGTATCCCGAGTGACCGGTAGTAGCGAATGGCGCTGGTCAGCGCACGCCATGCACTGGCAGCCGTCTCGTCAGGATGAGTCGTTGCCCACGCGACACGGCTATGGTCGTCAATGGCCATGTGGATGTACTCCCAGCCCGCGCCGCACGACTTCCCTTTGAACTCACCTGTGACACGGTGACCGGGGCGCCGGAAGCGCGCCAGCTTCTTGATATCCAAGTGCAACAGGTCGCCAGGGTTGTCGTGTTCATATCGATTGGTCGGCCGTGCAGGCTCAAGCGCGCTCAGCCGGTTCAGGCCTGCTCGTCGTAAAACTCGGCCGATAGTGGCGACGCTCACGCCTACCTGGGCGCTGATATGCCTATAAACTCGGCGCTCGCGGCGCTGCTCAATGATCTGCTGCTGCTGATCAGATGGCGTTTGATGCGGGCAATAGCGAGGTCAGGAAGAGCGATTGTGCAGCCCATCGTTGCTTTCGTTTTTGTAGCGCGCGAGCCACTTGTAAGCGGTACTCAGGCTGACACCCATCGCTTGTGCAGCTTCGCAGGGGCGCAGACCATCTTCAAGGATACGAGTGATCAAAAGGGCTCGACCATGGACAGTTAATCGGGCATTTTTGTGGTTGTTCATTCGGGGCTCCGGGGGCTTGTTGTTTCGCACCTCCAATCTGCCGGGTATGTCCCGAATGAACAACCTACTGAAAGATCACACCTAGGCCAGTGATGCCTACCGGAGCGGGGGCAGTCCATAGATGTCATCTTCAAGTTTTTCTACTGCTGCGATCAGCCGTTTTGCGTCTGCGGGCCGGATAACGCCCTGCTCCACAGCTAGCGTCGTGGCTTTGCTCCACTTTTCAAGAAAGGACTTACTATTAGGATATAAGGCATACAGCCTAGCGGGGGTGTAGGGCTCCGTGGTGCCGAAAAACATGCAGAATTCCTGGCTTCCGGAATTTCCAGTTCCAGCCAATGCGGCGAGCGGCACCTCGACAAAGGGTGTCCGGATACCCCCACGCGCGTTCCCAAGTTCATCTCTTAGAATACAGGGGTTATAAAGCGCAAAATTCGTTGCCTGCAACTGCCCCACCGAGGATGGAGCACGCCCCGTTTTAATCCATTGGTTCAATGCGTGCAATGCTGCACTCAACACGAAGGTCATTGGTCCAGCGTTGATTGCTTTGTTGCAGCAGATAAAGCCAAACACTGTGGCAGGCGGATTACGCAGCGCATAGAGGACGCTTGCGGCGCCTTCTACGTCTCCCACATCCAGTAACCCGAGACCTCCGCCATATGCGTCAAAGTGCGCTGTTCCAGCAACTTCCCATAGTCTGTAGGTGGCTGTATCGGCCTGCCGGGTCACAGGATTGATATCAGTTTCTGTCTGAAATACCAGCACCGGCACACCTAAGTCGGCGCGCACTTGAGTAGCGCCGGCCACATCACCCAGTATAGCCAGAGGTGCGCCTTTAGCCGGCCTACTCTGCAATAGATAACCATCATAAACAGGTTTAAGCAGATGTATCGCGTTTAGGTAGGTAACCAACCGGTAAGCTGACTGCGACTCCCCCGCTGCAATCACCCTCTCTGGGCAAAGCCCCCCCAGTAGTACATCAGCTTGAGTTCGTACAGCCTGTCCAACCTGAGAAAAAATATCGTAAGAGTAATTGTCGCCAGGGTGCAATAGCTCTCTGTAGCGCTCGCTGTCCATCCTCTGCGTACTTGCTATGCCGGCAGCCTGGACCGAAAGGCTGATCAGCACATAGCCCTCTCGAATTAGCTCGTTATGCGTATAAATCCAAACCGGGCTCGAGTCGCTCCCACTGGTTACGTTCATCCATTCGACGATGACGGTGCCATTGAACTCCGCCTCATCTATGGGGCGATAAACAATGGCACGGGTGGTGTAAGCTGCGCTGCCATTCTTCTCTACAGCCCACTTTCCGTCGACTCCCAAGCTGTTACTTTCCTGGGAGGCGTACGACGCTGCAGACCCAGTGAGAATGAACTCCTTTTCAGTATAGCCAACGCTGCTCATCGAAAATTTTAGCGCCGAACCTAGAGCCACGCTCCCCCGCCCTCCGGACGCAGCTACTATATGTAGTTGCTCTGTAAGTACAGGACCACCGATTCTGTTGTTAGCCACAACACTTTCAACCTCATACCGATACGATTAGAAGCGAACTCAGCGCCCGACGGGATAGATAATGGACTTCTCTTCAGTAAACTCATTGAGCCAATCAGGTCCGAACTCTCGACCAATACCCGAGCGCTTGAAACCGCCAATGGGCGCGTACGGCATAGTGCCCCCTCCCCCATTCAGGTAAACGCTGCCGGCACGAATGCGCTTGGCCATTGTGTACGCAACTGCTGCATCTGCCGTCATCACGCCGCCGTTAAGCCCAAAGCGCGAATCGTTTGCTATAGCGACCGCCTCATCATCCGTATCAAAACCAATGACGACGCCGACCGGGCCAAAGATTTCTTCCTGCGCAATGGTCATGTCATTGGTAACCTCGTCAAACAAGGTAATGTCGACAAAATAGCCTTTGTTGATACCCTCCGGGCGACCGCCGCCGCATACCAGCTTGGCCCCCTGCTCCAGCCCACTGGCGATTAGCGTCTCAACTTTGGCCCGCTGTGACTCTCGAATAAGCGGCCCCATCATCACACTCGAATCAGCCGGATCGCCCACCTTAAATTGACTTGCAACGGTTTGGGCACACTGCACGAACTGCTTGCGGATCGAGTTATGCACCACGAAACGCGTAAGTAGTGCGCAGCCCTGTCCTGCGTTGACTATCAATCCAGCAACAGCACCAAGGGCGGCGGCTTGCACGTCGGCGTCAGCGCGGACAATCAATGCCGACTTGCCCCCTAATTCAAGATGAACCCGCTTTAGCGTAGCGGCTGCTTGGGTCATGATATTGATACCGACCGTCTCCGAGCCGGTAAACGAAACCATGTCTACCTGCGCATCACTGCTCAATAAGCGACCCACCTCAGCATCACCGGTCACCACATTCAGTACGCCTGCGGGCAAACCTATCTCCTCGGCGATCTCGCCAAAAAGCAACGCTGAGTAGGGGGTATAGGGGGACGGCTTTAATATCAGGGTGTTTCCAGCCAGCAGAGCGGGAAATACTTTGGCCAGATTTAGCAGGAAAGGAAAGTTGTATCCTGTTATACCCGAGACCACACCCACCGGTTCGCGTTCTATGCTGCCGCTACCTAGGATCATGGGCCCAGCGGGATTCATCTGATTGGGTACAGCCTCAACAGGAATCTGTCGCGCCTCGGCCAACAGCGAACGGTCAATCGCCTGCAAAACATGCCCTAAAGGCATATCAACCTGCATGGCCTGGGTGACCATTTGCGAGCAGCCTACCTCAGCCACGATAAGTGCCGCGATTTGTTCTCGGCGGGCAACCAGAGACGCGTGCATGCGCCGCATATAATCAGCGCGCTCGGTCACGCCCAGCCAAGGCCAAGGCCCCTTATCAAAAGCTCTCCGTGCAGCTGCGACGGCCAACTCAGCATCGGCAAGCCCGCCGACAGGTGCATGACCTATCACCTCTTCGGTGGCCGGGTTAAGGATAGCTTCGGTCCCTTCAGAAGCCGTTTCCCAGAGCCCATTTATATAGAGCTTGTCCAAGTGCGAAAAAGGAATACTCATGCAGCACGATCTCCTTGCTGGTTGGATGCAGCGATAATCTCCGCTGCTCGCATAGCGATAGCCATCGCCGGCGCGTTAGTATTGCCTGACACCAGCGTGGGCATAACTGAGGTATCCACCACCCGCAAGCCTTCCACACCTCTAACTCTCAGTTCAGGATCAACTACTGAGCGCTCGTCCGACCCCATCCGGCAGGTGCCCGCAACGTGGTAAGCGGTTTGACCAAACCGGCGAAATGCCGCAAGCATTTCTTTATCGGTTTGAACTTGTGGGCCAGGCGTCAACTCTTGGACGAGGTAAGGTGCGAGTGAAGGTTGCGTCGCCAGCTGGCGGATCCACTTCAATAGTGAGATTGCGGCAACCTGATCAACCTCAGCGCTCAGGTAATTTGCCACTATCCTGGGAGGAGTCGACGGGTCTGTCGAAACAATGCTGATCTCGCCTTGGCTTTGAGGGTGCATGAAGTAACCCCCAAGAGTGATGCCCGGCAGCTTATCTATGGAGACTGTTTTGCCGTCACCATCCATAGAAAAAAGACTCACGCCAATTTGCGCGTCTGGCCGCTCTAGCCCAGGGCGAGTTTTGATAAACCCTCCTGCCTCGTGGGCTGCGTGAGTCATAGGGCCTTTTTTTCCAAGAATGTAACTCAGCACAGAACGGGCTAGCCCCAACCCAGAGAAACAATGATTGAAGCTTCCCTTTTTTACTCGGAATTGTGCTGCGATATAAACATGCTCCCGCAAATTCTTACCAACATCAGGAGCGTCTTTGATCAGTGAAATACCCAAAGAAGACAAAAGTGACGCCGGTCCGATACCGGATAACTGAAGCAACTTAGGCGACTCAATTGCGCCAGCGCACAACAACACTTCGCGTGTGCAACGCAACGATTGCAGTCCATCAGCGCCCCTTATCTGCACGCCCACTGCGAGCTTGCCCTTGAAGTCAATACATTGCACGTTTGTTTGAGTTACAACAGCCAAGTTTGACCGCTCACGTATGGGATCAAGGAACGCCCTTGCGGCGCTGAAACGCTGACCTTTCCAGGTGGTTTGCGGCTGATAGCCAAAGCCACCTAGCGCCACGGACTCTACATGATTTGTATCCTCAACGCGGGGCACTCCCATGTTCTCCGCTGCGCTGATAATGGCATCACACAAGTCGTCACCCGGCGGGTGTATGGTCACCTTTAGAGGCCCGCCTACCCCTCGCCACTCTGCCCTACCGAGCTGATGGTCTTCCATGGCAACAAACTGCCGCCCCATCTCTTGCCAGCCCCAGCCACAGCATCCCGCGGCTTCCCACGCATCGTAATCGGCAGGCGCGCCTCGCACGTATACCATTCCGTTAACTGAACTCGAGCCACCAAGAGCCCTCCCCTTTAGCCAAAGCTCCGTAGCCATGCCCTCTCCGCGGTCAGCTTGATAGTCCCAAACGTGCGGATTACCTGGCGTCAGAAGCTTACCTATACCCCGAGGCATCGCTATCAGGGGGCTTGTGTGTTCCGGGCCGCTCTCAATCAGGAGCACCGAGACATTCGGATCAGCAGACAACCGGTTCGCCATTACGCACCCAGCTGAGCCAGCGCCAACGACGATATAGTCAAATTGGTCTTTCACAAAAAACACTCCTGTATTTGAACCGCCAATGCCCCGAGGTTGCTTAAGCTGGATTTTTCCTATCTAAGCGCAGTTCAGCAGTACGAAGCGCCAACCTAAAAAGTGACTCACACGGCGATCAAGGGACGAACATTCATAGCTTTGTACGCAGGGAAAGCAGCCATATACGCTGGAATCGAAAGGGCTGGAGCGGTGGTGTAATGCATTACCTGGGGCAGATGCCGACGGCCCTTTACGCAGGGCTCTGTAGTCGCGGGACAAGTTTTCCCAGCCTTGGATGAATACATTCTCAGCAGTCGCATGGTGCCAACAGGAACGCCAAACGCCTTGTTGAAGTCCACATTTTTGGCAGTCATTGTTAGGATCCGTCTGTAATTTCTGACCTTGCAAAGTTTAGAGTTGCATCGAGCGATTCAACAACAGACAGAATTCTGAAACCGTTCGATTTTGAAGGTAGAATTTTACTAAGAGTTATCCTTGCCCGACCTGCACACCCTGTGTCAGGCTGAATTCTGAAATCCTATGCCCTTACGTAGAGACAAGCAGGAAAGCGCCTTTGACGACCTCACCGGGACACAGCGAAGAACCCCATGCATCCTATGATCGCCATAAGAAGCGAGCAAACCGCACCCGGCAGCGGCTTCTGGATACCCTGTACCTTCTCGCGCTAGAAAAGGACTTCAGAGACATCACGGTTCAGGAAGTATTTGAGAAAGCTGGGGTAGCACGCTCCACCTTCTACGCTCACTTTCGCGACAAAGAGGATATGTTGGTTGCTGGTTATGAAAGTATTGGCACTCCAGCTACCCGGCTTATCAGTGTCGCTGGCGTCGAAAGCGTCATCCTTGATGTAGCAAGATGGCTGTTTACTGCCACCGAGAGGCACGCCACGCTGACGACGGCATTTTTTAATAGCCCGTCCCAAACAGTGATACTTGCCCACCTCGAGAATATTTTGCTTATTCAGGTACGCGAACATTATCGCAGCCAAGGTATCTACCAATTGAACGAGCTAGGTGGTGAGGTAGCGGTGCGTTGCTTTGTGGGCGCATTATCTGGCCTATGGCTATGGTGGGTACGGCATGATTATCCACACCCGGCCACGGAGATGATTCATCACTTCGACGCCCTGATGAACAACGGTACCTGGCTATGATAGAAACGTGCGAGCCATACCCTACAAAGCCGGACCCTTAACATCTTTGATAAAACTAGACTAATATCTTACCCACCGAGTTTTATTATATTTACCAAACACAACATTCACGTCTGACAAAACAACATCCGTAGAACACTACCCCACGAAAAGCCGCCAGCGCCCCCGCTACTACGCTGCGCAAACAGATATTACTTTTTAAGAAAAATAGCTAAAATATTAGACTCAAGCCAGCTTAAACTTATATTTTGCTGAACAACCCACCAATTAAAAGTAGCGAAGACTCATGGAAAATAAAACCTGGCTAATTACAGGCGCAGCACGTGGCCTGGGACTATCTATCGCAAAATCTGCTCTCAGCGCAGGCTACAATGTCGTTGCCACAGCGCGGGATACTGACTCGTTGAAATCAAAACTTGGCACTAAAAATCAGCATCTTTTGATTTTGCCGCTGGATGTAACCAACGGCACTCAAATAGCCGCAACCATCGCTGCAGCATGCGACCATTTTGGCGGCATTGATGTCCTGATAAATAATGCTGGGTATGGGTTACTCGGCGCATTTGAGCAAACACAGAAAACCCAGATTGAGCATCAGTTTTCCACCAATGTCTTCGGCGTCTTCGAGATGTGCAGAGCTGTTCTGCCCGTGATGAGAAAAAAACGGTCAGGCCATATTTTCAACATCTCATCGATCGCTGGTGTAAACGCCATGGCCGGCGCTAGCGTCTATAGCGCATCAAAATTTGCAGTCAGCGGGTTTTCGGAAGCGTTGGCACAAGAGGTAGACGGTTTTGGTATCAAGGTGACCGCTGTTCAGCCCGGCGCCTTCCAAACTGACTTCTTGGACCCAAGCTCGGCGCACTTCGCAGACCAGGGTATAGAAGACTACAGTGCTTTTTCTGAAAAAATTGTCGCTGCCTCCAACGCCAACAATCACCAGCAAAAGGGAGGTCCGGACAAGCTTGCTCAGGCATTACTGACTCTAAGCAAAGATGCGGAGGCGCCGCCGCGCTTTCTTGCCGGGTCGGACGCTATCAACATGGCTAACAGCCGCTTGGCTACATTGGGGGCCGAGCTGCAGAGCTGGGAAAATTTGTCCCGCTCTACTGACAACGGCTAAGTAATACAAATTGGCCGCGCTGTTGAAAACAGCCATACGCATTTAACATCAGTGGCGGCCAATCAACTGCAGAAACTCCTGACGCGTATTCCCTGATTCCCTGAAAGCGCCCAACATTACCGAGCTATACATTGTTGAGTTTTGTTTTTCCACGCCTCTCATCATCATACACATATGTTTAGCCTCTATAACTACGGCTACACCTTCTGCATTGGTAACTGTTTGAATCGCTTCCGCTATCTGGCGCGTCAAATTCTCCTGTATCTGCAGGCGACGTGCAAACATATCCACGATCCTAGCAATCTTTGACAACCCAACCACCTTACCTGTTGGTATATAAGCAACATGCGCTTTACCAATAAACGGCAGCATGTGATGTTCACACAAGGAATAAAGTTCTATATCTTTCACGATGACCATTTCATCGTTATCTGACTCAAAAAGCGCATTATTAACAAGTTCATCCAGAGATTGCTCGTAGCCTCTGCACAAGAACTGCATCGCTTTTGCTGCTCGCTCCGGCGTGTTTTTTAATCCGTCCCGCGTGGGGTTTTCATCCAGCTCTTCAATAATGTTAGCGTAATGACGGGTTAGCTTTTCAATATTCATGGGCTACTCTCTTATGCAAATTTCAGCGTTCCGCCGCCATTCAGGTCTAGACAGGTTCCGGTGATGTAAGGGTTGTTCATCACGTATTTTACTGCTTGATAAACGACCTCCGGTCCTGGCTCAAGACCTAGTGCGGAACGTGCAAGCAACTTCGCCTGCTGCTCTTCACTGTCGCCGTCATTGAACATGATCAGCGCAGGCGCGATGCTGTTGACCTTAATGCTTGGGGCCAGATGCATGGCAAACGAGCGGGTCAGATTTTCCAGTCCTGCCTTGGTCGCCAAGTAGGCAATGTGATCATCCGCTCCGTTGAGCGCATCGTGGTCAGTGATGTGAATGATGTCAGCCACAGTGTCGGCGGAAAAAAGACTCGCACAGGCCATGTTGATCATATATGGAGCCTGCATGTGTACCATGCATAGCCGCTGGAAGGCAGGACCATCGACAAGGTCGTCATCAATCCACGTAGAAGCGTTATGAATGATTGCGCGCAACGAATGCGCCCTTTCTTGTAATACCCGGATGAAGGCATTGATACCCTGCTCTGACGAGAAGTCTGCAAGCATCACCGCAATGCCTTTCAGGGGGTTGACCTTCCACTCAGGCCGGAACCTGCGACAGGTGATTACGACCTGATAACCATCAGCGACCAACCGCTGAGCGCAATGCAAGCCCACTCTCTGCCCTGCGCCGGTGATTAAAACAGTCTCTTTAGATGTTTCTTCTTTATCAAGCATGCCCAAGGTTTACCCTGCCTTCATCGCGGGTCTTCGTAATAACCAACCAGCACGATGTAGTGCCCTACTCTGCGAAACATCGTTATCTTCTGCTCATTCTTCCGGGTAACGGGATTTGGCCACACATAAGACACAGTACCTTGATCAGCTTGCTCTACCGCCTGCAGTATCTGCTTGCCGATAGGGTGCTCATCCGCCGAATGGATTTTCCTAAAATCGCTACGGACCAGACGCAGGTTATAACCATGCGCAACGAAGCGTTCGGTATCTATATCGACAACGAAGGCGTAGAGATCATCTCTCTGGAACTCCGCGTCCAGTCCGTTGATCCGCTCGAAGGTTTCTTCCGGACTGTCCGCGACTGCTGCAGCAACGCGATCAAGAAATAACTTGGCCTCTTCACGGCTAGACCGAGGCAGGTAATAGCCAACCGAAAACACCTTGTCATCCACTCGCTGGAACAGCACTCGTTTGCGCTCTTCACGACCGTCAGCCCAATTCATCCAGCGGTAGTCTGCCGCGTGCATCTCTCCGGTTTCAGGGAGTGACAGGGCTTCTTTCAAAGCCTTGTTAAGATCATCGTTGAGAGCAGCTCCAACATCTCGTCCTATGAGGTTTGCAGAGGGACCTCCGCTGGCCAGCATGACCCCGTCCGTGTTGATCACATAGACATAGAGGTCATCCTGGACAAAGCGTCCCTGACGGCTGAATGCGGCCATGGCTTCGTCGCCGTGCCTTTTGTAGTAGTCGATAGCCTCGTTTAACAGACGCTTTGCACTAGCCTCTTCCTGAGAGTACTGCTCTTCTGGAATACCTTGGGCAAAGGCGTTTGCTATATAGAACAACGCCATGAAAATAAATACATTTCGACATGCAAGCCACATAGCCTGGACCCTCTTGTTATTGTTTTACGAGCACCCTTAAGTTAGAGATTTCTGCTAATAATCTCTTTCATGATTTCGGATGTACCACCATAAATCCGCGCTACCCGAGCATCTACCCAGGCCCGACCGATCTTGTACTCGCTCATGAAGCCATAGCCGCCATGAAGCTGCAGTAGCTCATCAAGCAGCTTGCCTTGAAGCTCAGAGCCCATGAGTTTTGCCATTGCAGCAACATCTGGTGCGAGCTCTCCACTCATTACTTTCTGCAAGCAATCGTCAATAAAAACCCGCAGCATGGTAGCCTGCGCCTTGACCTCTGCCAGCTTGAAACGCGTGTTCTGGAACTCGAATACCGGATTACCGAACACCTTTCGCTCACGCGTGTACTCGATTGTCTCTTCGAGCAGCGTAGATACAGACTGGGCAGCACGAAGGCCTATGATGAGCCGTTCCCACGCAAGCTGATGCGTAAGGTACTTGAAGCCCTTATTTTCCTCACCCAGCCGATTCGACGTAGGCACACGGACTTCGTCAAAAAACAGCTCAGCGGTGTCTTGCCCTTTTAAACCAATCTTGTCTAGGAGCTTGCCCTTGGAAAAGCCCGGACGATCTGTCTCAATGCAGATCAGGGTTAGATCCTTGCCCTTTGGATCCAGCTTGGTCGCAGTTACTACTAGGTCTGCGTTACCACCGTTGGTGATAAAGGTCTTTTGGCCGGATACCACATACTCGTCACCGTCCTGGCGCACGGAAGTGCGCATCGAGCGTAGATCGCTGCCGATGCCTGGCTCACTCATAGCGATAACGCCAATGATCTCACCGGACACCATCTTGGGCAGCCACTTGTGCTTTTGCTCTTCAGTGCCATACGCCACGATATATGGAGCAACGATTTCAGAATGAGTGGTAAAGCCCACAGCGGTTGCATTAACGCGAGCCAGCTCTTCGATCATGACCGCAGAGTGCCCAAAGTCGCCGCCCGCACCGCCGTACTCTTCAGGCACTGTGGAGCACAGTAGCCCCATTTCTCCGGCTTTCAACCAGACTTCCTTGGGTACGATGCCGTTTTTTTCCCATTCATGCAGATTCGGGCTGATCTCCCGCTCAATAAAGCGACGGGCCTGCTCTCTAAACATATTGTGGTCTTCACGGAATACGCTACGCATCGTGACGAGTCCTCCCTCAAGTTGGCGTTTATCGGTCTTTGTATTCGGGCGTACGCTTGTCAACAAAGGCCGCCACGGCCTCCTGATGATCTTCAGTATGGTGAGCCAGCGACTGATAGGCGGCCGACAACTCAAGCAAGGAGTCCAGGCGCATATGCTGGCCTTCACGCAGAAGCCGCTTGCACAGCCGCAAAGCGTGACCCGGGTTCGCGGCGATACGCTCTGCCAAAGCCACCGCTTGCGTCTCAAGCTCTTGCGGATCACACAGTTGCTCTACTAGCCCCCACTCGAGTGCTTTCTCCGCGTCAATCGTGTCACCAGTAAAAGCCATCAGGCTGGCTTTGGGGATGCCAATTATGCGCGGCAGCAGCCAGGCGCCACCGTCACCGGGCACGATTCCCAGCTTGACAAAGCTCTCGGCAAAAACGGCTTTGGTACTAGCGATGCGGATATCACACATGCACGCCAAATCAAGCCCAGCGCCAATCGCAGCTCCGTTAACGGCCGCGATAATAGGGATATCCAGGTCGTAGAGCGCTGTTGGAATACGCTGAATACCATCGCGGTAGGTGTTTCTCAGTTCGTATGGAGAGCCGGCAAAAATGCCGTCGCGCGCTTGCATATCCTTGATGTTTCCGCCGGCGCAAAATGATTTGCCGTTACCGGTAAGTACAATGACCTTAACGCTAGCGTCTGCGCGCATCTGCGCGCACAGGTCAACGAACTCCTGCATTTGCGACGGCTCGGATAACGCGTTGCGCGTATCCGGACGATCCATACGGACGATGACTACGCCGCCGCGACGCTCCAGCTGCAAAAAATTACCCATGGGTGCGGCTCCTTATTATTGTGTAGTGGAAAGATCTTGTAATTCGGGGTTGGTAAGCATTGGCCAGAAGTCTGCTGAACCAGCAGCGCACACATGCTCGCCTAGTGCCTTGCTCCAGAATGTGCTTGAGCCAAACTCGCTACGCCAACTCCAGAGCCGTCGGGTTAACGTGTGCAGAGCGTACTCCTGCGTAAAGCCAATGGCGCCGTGCACTGAGTGGCCGATAGCGGCAGCTTGGCTGGCTGCCTCCGAGGCAGAAACTTTTGCCGCTGCCACACTGAACATAGGCAGGCGTTGATCAGCACCCGCAAAGGCGGCTTCTGCAGCGACGTTGGCCGCTGCAGCCTGCTCTGCCAGGACCGCCAACTGTTGCTGGATTGCCTGAAAGGCTGCGATTGGTTTGCCAAATTGTTTGCGCTCACCTGCATAGCTGGCTGTCATCTCCAATAACGCGTTTATGGCACCAGCTATTTGCGCAGAACGCGCCATGGCTCCTGCCGCCAGCAAGACGTCGTCAGCCAGATGGGTCGGCAATACGGCGGACATTGCGACGGCGGCGGCGCTGAAGCTGAGGTGATCACGAGCCTCACCTGCGATGTTGGTGCCCTGCCTAACCCGTTCAGCCGTGGCGACATCCAGCAGTACCACATGGGTTTGCCCTGCATTGTCGCCGGCTAGTGCCACTACCGAATCCGCAAATCGCCCCCAAGGCACTTGAGCCAGTTCTCCCGAAACGCGGCCTTCGCCAATGGTCAAACTCGTTTCGCTCGCTAAGCTCAGAATATCGCTGCGTGCGCCGAGTCCAGCCTGCTCCAGTAACCAGTTGCCGATGATCATCTCAGCCAATGGCACTGGGGCGGCAAATCGGCCTAGCGCTCGAATGATCACATACAGATCCGCCCAACTCGCGTCTGCACCTCCAGCTACTTCCGGAGCTCCTGCCAAAGGAAATCCGTTATCCTCCAATGCTCGCCACAGGGCAGCCGGCCACTCTCCAGACTCGGCTTCGTGAACCAGGTCGGGCGTGCACAAATCAGACAGCAGTCGCTCAATAGTCGATTCAAAAAGTTCGCGCATTATCGAAGCCCCAGTCCACGTGCAATAATCCCGCGGAGAATCTCTCGAGTTCCCCCGCGCAAAGAGAAAGAAGGTGCCATTTGCGTAAGGTATGCCAGCACTTTCGCGTGTGCTGAACCCCCAACAACCTGCGGCTGCTCATCAACCACACCCTGCAATATCTCGGGCAATTCCTGCTCAAGTACGTTGCCCAGGTCCTTGACACACGAAGCCGCCCACGCAGGGTTTTTGCCCTCACTCAACTGTCGAGTAACCCCCAGCGACATGTTTCTAAGTGTTAAGAGACGAGCTGTAATCTTGCCTATTTCACGTGCTTGCAGCGCATCAGGCTGGCGCCCGATAGCATCGATGGCGGTGTGCATTACCGCGATACTGCTAAGAAATCGCTCAGGGCCACTCCGCTCGAAAGCTAGCTCTGCTGTCACCTGATCCCATCCCCGACCCTCTTCGCCAATCAGGGCACCCTCCTCAAGCTGGGCGTTGTCAAAAAACACCTCATTGAAGTGTTCGCCACCAGCCAAGTCCGCGATCGGTCTGATAGTGATGCCAGGAGTACGCAGATCGACAATGAACTGTGACATCCCGCCATGACGTCCAGAGGTTTCCTTATCGCCGGTACGCACCAAAGCGATCATGTAATGCGAGTGCTGAGCATTGGTGGTCCATACTTTCTGCCCATTCAAAACCCAGCCACCAGCATTACGCACGGCAGTAGTACGGATGGAGGCTAAGTCAGAGCCGGAGTTAGGTTCACTCATGCCAATACAGAAGTAGCTCTCGCCACGGCAAATAGGGGGCAGATACTTTTTACGCTGAGCTTCGGTGCCAAAGCGTAAAATAAGGGGCGCACTTTGCCGGTCTGCAATCCAGTGTGCAGACACCGGAGCCCCGGCAGCCAACAGCTCTTCGATAATGACATAGCGGGAAAAGGGAGATGCTTCTGCGCCACCGTACTGCTTTGGCAGTGCCATTCCC
Source organism: Halopseudomonas sabulinigri (assembly GCF_900105255.1). NCBI lineage: Bacteria > Pseudomonadati > Pseudomonadota > Gammaproteobacteria > Pseudomonadales > Pseudomonadaceae > Halopseudomonas > Halopseudomonas sabulinigri. Next base: position 3,306,454 of record NZ_LT629763.1, on the reverse strand, counting down.
AACCAACCCTTTTCCCCTAACAGACGGCTGAACTCTGCGTCAAAGCCCATCCAAGAGTAGGCACGCTTTTCCTCTGGGTAGTCGTGCAATACGTCTGACAGAAAAGCACGCACTTGCGCACGCAATTGCTCGGCGTCGGCAGGAATAGCGCTGTAGCTAAACTCTGAAATACTCATTTCCGAGGCATCCTGAATAATTCAAAAATCGACAAAAGTCATTTCGTTCAGTGGCACTCAAATGCTCCCTATGTAAGGGAGCACTGTGCATTGCCTGAGCAAATCAGATTGCGGTCTTTGCGTCCGCGGTCTCGAACATGGCGTTGATATCGCCAGAAGTCACGGGCTTACCGTCTTTGCGAGTGACTTCTGCCCCACCAAGACCCAGAGCCGGCTCGGTACTCACATGCGCCGCCTTGGCGCGCAACGCTGCAACGGTGCAATCCTCGCGCTTCATGATAGAAAATGGATCGTAGGAGAACTGACGCATAGCGTTGAGGTGCGTGACCTTGTCGATCTGCTCCTTGGTCAGGTGCTTCAGACCTTCCCAAGTAGTTTCGGGAGAGTGTGGCCAGGTGCAATCTGAGTGCGGGTAATCGCTTTCCCAGGTAACCATGTCTTCGTTCATGAAGTGCAGGTTCTGCAGGCCAAAGTTATCTTCAATGAAGCAGGTGACGAAGTGCTTGAAGAAGATATCGCTCGGCATTTTTCCGCCGAAGTCCGCGTTGGTCCAGGCGTTATGGTGACGATGGGTGAAGTTCGCACGCTCCAACAAGTATGGAACCCAGCCAATGCTACCTTCCGAGAGAGCCATACGCAGATTCGGATACTTCTTCCACATCGGCGCCCAAATCCAGTCCGCAGCCGCATTGGCAATGGAAATCGGCATAGTGGTGATCCAGGCGTCGATAGGGGACAAGTCAGAGGCGTGCTCCGCTTTACCGCCAGAACCAATGTGACAGCAGATCACGACGTTGTTGTCAGAACAGGCTTTCCACAGCGGATCCCAGTAATCATCGTGGATTGAAGGATACCCAAGACGCGCTGGGTTATCAGAGAAAGACAACGCATGTACACCTTGGGCTGACAAGCGCTTTACTTCAGCCACAGCTGCGGGCATGTCCCAAAAAGGCACCAGCATCAGCGGGATGAAACGACCAGGCGCGGCGTTGCACCAGTCGTATAGGTGCCAGTCGTTATAAGCGCGGATAGCAGCCAGAGCGATCTCGCGATTGGAGTGGGCCTGAAAGCGCTGGCCAGCAAAACCAGGAAAGGTCGGGAAGCACAGCGAACCGAGTACGCCATTGGCGTTCATATCATCTACGCGAGCAGCCACATCCCAAGTTCCGCGGCGCATCTGGTCATAGCCCAACGGCTCCATGCCGTACTCTTCTTTGGGCCGGCCTACGACCGAATTAAGCCCCATATAACCAGTAGCTTCATCTTCGAAAATCCATACATCCCGATCGCCGCGCTTTTCAACATGGGGCTCGCGGCCCTTGAACTTCTCCGGCATATGATGCTTGAACGCATCCGGCGGCTCGATCGCGTGGTCGTCAACACTAACGAGAATGAGGTCGTCCAGATTCATTATGTTCCCCTTCGCTTTTCGCGGATTGTGATTGTTTGATGATGATAGATCACACAGGGGTTAATTTAAACATATTTTTTGATTCTGTTCACATGTGAATGTTTTAAATTTCATGAAAAAACACAAATTATTGTTTTTAAATGAATTTTTATACCTAGGTAGCAAACATTAAAAATGTTCAAAAAAAAGCGCGATGCATTTTCATGCAACGCGCTTTTGTACAAGGGGAATCACCCACTAGAGCATATCAATCCCACAAAACATGCAGCTCGTGGGGCCCACGCAACTGTGCTCCAGTGATTTTCGGAGCAGGCTTTGAGGGGTCGAGGCGAAGATTAGGCATAAGATCCAGGATCGCATTCAGGGCGCAATTGATCTCGGTTTTAGCAACAAATTGACCAATGCACATATGCGGGCCGAAACCAAACCCAAACGAGGGACGAGGCTTGCGATCAATATCGAATTTGTCAGCATTGACGAACGCCTCCTCATCCCGGTTAGCCGAACTGACAATGCAAGAAACCATTGCACCCTTGGGTATCTGAACACCTCTTATCTCGGTAGCGTCAGCAGCCTGTCGAACTTTGAACGTAGCCACTGGCTCGTATCGTATAGATTCGTCGATGGCTTTGTTAACCAGACCACGATCAGCGCGAACACGTTCAAGTACGTCCGGATTTTCCAACAACTGAACCATCAAGGTGCCGAAAGTACGCGTAGTTGTTTCACCCGCCGCCGGGAGCAGGGAGCGTACAAAGGTGGTTACCTCATGATCGTCCAAGGACCTACCCTCGTACTCAGCTCGAATCAAACGACTAATGAGATCGTCACCCTCTGCGCCTTCTGCTCTGCGCTGTACCACAACTTCTTTGATAGCATCGTACAGCGCCACCACAGCCTCCATCGCAGCTTTCTTAGCGGCTTCTGCCTTGGCGGGATCCACTTGCGGCCCAGCGAGAATCGCCAAGGCCCATGCGGCATACTGCTTTATCTTCTCGGGCTTGTCTTCCGGGAAACCAATCAATGAGTAAATGACCCGAATGGGGAAATACAGCGCAAAATCCATCAAATCAGCGCTTTTGTTCGGCAGCATCGGCTTGATGAACTCTTCGCGTATTACCCTATCGATACGCTGCTCTTTCCAGCGGTTTACAGTTTCAGGCAGAAAGACCGGCTGTAGCAGGTTGCGCATGCTTTTGTGCAGATCACCATCCATAGCCGTGAGAATAAGACCATCAAAAAAGGCACCGAGCCCCTCAGCAATGAAGCCGCTGGTAAATTGCGCGCTATCACGCATGACTTTCATCACGTCATCGTATTTAAACAACGTGTAACAAGGGCGGTTAGGGTCGACGCCAGCGATGGAGGGCACGCCCAACTGCTCCATGAAGTTGGCTTCCAGCACAGGGGTTTCCGCACGCATCTTCGCGTAGGTTGCATGTAGATCGATGTCAGAGCCCTGGTAGTTACTGGCGACATCGGCAAATACTTTTTCAAGGTCACTCTTGGCCGCTTCGGACATATCGCTTACCTCTTGATTATTGTTTGTGGCGGCGGACTGAAAATGTATTGTGCCCGCTGTCTTCTTTTAAAGATTATGACACCCAAATTAGTTTTTGAACTGTTTTACACATTTTGATCAACAAAATAACCAGCTCAAAGCAATGCCCGAATTGCCTCTTGAATCCGAGTATCGGTGATGTCCATATCCGGCGCGAAGCGACCAACCACCTCCCCCTCTCTACTGATCAAAAATTTCTCGAAGTTCCACAACACTTCAGGCTCCGGGTTCACGGCAATACCATAATCCTGCAGGCGCTGCCTCATGCTTCCCTCACCCACAGTAGATGGCTTGGCGCTGATTAACGCGGTGTACAGTGGGTGCTGGTGGGGCCCGCTAACCGCAATTTTGGAAAACAGTGGGAAAGTAACCTCGTATTCGGTCTTACAGAAATCAGCGATCTGCTGATCAGTACCTGGCTCCTGCTCCCTGAAGTCATTAGCAGGGAACCCCAGCACTACCAAGCCTTCCTCGGCGTGATGCCGATAAAACCTCTCAAGGCTGCTGTACTGGGGAGTCAGTCCGCACTTGGATGCAACGTTAACAATGAGAATGACCTTGCCCGCATAGTCCTTGAGCGACACTTCTTTCCCATCAATCGTAATGAGGGGGATATCTTGCAGCTGTTCGTTCATATGATTACCTCAGTAGGCCTGCTGCACGAAGGTCATACGACCGCCTGCCAGCATCAAGGCGCAGTACATATTCAGCTCGGTGAGCTGCTCTAAAGAAAAGTGCTGGCGTAGCGCTGCAAAATGACCTTCATCAATCGCCGTATAGTCAGAGGCAAACAACTGCGCAAACCTTATTGCAGCCTGCTCGCCGGCAGAAAATCGATCATCATCGGCGCTCAAACAAGCCACCTCTTCTTCACTTACCTGGTCGCTCTTGCGAGCAACCTGGCACGCCCGGCAATTGGTAATCCCGGCAATTTTAAGCCGCACCAACTCCCGCAATCGTTCGGGGAGACTGCTGTCACTGTGGAATAGATCAAGCAAAGCCAGCCAGCCTTGCGCATGAGAGGGGCTATTCGCCCATACTTGAAGCGGCACAGTCGAACTCAGAACTCCAGAACTCACGCCCTTCTGCAGCAAACCAGCCAATGAAGCCGGCAGCTGTTCCAGAGGTACCGGCTGGATCCGGGACATCAATCGCACCGCTCCAGCAATGTCGCCGTACCTAGACCGCCAGCACAGCAGATTGCTTGCAAACCGAATCTGGCACCACGTCGCTCTAGCTCGTGCAGCATCGATGTCATTATCCGGGCGCCGCTAGCGCCTAGCGGGTGCCCCAACGCGATGGCGCCACCGTTCACATTCAACCTGTCAGGCGCGGCACCTATTTCCTGAAGCCACGCCAGCGGCACAGAGGCGAAAGCCTCATTAACTTCAAATAGGTCAATATCACTGAGCGTCAGACCTGTTTTGGTCAGCAGTGATTGGGTCGCAGCAATGGGTCCGGTCAGCATCAGTGTCGGATCAGCGCCGACGGTAACGATGGAACGAATTTTAGCCCTGGGCTTCAGCCCCAAGGATTTAGCGGTACTTGCCTTCATCAGCATCAAGGCCGCAGCACCATCCGATATCTGTGAAGAATTACCGGCTGTGATTCGACCATTCTCAGGGCGAAAACTCGTCTTCAGCGTCGCAAGCTTTTCGGCCGAGGTGTCGCGACGGATGGTTTCGTCCTTACCGAATACGCCCCTGTCCCCGTCAAAGTCTTTTTCGCAATAATCTGCAATCGGTACAGGGACAATCTCGCGCTCGAAGTACCCCGCGTCCGCAGCCGCAGCCGCACGACTGTGGCTCTGTAACGCAAAAGCGTCCAGCTCTTCGCGCGTCAGCGCCCATTTGTCTACCATGCGCTCAGAAGCCTCACCTTGCGATGTAAGCTCATAGCGCTCCAAGGCTTGCCAGCCAAAGGCTTCGCCGTGCAGGTCACGGTTGCTGCCCATCGGCACTCGACTCATGTTTTCAGACCCGCCGGCAACCATGATCTGCGCAGCTCCGGATGCAATGGCGCCCACAGCCACGTGAACTGCCGCCTCACCAGAACCGCATTTGCGATCAATAGTCATGCCCGGCACGGATGACGGCCACCCTGCGCTCAATAATGCCGTTCGCGCGATGTTTGCTGACTGCTCACCAATTTGCGTCACACAGCCAAATACCACATCGCTCACCTGGTCCGCCGAGATACCGGTTCGATCGAGCAAAGCGTTGAGTACTAATGCCCCCATATGATCAGCACGCACGCCCGCGAGCGAGCCGCGAAAGCGACCCACCGGTGTGCGCACAGCTTCGACAATGACGATATCGTTGTCATTCATCAGAAGCCCGCCTTCAAGCCCGAACCGGCGACTGGCTTGCCATCCTCATATCGGTAGACTCCATGACCTGTCTTCCTGCCCAAACGCCCAGCGGCTACCATTTTGATGATGAGTGGGCACGGCCGAAACTTCTCACCAAGCGTCGAGTGCAGGTAGCGCAGGACCGACAGGCGCGTGTCCCAGCCTGTCAGATCGCCAAGTTCAAGCGGTCCCATAGGGTGATTGAAGCCCATCCGCAATGCGGTATCGATATCCTCGGCGCTGGCCGTGCCCTCCTGCAGCATGTACATGGCTTCGTTGCCAAGCAGAGCAGACATCCGGCTTGTGGTAAGGCCAGGAGACTCATTGACCACAATCGCAGTTTTATTGATAGCTGCACATAAATCGCGCGCCCTGGCGACGGTCTCATCTCTGGTGGCCAGTCCCCGCACCAGCTCGACCAACTTCATCTTGTGAACAGGGTTGAAAAAGTGCATTCCGATAAAGCGTTCTGGACAAGGAACCACTGCTGCAATCTCTGTCACACTCAATGCTGAAGTGTTACTAGCAATGATGGCATCGTCCGCCATCATTGCCGCTGCTTCAGTCACGACAGCTTTCTTAACCGCGAGCTGCTCTGAAACAGTCTCGATCAGCAGTGCTGCGCCCGCTGCAGCTTGGCGTAAATCTCCGTTTGTGCTCAAGCGCGCCATTGACTGCTGCGCAACCAGCTCTTCCACCTTCCCCAGACGGACACCATCACCAAGGATTTTCTCGATACCGGCGTAAGCGCGTTTCAGCGAGTCTGAGTTCGTATCAACCAGGACCGTTTCAAACCCGGAACTAGCAAATGCGTGGGCAATTCCGGTTCCCATCAGTCCGGCACCCACTACTACTACTTTGCCTTTGTTTTCAGCATTCATTGCGAAAGCCCCTTTCAGCTGTATTTTTCACTTACGACGTTACGTAACGTACCGATACCTTCGACCGTCGCTTCAACGACGTCGCCTGACTTCAGAAACTTGCCGGTGCCCATACCTACCCCGGCCGGAGATCCGGTAAAGAGAATATCTCCGCAGGCAAAGCTGGATCTGGCCGCCACAAACGCCACCAGCTCACCGACATCCCAAGTCATGTCTGAAGTATGTCCGTCCTGGCGCAACTCCCCATTGACAGACAAGGTCAAACGCAAACGTGGAGAACCCGCTGGAAACTCGTCACGGGTTACTATCCAAGGCCCAACCCCGGTCGTACGGTCCTGGCTTTTGGCAGCAAAAAGATCCATCCCGATACCCTTGGGACCGCTGCGCTGTAGGTCCCGGGCGCTGACATCATTGCCAACCGTATAACCCAGAACACTTGCTAACGGGTCCTGCGGATCTACCTCGTTTCGACCAATTACAGCCACAAGCTCAACCTCGTGGTCGAGCTCATCAGTCAGCGGAGGAAAGCGGATTGAATCGCTTGCGCCGATAAGCGCCCCGTAAGCCTTGAGGAAGGCCACGGGTTGCGAGGGCGCTTCCAGGCCAAAGTCTTCCTTCAGATGCTTGGTGTAGTTGGCACCAGCCACCACCACACGATTTACCGGATCGATGGGTGGCAGCAGTACGACATCCGCCAAGGGCACGGGGCGGTGTGCCAGTTTCAATGCACTGATACCCTCCCCTGCGGTAACCCTGGGAGCCCACTCAGTGAACAGCCCCAAGATCGGACTTACCTCGCCATGCTCGAGATCAACCACCCCCCAGAAAGGTGCTCCCCCATGGCGAGCGCAGCGTGCCAGCCTCATTACGCACCCACCTTTCCGATCTTGGCGGGATCGAGATGCAGCAACTCGCAGGCATTCTTCCACCGGATACGATCCATATCCTCTTGCGACAGCTTCAAGTCGCTCGTCAGGTCGTGACGCACAGCGTCGCTGCCACCGAAGTTGGAGCCATAGAGAACGCGATCAGCACCGATAACCTCAACCATTGCCTGGCGCATTGGCACTTCATGCAGCTCCACATCAAAGTAGAAATTGCGTAGATAAGAGAGGAAGGGCTTTTTGTTGTGATAGGTATCCAGATTGGGATTAGTTTGTGCCATGCGACCCAATTGGTACGGAACAAAGCCACCGCCGTGGGTGATGTAAACCTTCAGGTTGGGGAAGCGATCAAACACACCACCGTTGATCATGTACCAGAAGCACTTGGACTCGTCGTAATTCATACCGACAATGGCTGTGGTCTCATAGCGATCTGTATTTGCGTCTTTGCCCCAAGTCACAGATTGATTGTAACCGTGCACAAACATGGGCAAATCGAGGTCGCACAATGCTTCCCACACCGGATCCATCTCAGGAGAGTCAAACTCCAGTCCGCCAAAATTAGAACCCCCAGCGACCAACCCCTTCGCCCCCAGCTCCGTGCACGCTCGGCGAATTTCCTTTGCGGCCTCAACCGGTACATTCAGAGGCGCGTGCGCCCAGAACATCAAGCGATCAGGTGCACCAGAGCAGTATTTGGCCAAGGAATCATTCACCTTTTGGGCGAAAGGCACACAAAACTCGGGCTCAGCCCAATACATGTAGCAGTGGCTGGGAACAGACAGAACCTGGGCATTCTGACCAGCGGCATCCATGCCAGCTAAGCGATGCTTCGGGTCAGCCCACTTGGCCATGTACTCAGCCACCTGAAGCGTCTCGCCACGTGCATGAGCCTCGCGCAAGGCAGCCTTACGCTCAGGAGCGCCGAGCGACAAAATCCATTCGCCAACGCGCAGTTTGATGTCGCCATCAGGCTGTAATTCAAACGCTGGACCCCAGTGAGGGTGCTGGTCGTAATACTCAGGATGGGGAGCGTGCGCGTGAAGATCAATCAGCATGTTTTGGACCTCGATTTTGTTTTAGTTAGCTGAGCCATTAAATTCTCAATACAGAATTTGCTCATACGCTAAAGCATAATACAAAATGATCAAATACTGCAAAACTGTTCAAATTATTTTTTCCGCGCACAGGTCTTCCAGAGCGCCACACTCGATCAGGCGAACACGCAAAATAGCAATAAGAACTTATGCGGAAGGAACTACTGGAACCCTGGCTTCAGGGTAGGTCAATTAAGGACCACACAGAGCCCACAGGAAGCGGCTGAGGGAGCATGCCAAGACACAAAGCGTCCCGGCACCATGCAAGAAATAGATGAACTCGACCCTAACGTCGCGTTCTTGAGGTTGACCCCATAGTCAACGACGCCACCAGGCGCCGCACACGCGCCGGCAACAACCTGCGCCCGGAGGTTTCCGGAACCAGGATTTCACTCAGAACGTATCTGATAATCATCTCGCAGATCAGTTCTCGATCCAGCTTCACACCCAACTTCGCATCCCAGTCATCAAACACCACGTCCAAGGTGTCCTGAAACCGCAATATGGAGTCATGAAAAATACGCCGAAAGAAGCCCAGTGCGTATTCGGGCGCAACGCGCAGCAGACGCTGAGCACGACTCTCCTCAAGATAGTCGTCGATAAAAGCGATCAGCGCGTTCAAACGTGCCTCTGGATCCTCCACTACGCTTATGGTGCTAACCAGAACCTGATGGAAACTATCTCGCTTGTGCCTTGAAAAAGTATCCAGAAGATCTTCTTGGGATGAAAAATAGCGATAGAAGGTTCCGCGCGAAACGCCCGCAATTTTGCATACGTCCAAAATGGAAATACGGTCAGCACCCGAGCTCAAAACCACCTCTTCAGTAGCCTGAAGTATTTCGTTGATGGTTTCTTCAGAGCGTCGATTAGGTTTAACCGCCCGAGCCTTCGAGCCGGCTGGTGCGTTGCGGCCTCCCATAGCGGCCTTACCTTTCACGGCGCTCACCTTAGCCTCTACAGCCTTACCTCCCTCAAACTCTTCCAACATCACTCAAGCTCCCTTTAAAACATTCATTAGAGCAATACTACCACGACATATAGTCACATTCAGTACTTTCTGTTCAACTCTCAGTAGAGACAGGTCAAAAAATACAATGTAGAATTCAATTCTCTATCAAAAATAATAGCGTCAGGCTCGCATGTTGAGCCGCACTGAAAGGAGATGAGTCATGAGCGGTACTGGCAATCCTGATACATGGTATGTCGGAGATCAAGACACTGTCATCGCTGCACTAGACCGGGCAGTAGCAAGCCATCCAGACCGGGTATTTCTCGATTTCAGCGGAGAATTGCACACTTATAGAGATATTGATTTACTTTCTACCAAGCTAGCTCACTCTTTCGCCACCCTAGGTGTTAAGCCAGGTGAGACCGTCGTCAGCATGCTGGATAACAACGTAGACGCCGTCGTCTGCTGGCTTGCGGTAAACAAACTTGGTGCTGTTAGCGTGCCGATTAATACCGCACTACGCGGTGAGTTTCTGCGACATCAAATTGCCGATGCTGACACTCCTCTACTCATCTGCGAGCAGGCTTATCTGGAGCGCGTGTCTGCTATCAGCAGTCAGCTTACTTCACTTAAGCAAATCCTGGTTAGAGGAGCACTCAACACCAGCGGCGAGTGCGCCGTTCCCGTTGCCCCTCTCGACCAGCACCGTGGCGAGAACGACAGCCCAATTGAGTTTAGACCAGCCGCTTCCGACCTTGCCTGCCTCATCTACACTTCAGGGACCACAGGGCCTTCAAAGGGCTGCATGATCAGCTATAACTTCATGTGCAACCTTGCTCGACTACAGCTGCGCGCGGGCCCTGTTTCAGAAACCGACGTAACAATCACGCCCCTACCCTTATTTCACATGAATGCGCTCTGCGTGACTATCATAGCCACGATGCTGGTGGGCGCGAGAGCGGCAATTCTTCCGCGCTTTTCGGTCTCCAATTTCTGGCCGGAAGTGGAGCGCAGCGGCGCCACCATCGCATCCATTCTTGGCGGCATGGGTGGGTTGCTCGCCCAGGCTCCAGACAATGAAGCAATGAAGCGCTGTTTTGGACAAATCCATACAGCACGCGGGAATCCCTACACGGAGGAAACTAAATCGATCTGGCGATCTCGTTTCGGCACTCCTCTGGTCGGGGGTAACGGCTACGGCCTGACCGAAGCCTGCGTAGTGACTACGCTGGCCGCCGGGGAGTACGCAAAACCAGGCTCCTCCGGCAAGCGCATCCCCGACTTTGACGTGCGCATTGTTGATGAAAATGATTTCGAGCTGCCAGCCAACCAGGCCGGAGAGATCGTAGTCCGCCCTCTGCGGCCAGACATCATGTTCCAGGGGTACTGGCGCCGTCCCGAAGAAACGCTGAAAGTCATGAAGAACATGTGGTATCACACTGGCGATATCGGCAAGTTCGACGAGGATGGTTTTTTCTTTTTTGTTGATCGCAAGAAAGACTACCTGCGCCGCAGAGGGGAAAACATTTCCAGTTTTGAAATGGAGTCTGCCTTCGCCGTGCACCCTGCCATCGCTGAAGTAGCAGTACATGCTGTGCTGTCAGACAAAGGCGAGGATGACGTTAAAGTAACTGCAATCCTGCATGAAAATGCCTCCCTCAAAGAGGAAGACCTTTTCCAGTGGGCTACGGATTCCGTTCCCTACTACGCACTACCTCGCTACATCGAGTTCCGTACAGACTTGCCAAAAAACCCCCAAGGCAGGGTACTCAAATATCAACTGCGGGACGAAGGGAAAACAGCTGCAACCTGGGATTTGGAAGACACCGACATAACAGTCAAGAAACGTTAAGAGGTGGTTTAACCCGCATCCTGCCAAGCAGGCATGCGGGTTAAACCTGAAGCTGTTAGGCGTTAATATTCTCTCGGCAGTACATTGGCCGGGCGCGAATTATATCCCGGCAAGTGCAGGCCACCATCAACGTGCAGCGCCTCTCCGGTAACGAACCGGGCCATCTCTGACGCGAGGAAAGCAACCACAGGCCCAATATCATCCTCCGGTTCACCGCAGCGCCCCAAAGGTCGCATCGAGGCCGACATCTCGGCAAAACCGGGGCGTTCAGCGGCCAACTTGTGAAAGGTTGCCCCCATAGCGGTAGGAGCTATTGCATTTACCCGGATGTTGAATCGCCCCCACTCAGACGCAGCGCTGCGAGTCAGGCCCAAAATGGCGGATTTGGCTGTATTGTAATCCGCATGCAGCCATGCACCTATTTCAGTATCAATTGAATAAAAGTTGATAATTGACCCGCCGCCACGCTTTTTCATCAGAGGCATTGCTTCGCGCATTGCCCACCAAGCAGCCCAGACGGTGGTACCCAGGGTCTGCTCGAGCATTTCATCTGTTTTTTCTTCAAACAGGACATTTGGCGTGGGAGCAAAGGCATTATTTACCAACACATCCAAGCCGCCAAACTCCCTGGCCGCAGCTTCGATAGCGTTTCCTATGCTGGCCTTGCTGGACACGTCCGTTTTAACAAAAACAGCATTACCGCCAAGCGCGCGCAGGTCTGCAGCCACCCGCTCTCCGAGCTCTTCATTTAGCTCAGAGACTACAACACTAGCGCCCTGCTTAACGAAGTAACGTGCGACACCTTCGCCGATACCGCCACCAGAACCGGTGATCAGGGCAACTTTATTCTTGAGCAGTTCCATATCGTCAGCCTTTTTAATAAACACTTTTTTTGTTAATGTTCATATTATTACACGATAACCTAGAGTTCCACTCAATTTCCCTGCTACCTAGAATGTGAGATCAATATGCTTTTCAGGCGGCGCATAGTAATCCAGGCTCAAAACGACCATGAAGTCAGGGCCGCTCTTGAGGATGATTTTCATCACTTCAGGGTAAGCATCAGACATAATTCCGAGATTCTGACTGATATTAATGGCTGGGCGGTTCGCTTCCCCTACGACGCTTGCCCATCTGCGGCCAACCAGCTGCGTGGGCTACTAGGGATGCCACTATCTGACATCGCACACAGCGTGAACCGGCAAACTGACGCCAAACTTCAATGCACGCATTTGCTGGACTTAGCTGGCCTTGCAATCGCTGCTGCAGCGGCCAACATAGAGCATCGACACTATGAGATTGCAGTTCCCCAACGATTATTGGGCGCAACCAGCCCCAGCCTATGGCGCAATGGCGAGCTTTATCTTGCCTGGAAGACCCAAGGCACTCAGATAACCGCTCCCCCTCCATATGCCGGAATAGACCTCAACCACGGCATGGCTGGCTGGGCTATTCGAACGCTGTCAACTGAAGAAGCCGAAGCGGCGCTGATCCTCCGTCGCTGTACCACCATCTCTCGCGGAAGAGAGTACGATCTTGATGCCAATGAACACGCAGCAGAAACCGGCTTATGTTACGCGCAGCAACCGATAAGGGCTAAACATGCGCGAAGGATGGTTGGCTCAACGCTCGACTTTGGTTCTCAACAAGAGCTCTTATGCGCAACAGATCAGGCTTGGCTTAACGGTGATCATGCCAGCTAACCCCTGCCAACTAACCATCAATCCGGTCAAGAATAGGCTGAACATTAGGCCGACAAGCCGAAGTACCGCACTGAAAACCCCACCAACATCGAGCAACTAGGCAAAAAAAAGCCCGCCAAATGGCAGGCTTTTTCCCGCATGGCATTTGATTGCTGACCACAACCAAAGCCCAACTCTTACTACAAAAACACTGCGAGGTTTGCTGTACCCAGTACTGATTGGTCCAGGATCGCCTCTCGTTTTGCGAGCTTGAATCCGCCATCCGCCTGCTTACGCAGAACATCTCTCCGTTCGAAGCTGATGATGTCAACATGGTGCTCACTAAAGCGACTGCGTGTCATCAGCACGTAGCTCGTCACGTCCAGCTCGTCGGGATTTTCAGTTTCACGAACCAGAACGTTGGTGACTAGGCGTCGAGTGCGCGACGGCGGGTCTTCGGCCCATGCACTCTTGCCGGACAGGCGCAAGATACGCCCCATCACAGAGCGGTAGTCATCGTGAAAATGCTGAACGCTGCGTACAAAACTCTGTGCGTGATCAACACCCAGTCGAGTGTGACGCAGGGGCGCGGTATACACGAGGTCAGTCGCCAGCCGATCCCCCCACTCGTTCAAGCGTAACTGATCCAGAAGTGCGGCCTCCTCATACAAGAAAGTTACAACGGCACTGTACTCAGCTGAACCAACGGGCACGTATGGTCCCTGACTGATATCTAGGCTCTTTTCTTCAGCATGCTGCATAAGAGACTCCTATTTTTATTGATATGGAGAAGGTTATTCCGCGTTCATCAATTCGTTCCAATACAACCACCAATGCCACTGGGTGTCGTCTTTGGTGAAACCTTCGTTCACAATGCCCGGCCCTGGCCAGCCTTCCGGGGCCCCTGTTTCAAACATCGCCTGATACTTCAGCGTCATATGCTTGCCCATTGCACCTTTCGCGGAAAGCGTCATGTGCGGCCAGGTGTCAGAGTCGTCTTGCTCTACCATGCCGGAAGTGCCAAACAGCTGAATTGTCTGTTTCAACATTTTTTCCCGCAGCTCTGCCGGTGCATCCTTCTCGGCAAAAATCCAGTTGCAGAATTCAAGCTTATTTGGTCCGCGCGGAATGTAGGTATGCATCGTCATGGATCCCACTACAGAACCATCAGGCTGCGGGATGTAGACGAAACCGAACAGAATGTTAGGGAACATACCGCCGACCTGGGGCGGCATAGAGGTCAGAACCTTCAGCTGATCTTCGGACAAATTATTGGCAAGCTGATCAATCATATCCTGAGTCATGCCTGCCGGAGGCAGCGCTTTAAGCTTCTCCTGAACACTAAGCTCATCCGGATTAAGACCTGTTAGACGGCGGATCTTGCGAGCGAGATCAATACAACGCAATGCGTGACCATGGGGCGAACTTACTTCAACCCCGATCATTTCCGGGCTCAGGTCTGCGCCCTCACCCTCATCCTCACCTTTCTTTGAGTAGTTACCCACCTCACCCAGCCAACGATGCAATGTCAGCGTATGAAAACCATCTGCCGCTGACTGCTCGCCTGCGGTCTTCCAGTTTGCATTGACAATGAACCGTTGCGGTGGCCCGAGCACTTCCATACCTTTGTCGCTTCTCAGGAAGAGCATGTCGTAATACCACTTGGCATCACCAAGAAACTCTTCAAAAGAAGGGCCCTCGATGTTCCAAGTCGCAAATATCAAGCCGCCGTACAGAACCGAACGCGCCTTTTTCAGGCCTAGTTCAGACTTCTCAAGTAGCTTCCCGTGCATGCACTCACGCTCTACTGGTGAGCCGACAAAGTCACCATTGGTACGGAAGGCCCAGCCGTGATAAATGCACTTGTGGATTTGGGTATTACCGCAGTCAGTCAGAGCTACACGCATGCCGCGGTGAGGGCAAACGTTCAACGTCACGTGAACCTCACCAGCCTTGTCACGCGCAACGATAACTGAGTCGGATCCCATATCTCGAACGATAAAGTCACCAGAGTTAGGAATCTCGGATTCGTGGCCCAGCATGACCCACGTCTTGCCGAAGATCTTCTCCATCTCCAGCTCATAGATCTCGGGATCGGACAGTACGCGCATCTGAACTTCACGAGTATCAGGATAAATCAGGTCGGATATCTTAGTGCCATCAGAAAGCACTGCGCTTGTTTTTGTTAGCATGCTCGCCTCCAGGGTATTTGAAATGATGCCGGCTGCAGTCGGGAAAAATATAAACAAATTTTTAATAAATGTACATAAAATGTAAGGATAATTATGTATCTCGGGTTTTCAGCCACTCCCATACGCCCTGAGTGATCACTTTTGTCCGACCTGTGTACGTAATACACCAATACCGTCCACCTCAAGCTCCACCACATCCCCTCGCTTGAGATAGCGCAGCTGTTCCAAACCACAACCATTACCCACAGTCCCTGATCCCAGGAATTCCCCTGGATACAAGGTTTCCGACTGCGACACATGAGCAATTACATCTTCGAACTGCCAGCGCATATCTCTCGTGTTACCTCGCCCCCACTCCTCGCCATTCACCCTGGCAATCATATTCAGATCGTAGGGATCACCAAGCTCATCGGCCGTCACCAGGCACGGACCCATCACATTCGCAGTATCGAAATCCTTGCCCTTCGCCGGCCCCAACATCCCGCCCATCTCGCGACCTTGGGCGTCGCGCGCGCTGATGTCGTTAAAAATGGTGTAACCGAAGATGAAGCTCCGCGCCTGATCACGCGTTATGTCTTTGCCTCGCTTGCCCATGTAGCAACCGAACTCCAGCTCAAAATCCAAAAGCTTGCTGTACGATGGCCACTGAAACTCATCGTCCATACCCGCTACCGCAAAGCGGTTGCACTTGTAGTAAATAGGTTGACGGTTGAAGGTTTTAAGGACGGAGTCATCTGCGCTGGTATCCATCTCACGCAGTGCCGCTTCCGGGTCAGCTGCCCGCATCGCACGGCCCTTTCTGGCAGCGGCAAAACATTGCTGCAGGTGCAGCTCAAAGCAGGAAAAGTCGCGCATCTGTGGAGGGGGCTGGATTGGCGCTCGCAGACGTACTTGATCCCGCGCAACAACCGCAGAAGCAGGCGCTTTAGCCACTACACTGCGTGCCAACTCAAAGCCGGCGTCACCCGACTCGGCCAAACTCAAGACACTCTGCAACGCTGGCGAGGCACCACCTTTGCATTCACGATGCGCCGCTTGAAGATCAAGTACCACCTGATCGCTGTCGAGCAATGCACCTGGCAGTTCCAGGCCCGCACTATTCACGAAGGTAACCAATCTCATGGGAGCTTTCCTTTTATTGTTGTCTGGAAACTAGACCTTGCCGGTCACAGGGAGGCAGGCACCGGTAATGACTGCCGCCTGATCCGATAGGAGAAACCCGATAACTGCGGCTAGAGAACTTGGAGCCACCCAACTTGAGAAATCCTCATCAGGCATATCAGCTCTATTAGTGGGGGTATCAATAATGCTCGGCATAACCGCGTTCACCGTAACGCTACGCGTCTTCAACTCTTCAGCTAGAGACTCGGTGAATCGAGACACACCAGCCTTGGCAGCAGCGTATGCTGAAACCCCCAAACCTGCCTTACCGGCAGCGACCGCGCTGATGCTGACCACCCGACCATCAGCCGATGTAAGCAAATGGGGAAGAGCTGCATGCGTGGCAGTAACGGTCGTTCGGACATTCATCTGATACATCCGATCCCAGGTTTCCAGAGCGCCGGTTTCAAAGGGTTCCCAAGCAAAACCACCAGCGACGTTGACCAGCGAGTCTATATGGCCAAACGCACTCGACACCTGGGTCATAGCATCCCCCGCGGACACCGGGTCGGTCAGGTCTACACCTCCCAGCGGAAGAAAGTCTTCACTCGCCTGAAGATCTACGGGGACAGCGCTCAAGTCTAAGGCAGCCACTCGGGCACCCTGCTCTAGAAGGTAGACTGCAAGAGCCCTGCCCAATATGCCGAACCCCCCGGTAACCACGACCGAGCGGCCTTTTAATAGGTGCGCCATGCTCCAGCTCTCCTCTTGTTAATTGTTATTGGTGGCCTAATTGGCAGCCACATAGAAAAATTAGAACACTTTTTTTATATATGTACAAATGATACGCTTTGCTACATCGCCGTAATTACTCAGGAACCAACCGAGATGCACAGGAAGCTGCCCGCACTGACCGCAGACAATCGCGCTTTCTGGCAAGGAGGGGAGCAGGGCCGCCTGTTTATGCATTGGTGCGAAGACTGCACCAGATACTTTCACCCTCCCGGGCCTGTCTGTCCAAAATGCGCAAGCCTTTCAGTCCGCCCTAAAGAGGTGTCCGGGAAGGCGACAGTCGTAAGTTTTACGATCAATTACCAACCCTGGACTCCAAACCTAGCCGCGCCCTTTGCGATAGCGATTGTCGAACTGCCAGAACAAACCGGGCTGCGTTTTCTCAGCAACGTTGAAGAGCCTGTTGAGCAGGTCTATATCGGCATGCCGCTGAGAGTTGTTTTCGAGCAGCAAGAAGATGTCTGGATTCCGCTCTTTATTAAGGACTAAGTATGTCGACCAGACTCTATGAGAAAGAGGTCGCGATCACCGGGATCGGCCAATCGGAGGTGGGGCGCCCTTCCCAACTGTCGGGAATGCGCCTGACAGTGGATGCTTGCCTGCAGGCAATAGCTGATGCAGGCCTTGAGCGCAGCGATATCGACGGTATCGCCTGCTGGCCGGGTGACAACAACAATGGCGACAGCTTCTCACCCGTCGGCCCCAACGCCCTAAAGAACGCGTTAGGTTTGGAAGTAAACTGGTTTGGTGGCGGCTACGAAGGACCCGGGCCACTTGCCGGCGTCATCAACGGGGCGATGGCCATTGCGAGCGGCCTATGCAAACACGTGTTGGTATTTCGAACTATCACCGAGTCATCCTCGCGCCTCATAAATAAGCAGGCTTCGGCGCTCACCAACAAGACTGCTGGACGCGACAGCAGCTTTGCCTGGCAGTGGTATACCCCCTTCAACGTCCTATCTGCAGTGAACTTGATGGCGATATATGCCCAGCGCCATTTCCATGAGTACGGAACTAAGCCGGAGCAGCTTGCACAGATAGCATTGACCTGTCGCAAGCATGCGCAGCTGAATCCAAAAGCGGTTTATCGCTCGCCCATGAGCATGGACGACTACATGCAATCAAGGATGATTTCATCGCCCTTACGCATGTTTGACTGCGACGTACACTGTGACGCCTCCACTGCAATTATTCTTTCTCACAAGGACGCTGCCCGGGATACAAAAAACCCTCCCATTCGTATCGAGGCAATAGGTGCCGCGCTGAACCAGCCTTGGTCATGGGACCAAATATCACTCACTGAGGGCGCAGCATTCGATGTGAGTAAAATGATGTGGAGCCGCACAGACCTAAAACCCAAGGACGTGAAGTCTGCACAGCTATATGACGGCTTCTCCATTTTGACCATGATCTGGCTTGAAGCTCTTGGACTATGCCCACGAGGAGAAAGTGGTAACTTCATCGAGGGGGGGCAACGGATTTCGCTTACCGGCCAGCTGCCGCTCAATACTAACGGCGGACAACTCTCAGGAGGGCGTACCCACGGGCTCGGCTACTTGCATGAGGCCTGTCTGCAATTATGGGGAAAGGCGGGAGAGCGACAGATTGCAGACCATCAGGTCGCTGTCACTGCCGCCGGCGGTGGCCCGCTCGGTGGCAGCCTACTACTGGTAAAAGAGTGACTCATGAAAGCCTAGAAAAGGACAGACTCCAGCTCACTACACAGGCCTCCCAACATGCTGCCAAGTTCGGCAATACCGGCCTCATCACGCTGCCCACGGAACATCACCGCCGAAACAGTAAACTCGATACTATTACTCGGCGAAAATACTGGAGCTGCGACTGCAAGGATACCTATAGAGAAATAGCCATCATCCAGCGCCCAGCCGCGTTGCGAGGCATCGCTGACCTGCTTTTTGTAATCGTCGTAAGACAACGGTGCTCCCCAGCGTATTTTCTCGAAAATCTCCCGCGAGCTCTCGGACTCCAAATCTAGCTGCGAGGCGAAAAGTCTTCCGCTCGCGCCCATCATTATGGGCAGGCGCTGCCCCTCACTCATATCGATTCGCACGTCCGTCGGGCAGGCCGCGGAGCTGACAATAACGATGCGATCATTACCGATACGTCGCCAGAGCGTTACCGTTACGCGGACCTTGGCAGCAAAGCTCTCGAGCAACGGCTTGGCCAACTGAATCTTCTGACCTTGAGTAACAAACTGCTCCACGAGCCTAGCCAAACCCAGCCCAGCAGAATATCGCTTGGACATAGCATTGAACTCAACCATGTCTTCCGCCGCCAGCGTGCGCAGAATATTGAAACAGGTGCTAGGGTTGATATCCAGCTGCCGCGCAATGTCCACCGCGCGCTCAGGCCCACCCGCCTGACTCAAGAGCCGCAATATACGTATGGCATTAACAACGGGTTTAACGGTTACCGGGGCATTTCCCTGGGCGACGTCTGCTGGCATCTGATCATATTCCCTGAGCTAACTAAATTATGAGCCGCACTCTATGCAGCCCAACAATTTATTCTATATCAAGAATATGATTTTTGAATACGCCTTTAACTGGAAAACTTTGCCCAGAATCAAGCCAAGTCACTTATCCGAAGTGTCCTGCGCACTCTGGGAGATATAGCGCCGGGTCGACACCACTCCAGGGTCAATATAACCGCTCAGCCCGAGCTCTATCTGCCGATCTGCCCGCGTCACTCGTTCGCGTTGACGAAGATAGTCCAACCAGGATTCGACAATGAAACGCTCCACATAGCGATCCGGATCAGCCAAATCGCGATACAGGCGCCAGTTTCTGGCACCGTTACGGCGACGTGACTTACCAACCGCGTAGGCGATACGGAGGAAGTCAGCACGCACCGAAGGGATCGCACGATAGACAGTCTCTACTGAAACCGGACCATCCGAATGCGCCACCGCGGTTGCGACCATCACCTTGTCCGCCTGCGCAATGACTCGATAGTCTGCTTCACTGCCCAACACGAAGACACCCCGTCGGGTTACCCACAGCCCTGCTAGCATCGCGACGGAGGAAACCAGTAGGCTCATCTGCAGGCCGGCAACCTCCGCGACAACACCCCACAAGAAGCCACCAAGTGCCATCGCCCCCATATACATCAACAGGTAAACGGAGGCCACCCGCGCGCGCACCCAATCGGCAGCACAAGTCTGGACGATCGTTGAGGCTGTGGCATTCACTGCCATCCAGGCCATACCTGCCGCCACCAAAACTGGCCATACCGTCCAAACCGATTCCAGCAGTGCTGCTCCAGCCGTAGCTAACGCAAAAAACGCCACCCCGCCAGCTATCAGTTTACGCAGCGCAAAATCACGATAAAGCCGCGGCAAATTGAGCGCAGCCAAAACAGCGCCCAAACCCAACGCGCCCATCAACAAACCGTATCCATCGGCCGCCATTGAGAGACGCTCCTTCGCTATTAAAGGCAAGAGAGCCCAAAGCGAACTAGCACAACTGGTGAATACGAATACCTGGGTGAGCGAGCTGGTCAACTCTCGCGAGTGGCGTATATATCGCAGGCCACTGCGCATTCCGCCGAACAAGGTCTCCGGAGGCAAGGTGACAACCGGTTGCTGCTCCTGCCAACGCAGCAAAAAGAGCGTTACACCAAAGAAGCACAAGGCAATAACGAAAAACACAGCCGACTGCCCAACCGCCGCAATCAACAGCCCTGCAATCGCAGGCCCTACCGCCCTGGCCACATTGGTTGACACCGCATTCAAGGCGACCGCAGAGGGAACCACATCGCGGGGAATCAGAGTTAAAGTCGCAGCCATCCAAGCCGGCATATTAAGGGCGCTGCCAATGCCGAGCAAAAAGGTCAAACCAAGTAGCGCCCAAGGCGTCAAATACCCTGACACCATAAGAGCAAATAGACTGAAAGCCGCAAATAGCATCAATGATTGAGTAAAAAGGAGCCATCGACGCCGATCTACAAGATCTGCAATCACCCCTCCTGGCAAGCCGCACAAGAATACCGGCAAGGTAATTGCGGTCTGCACTAGAGAGACCATCCAGGCGCTATCCGATAAGCCCGCCATGATCCAGGCAGCCCCCACCGTCTGCATCCAGATTGCGAGATTGGTTACCGCTCCTGCAGTCCAGAAGGGCCGAAACCTTGCTAGCGTCAGCGGGTACCAGGGAGACTTCCGATTGATCACACCAACCCCTCAGGACGCAGCACGACATTTACAAACACGCGATTTTTTTCACCCACGATCTGAGGGCAACCCCAAGCGACCCTGACGCCTGGGCGAGGCTAATTGCCTGCGTGGACCGACCTGGTTTATTAGCGTGCCTATACCCTGAATCGTTGCCTCGATTCGGTCTCCCGGTTGAAGAAAACTACCGGATTCCAGACCTACCCCATGGGTAGAGCCGGTAAAAACAACATCTCCCGCACGCAGCTTCACACGGGCATCCAGGTAATTCAGCACCTCGGCCAGGGGAAAAATCATCTCTCTTGTGTTGTCCCGCTGCCGGACTTCACCATTTACTGAGAGCTGCATGTCCAGTTCCGGCTGCCTATCCCCACCAGCCTCGGCTCTCAAGGTTAACCAGGGGCCGAGAGGTGTTGTCTGATCCAGCGCTTTTTGAGTAAAAAGATCCAGTCTCCCCAGCGCCCTGCCTGCGTCTCGCGCACTCACATCATTGCCAATGGTGTAACCCAATAGACATGACACCGCGCTTGCTTCATCCTCAAGCGGCCTACCCACTACCGCGACCAGTTCTATTTCGTAGTCAAGCTCTTGTGTCACCGCGGGATAAAGAATTTCACCCAGATGCGGCACCAGTGCGGACTCGGGTTTGATATAAGACAGCGGATGAGGTGGTTCAGAACTACCAAGTCGCTCAAGATGCGTCCGGTAATTCAGGCCTACGCCAAAAACGCGAGCTCCTGATTCAGCAGGCGCCAAAAGCGTATAGCCTCCTGGTTGAACAGGCATCTCATCGACCGCGGGCGCTCTGGCTTGGCACCGCGTCAGCTTCTCAGCCCAATCGGTAAAACATCCAAGTATCCACCAAGCCTGTCCTGTCTCAAGGTCGAGTGAGGCCCAGCCGGTACGCCCGTACAGGTCTTGAATACGAGCGAGATGCAAGCGGCTTAGCCTTTCTTCTGGCTAAAAGCCGGATCACGAACCTCTTCAGGTGTTTTGACACTTGGCCCAAGTATCGGGCCTACAATTTCATGCCCCCAAACACTCATCACCTCAGGATTTAGCTCAAAGCCATCATCGTGCCACGGCTCAATCTCGCCTATGCACTCAAAAGCAAAACCTGACGGCGTGAAGTGGTAGAAAGATACATGGGGATCTTGCGCATGTTGCCCCAGCGTCATCATCATTGGCAGCTCACGCTTTTTGACGAGATCGTAGGTTTCACCTACATCCCTAATACTGCTTACGAATAAACCAATGTGCTGTATTCCCATACGGCCCGGCGCGTGACCATACGCAATGTCATGGCTGGTGTAAGTGTTCAGTTTGGAACGGAAAAAGCCCGTGCGCCCCTTGCCTGCGCCAGATCCGTACCAATGAAAGCCCATGATATTGATAAGAAAGTGCTCCAACTCATCAGAGTACTCAGGGGCCATTAACACGACATGACCCAACCCCCGGTGGTTGGCGAGGAACCCACCATGTCGCCGACCAGCCACAAAGGAGTCCGGCGTCCACTTTTGTCCATAGAATAATTCGTGCTGAAACCCGACTGGATCAAAAAATCGAATTAACTCTTTGACGCCGCGCATTTCACACAGCGCCTGATCGCCAACTTCAAAATCGACCCCTTCCTCACGGAAACGCGCCAAGGCTTGCTTGTACTCCATACGACCTTTCGCTTCCCAGCCAATATAGGCCAGACGGTCCACATCACCTGGGTGAAAGGCAAAGCGATGACGCCGGTCATCTATACGAAAATAAACCGAATCGGGATCGCTATCAGGATTTTTGCCCATCCCGAAACCCATCACTGACGGACCATAGTCACGCCATGCATCCAAGTCCGTAGCTTCAAAGCCCAGATAGCCAATGCCAATAATATCCATGCTCTTTACCTCATGTTTTGTGTCGACAGCGATCGTAATGGTTATCGCATAGCGCGATTGACTGATCAGATTGCCAGCAAACCACCGTCAATAACGATATCTGACCCGGTGATGAAGGATGCTTCTTCCGAGGCAATAAACAGAGCCATTGCGACAACCTCTTCCGGCTCACCAGGGCGATCCATCAGCACACCATCAAGCAGTGCAGCTCTGGCCTGAGGGTTTTCCATGAAAGCCGCCGTTCCCGGGGTGGCAATAAATCCAGGGCTGAGACTGACGGCTCGAATGCCCAAGGGCGCACCTTCCACAGCGATCTGACGAGTGAAAGACACCACTGCACCCTTAGCCGCAGAATGGGCGGAGATACCCGCCACTTTAGATCCGCCCCAGGCCGCGGTTGAAGACACGTTGATAATCACGCCTTTCTGCTTGGCCAAGTGGTTCCATGCATACTTGGTTGCATAGAAAATAAGGTCGACCTCGTTGCGGATGGTGAAATGCCAGTCTTCTATACTCATGTCCTGCACTGGAGCGAAACGCGCTGCCGAAGCGTTGTTGTAAAGGACGTCGATCTTGCCGTGAGCGGCAACCGCACTTTCCACCCAACCGCGCACTTGCTCGTGGTCGCCCAGATCGATTGGCGCACTGCCATGCAGTGAATAACCCTCCGCTTCCATCAATTGAGCGGTCTTTGCGTGCTCCTCACTGTTTGTGTCACAACCAACGACGATAGCGCCTTCACGTGCAAACCTCAGCGCAGCTACCCGGCCCTGCCCGCCGCCAGTACCGCTGATCAATACGACCTTCCCTTCAAGGCGTTTCATAATGCTTGGCTCCTTGGTATTCAGGTGAGCGGTTGTTAGCTCTGGATTTCTTCCAACCAGATTGCCTCGGCAGGACAAGCTTCTGCGCCTTCTCGGGCCGCTTCTTCCAACTCCGGCGGGACTTTGTCGTCGTCGAAGTAAACCAACCCATCACCGTCCAATTTGTATACTTCTGGGCAAATGGAAGCACACAAACCATAGCCACAGCAGCGGCCACGATCCGCCACAGCGCGAAAAATAACCTTATCTGAACTCATATTTTTTCCTCTTGTCAGGCTCAGCGAAGACAAATAATGAACAATTTTTTCTTTTTTGTAAATTTTTGAGTTTTACCATTAGTAAAAAAGCCTAAAAAATCGCTTAACCTCCGCAAAATACGTAAAATTAATCCTTTATTTTCAAACAAATACAGTTAAATACATTGAATAGACGAACCATGAAATTAATGTGCAACTTTTGCCGCGCACTCACTACCCAGACCAAACAACTGGTTTTTTCGGCCGTCAGGTTCTGAAGTGCCTCACTGATAGAGCAAGTTCTTCTGCGATCACGCGCAGTGAAGCAACAGAAGCGGAGACCTGGTGCGAAATCTGGTCCCCCTCCTCAGCCATCTTCGCGATACGCTCAATACCCAGGGAAATTTCCTTGCTACCCTCATTCTGGACCTGCACCGCAGCGGCAATCTCACTGACGCCGGTGCTCGAGGCACCCACCAGTCGCGCGGCTTCCAGCAGCACCTTTTCCAGCTCTTCTAGTAACTCCTGACTGCTATCAAGGGCAGAAGCACCCTCGCCCAGAACCACACTAACGCTGGCAGACTGCCCTTCCAGTGCCCCCGTCAGCTCATTAATCGAGTTGGCCGCGACCGCAGAGCGCTGGGCTAGATTCCTTACTTCATCAGCCACCACGCTGAATCCACGACCGCTCTCCCCTGCACGCGCTGCCTCTATCGCCGCATTGAGCGCCAGCAAATTCGTTTGTGCCGAAAGCTCCTTGACCCGGTTGATACTGTCAGTAATGGCGGTGGTGCTGGCGACAAAGTCCCCTACCGAGGCCGTAATCGCATGGAATGCTTGCCTGACTCGCAGAATCTCATCAAGCAACCGATTGAGTGCGAACCGCCCCTCTTCCGCGCCTTTCAAACTATCCGCTGCCGAATTGCGCAAACCTTCCGCGTGGGAGGAAATAGATTCGATGCCCTGGCTCATCTGCTCGACAGTGGACGATGCTTGAACGGCGGCACTGGCCTGTTCATTTGCACCAACGGCGACATGGTTGGAAGTAACCACCAACTCCTCTGCCGAGGCTCCCACAGAGTCGGCAACACGCTTAACCTGCTCTACAGCCGTCTGCAAACTGGTAATCAGCGCATTGAAAGCCACCGCTGTCTGTGCGATTTCATCACGTCCTATCACTTCCACTCTATGAGTCAGGTCGCCATCCTTGAGCTTCACCGCCGCTCGCTCGATGGCTTTGATGGAGCGCAGCACCTGATAGCGCATCAACAACCCAACCAGCAGAGCCAAGACAATGGCAATAACA
Source organism: Halopseudomonas sabulinigri (assembly GCF_900105255.1). NCBI lineage: Bacteria > Pseudomonadati > Pseudomonadota > Gammaproteobacteria > Pseudomonadales > Pseudomonadaceae > Halopseudomonas > Halopseudomonas sabulinigri. Next base: position 3,281,082 of record NZ_LT629763.1, on the reverse strand, counting down.
ACGGCGATCGCAAGCGCCCTGGTCACCGATGCAGCTGTCATGTTTGCTGTAGCAAAAGCCTGCGCAGACAACTCTTCCTGGAGTACAAGCATGCGAGAAAGCAGGCCTTGCAGACGGGTATAATCCGCACGCACATAACCCAACAATGAGGGCGCCTGGTAAGGTGAGGTCAACGCCGCTTCAGCCAGATCGTCGACTCCTTGCGCAAAGACCTTGGCCTGCTCGCCCATGGTTTGGTAAAGCGTCTGCTCTTCTTCACTAAACGCCCCACTGTCAGCCATACCACGCTCGATTCCAGTACTCATGTCATGAACACTGGCGCGCATATCCTCTACATAAAACTGCATTTCCTCCTGCGACGCGTTGCCTTCGGTCTGGATCAACTGAACCACCGCCGCGTAGGAACCCACCATAGCCGCCTGAGAAGCCGCCGCGATTTCTAGTGCGCGCTGGTACTGGTGGAAGCGAACCTCTTCGACCTCACGCAGCACACCCTGCTGACGGGCGAGACCGTCGTACGCAATCGCAGAGACAGCAATGAGTAAAACCACAATGAGGGCAGGAGCAAAAAGGAGCTTGGCACCCATGGAAAAGCTACTGAGCCATCGCATACAACGTTTTCCTTTAGTCACTTATTGTTTTTGTGTTCAAATCTCACAATGATCGGATAGACATCGCAGACCAGATCAAATATTCTGACATCAGCAACATCTTCTGTATACAGAACAAAAACTCAGAATTTTCTTAAGCAGCACTCATAAAAACAATGAAAGGCCGTCCCATGCATGCACCCAACAGCGAAGCAGCGATTGATCTAGCGGAGTTCCGCAGCGGATGGCGAGTCTTGATTCTTTCGTTAATCGGCATCGCCATCAGTATCAATGCGTCTCTTCTATATGGCTTCGGCACCCTGGTCATCCCTCTTCAAGAAGCCTTTGGCTGGGAGCGTGGAGCACTGCAAGCGGCTATTACGTTCTTGTTCGGCAGCGCGGTTATATCGCTGCAATTGGTCGGCTGGTTCAACCTCCGTTTCGGCATGAAGCGCGTTACTATCATCTCGCTTGTAGCCATTGCTTTCGGGTACCTGGCGACCACACAGATCGGCGGCTCTATTTGGACTCTCTATCTAGCCTTCGCACTACTCCCCTTGTTGGGCATGGGCTGTCTCGCGGTCACCTGGACCCAGCTCTTGAACATGTGGTTTGACAAGAATCGCGGTCTCGCGCTCGCCATCGGACTTTCAGGTACCGGCCTCACTGCTGCTGTGGTTCCACCTCTAATGTCCTGGGGTATCGGCTTATGGGACTGGCGCGCAGCCTTCGTCATTCTCGCCCTGCTGAACTTGGCGGTGCTGTTACCGATAACGCTTTTTTGGTTTTCTCTGCCGCAAGGCTTGAAGGTAAGCGCAGAAGAAAAGGCGGGCCGTCTGGATACGAATCAATTGCCGGGCCTTACATTTGCTGAGGGTTTGGCATCCAGAAAGTTCTGGATCTGCAATCTCGCGTTGAGCCTAGTGATCTCTGCCATCGTCGGATTGGTTACCAGCACTGTTCCCATGCTTCGTGACAAGGGTATTTCGGCAGAGAACGCAGGCCTGATATTTGGCTGCTTTGGTGTATCACTGACGGCCGGCCGGATACTTATCGGGTATCTGCTGGACCGTGTATGGCCGCCGCTGGTGTCCGCCATCAGCCTATCCTTGCCGGCCGTTGGCTGCCTACTGTTTCTCGGCGAAAGCACTGACTTTTGGCTGATGGCATTTGCCGCTGTACTAGTGGGTTTCGGTGCAGGTGCCGAGTTTGATATTGCCGCTTTTCTAGTCGCCCGTTATTTCGGCATGAAAGAGTACGGGCGCCTGTTTGGCGTTCATCAAGGGCTGAATACCGTCGCCGCAGCACTAGCGCCCTTGCTATTTGCAGCATTTCTGAGCGCAACAGGCTCCTACTCATCGATGCTGATTTACAGCGTAGTCTGTACTGTCCTCGGCCCCTTATTAATTCTCACACTGGGTCGCGCACCCAACTTCAGGACTACCGGGGCTGTTTCCCGATAACTGCAAAAAAATAACAGGAGAGCACTCATGCCCACCATCACGCTCATTGAACACAATGGCACAGAGCATCAAGTAAACGCTGAGATAGGACAGTCTGTTATGCAGGCGGCGCTGGCTGCCATGGTTCCCGGTATTCAAGGCGACTGCGGCGGTGCCTGCAGTTGCGCTACCTGCCATGCGTTTGTGGATGATGCTTGGCTATCGGGCATGCCAGAGCTACAGGAGTCAGAGTCGGACATGCTTGAGTATGCAAGCGAGCGTCAGGCAAATAGCCGGCTCACCTGCCAACTGACGGTGAGCGCCAATATGGAAGGGATGATCCTGCGGCTCCCAGAATCCCAATACTGAGCAGCGAGAGCAAACATGTCGATTTCTTCAGTAGTGATTGTCGGCGCAGGCCAGGCCGGCTTTCAGGTCGCAGCTTCTCTGCGACAAGGCGGGTACACCGGAGCCCTCACTCTTATAGGCGATGAGCCCGGCCTGCCTTACCAGCGCCCGCCACTATCAAAAGCCTACCTGCTGGGCAAGATAAAGGCGGACAATTTGGCATTTCGCCCGGCCACCTTTCTCAGTGAACAGAATATCCAGCTGCTGCATACGCGTGCGGTCGAGATAGACCGCCAGAACCAAAATGTGGTGCTGGCCAATGGCAACAGCGTTGATTACGATCATTTGGTTCTTGCCACGGGCGGTCACAACAGGTTGTTATCCATCCCCGGGGATGATGTTGAAGGGGTGTATGGAATAAAAACCCTGGCTGATGCCGATGCGCTCTCCCCCCGAATGAGCGCGGCGAGTAACGTAGTTGTAGTGGGCTGCGGATTTATCGGACTGGAGTTTGCCGCTGTCGCTGCGGCACTGGGAAAATCAGTCCAACTGGTTGACCGCGGCGACCGCCTCATGGCGCGCGCAATCTCCCATGAAATGTCGGCATTGTTCCTCGATGCGCACCAAGGCTGGGGGGTAAAATTTCACTTCAATCAAGGCGTCAGCCGAATAACCCATGCCAACGGAAAAGTAACCGGCGTGGTGAAAGAGAACGGCGAAGAGTTACCGGCCGACCTGGTGGTGTATGGCATCGGCATCATCCCGAACATCACCTTGGCAGCCGAGGCTGGCCTTGAGATTGACAATGGTATTAAGGTCGATGCCAACCTCTTAACCAACGACCCTCATATTTCCGCTATTGGCGATGTGGCATGCTTCCCGTGCATACACAACAACGGCGAACACACCCGCATAGAATCCGTGCCCAACGCTATGGATCAGGCCCGTAGCGTTGCAGCAAGGCTGCTCGGGAAACCGTCGCCGTTCATCGCCACGCCTTGGTTCTGGACCGATCAGGGGAATCTCAAGCTGCAGATCGTTGGTTTGTCTACCGGCTTCGACACCACCGTCACGTTAGGCGACCCGAGTTCGCAACAGTTTTCCGTGCTCTGCTTCCGCAAGGATCACCTGGTTGCGGTTGAGTCCTGCAACCGGCCAAGTGATCACATGGCCGGGAAGAAACTGCTTTCTCGTCCAGCCGAACTCACCATCAGTGAGGCTCGCACCCCGGGCTTCGATCTCAAAGCCTGGGAAATAGCACACCGTACATAACAAGTTGATCGTGTAGCCCCCGATAGCCTGCTGGGCTTGAGGGGGCTTTTTTAGCGTCACCCACCAGCTGTCTCGCTAGCAAAAAACAATACCCACTCTTGAAACCGACACGGCGCCTGACTGAACGCCGCTTGCACGTGTCATTCGATAGGACTCTCCGCTATGACGCTTCCTGAGAAGATACCGCTGCTTCCCGGCTGGCTATTTTTACTCGCCATGCTGACGGCCCTTTCGCCGCTCTCCGTCGACCTTTACTTGCCAGCCTTTCCGGTAATTGCGAGCCAACTGCAAGTCAGCTCGTCAGAGGTGCAAATCACCTTGGCCGTATTTCTTCTGGGAATGGCATTTGGGCAGTTGCTCTACGGCCCGCTCAGCGACCTCTACGGCCGCAAGCCACCGCTCTATGCAGGGTTAACCTTATTCTTCATCGCATCAATTGGCTGTGCCTTCGCAACGGATCTGACAACGCTGACCGCCGCACGCTTTTGCCAGGCGCTGGGCGGGGGAGCTGGCGTAGTCATCAGCAGGGCAGTCATCCGCGACCGAACCTCCACTGTACAGGCCGCGAGAGCCTTTTCGATGCTAATGTTGATGTTGGGCCTCGGGCCTATTCTGGCACCGCTTGCAGGCGGAGCTTTGCTGCTGGTAGTCGGCTGGCGCGGTATTTTCATGACCCTGGCTGCCTGTGGACTGGCGCTGCTGCTGGGTGTCCATTTTTGCATGCGGGAAACCTCACCGAGTCTCGGCAACGGCAGCAAGCCGAAACTACGTTCCGCATTCAATCAATACCTGAGCCTGGCCTGTGACTGGAAGTTTATGCGGTTTGTCCTGGTAGGTGCGTTACCTTTTGGCGGGATGTTCGCGTATGTATCCGGATCCCCCAAGATCATCATCGACCTCTATGGTATCGAACCTAACCACTTTGGCTGGTTCTTCGGCCTCAACGCTTTTGGCATGATTTTTGGTTCACAACTGAACGCGAAACTGGTCGCTCGCTATGGCCCTGCCACTTTGCTCAAATATGTGCTTCTTGCGCCAGCAATCGCAACCCTAATGGCGACGCTGTCCATTTGGGCAGGCACTATCAACCTGTCGCAGCTTATGCTGTGCTTTTTTATCTACATGACCTCCATGGGCCTGTTGACACCCAACGCGGTAGCCTTGGCAATGGCAAGTCAGGGCCACCGCGCCGGCTCTGCCTCATCAGTCATTGGGTTCATACAGTTCTTGTTCGGCACTTTGGCCGTGGGCATCGTCAGCCTGTGGATGAGCCCAACTGCATTGCCGGTTATCACTGTAATGCTTGGCCTCAGCGCCGCCAGTTTGCTATTGCATCGTATCAGCCAGCCAAACGCGCCCGGTCAAATCACCGAGCAATTTGGCGAAAGTTGAAGCTTCGCCCTAGCGTGAGTATGGCCCACAAAAAACCGCTGCCAAGGCAGCGGTTTTTTGTGGCTCAGTAGAGCAAACACTATTGTTTGATAAAATAACGCACGCTCATTGTATCTGCCTCGAACCGGTACAGCTCGATCGTCTCAATTGAGCCACTGCCGTCCCGCATCACATTGCGATGGTGACAGGCTGCTTCATTCGGGCCGAGAATACTCACTTCTACCTCCACCGAAAAGCGGCTATTTTGCTGGTCCCACATAGCTTCAAGTACAGGCCAGCCATCCGTCTCCGGGCGCCCAACGTACTCAATGCTCAAGCCCTTTGGGGCAACCTGCCGATAATGCTCGAAGAAGCCTTCACGGTTACCTGAGTTCCAACAGGCGATTTGGCCGTGTAAAAAGGCGTCTATGTCTTTTTGGTTTAAGCCTGGCATCACATTCCGCTCCTGTTTATGCCCTCGAACAGTCGGGCGATTGAGACTGTCATAGATCCGCACCGCGCACGTTACGCGCTGACCCATTACGGCGATCGGACTCTCCCCACGCCAGCCAGTGGTCCGGTTCGCGTGTATCCCCTACTCTGCGCCAGCGACCTTCCTGCTGGGCTGTAATTGGAAAGCCGCCAACAAAGTCCGCCATTTCACCCTTTTCGTCCGGCAGAAACTCCCACTCTTCACTGCCGTCCAAAACAATTCGCGCATGGTCCAGAAAGTAACTGCCGTCCTTATGCACTGCCACGCCCTCGATATCGGTGGTAGTACGCACCTCGCCTTTCTCATTGTTGAAGATGGCGTAACCAAGGTTGTCATGGCCGACCATGAATGATCCCGAGTCGAATGTACCGTCCTTGTATACCGTGGCAAAAGACCACCAGATGACGTGCATTTTGTTGTTTACCACCAAGTCTTTCTTGAAATGAATGGCTCCACCTTCTGCCATATACACTTGGTCCAGTGCCATCAGGCCTTTCACTTCCCGTCCTTCGCACACGCCGGAAAGGCTCCACAGTTGCGAGACATAAAATGTGCCCCACTCAACGCCAGGCAAATACCATTGCATACCGCAGCCAACCGGCTTCCCCTGCAGCTCATACAGCCCCTCTTCCACCCACTTGATATGCTCAGCAGAGGCTTCCAGTAACCAGGGGTTGCCCTCTTCTCCGGGTAGGCTGGTCCAGCGCACCGTATCCCCATCCAGTGTCTGCGTTGGCATTGGCGTCAACGCCTGCTTTGCCATTCGCTCGGTATCCATACGAATATGCTGGCCGTCAATCCGCGTAGACTGATAAAAAAACCGCGTCGGGTTGGGCGTACCTGTAGGGGCCATTACCGAGCGAACAAATGAGTAGATGTGCCCCTCATCATCACGTACAGAGCCAAAAGGCATGCTCTTGCTCAGCAACAGGCCGAAGAATGAGCGTGTTTCATTCAACGCCGGCCCAGTGGTTTTGCATGGGCCAACTAGCTGCTGGTAAACAAAGTCGCCACGCTCGGGGATGTTTTTGTAAGATTTCATACTGGTATTCCTCCGCTAAGGTTGCATCAATCCCAAATCACATGAATGGATTTCGCACCTCGCAGTTGAGCCCCTGCGATGACAGGCGCAGGCATACTTGGGTCCAATCGGATGTTTGGAAACAGATCCAGAATTGCGTTGATCGCGCAATTGATTTCGACCTTGGCAACAAACTGACCGATGCACATGTGCGCCCCCCAGCCGAAGCCGAAGGAAGGCTTCACCTTTCGATCAATATCAAACTGATCTGCGTTGTCGAAGACATCTTCGTCTCGGTTGGCGGATATCACCATGCACTGAACCAAGCCCCCCTTGGGAACCAGAACGCCACCCACCTCGACGTCTCTCGAAGCCTGGCGAACCTTGAAAGTTGCTACAGGCTCATAACGCACAGTTTCGTCGATCAACTTGCCAATCAAACCCCGATCTCTTTTCACTCGTTCCAGCAGCTCTGGCCGCTCAAGCAACAGTGTCATGATCGAACTGAAGGTGCGCGTGGTTGTTTCTCCAGCGGCGGGTAACAAAGAGCGCACGAAAGTAGTTACCTCATGGTTATCCAGCGCACGGCCTTCATATTCAGCGTTGATCATTCGACTGATCAAGTCATCGCCCTTTGCGCCAGCAGCCCGTTTTGTCACCACAATTTGCATTATCGCGTCATACAGGTTCTTAACCGCTTTACCGGCAAAGGCACCATAGATACGCGCTTTCTCCGGATCGATCTGGTTGGCGGCCACCAGCGCGAGAGCCCAAGTAGCGTATTGTTTGAATTTATCTGGGTCGTCGCTTGGAAAGCCCATCAGCGCGTACATCTCACGGATGGGGAAATACAACCCGAAATCCATCAGGTTGGCTTTCTTGTCTGCCTGCATTGGCAGCAGAAACTCTTCCCGAATGACCCTGTCGATTTCCGGTCGCCACTTGTTGACCGTTTCCGGCATGAACACTGGCTGCAACAGGGCCCGTGTACGACGATGCTGTTCACCGTCCATGGCTAACACAATCAAACCGTCGAAGAACGCGCCCAGCCCTTCGGCAATAAAACCGCTGGTGAAGGTTTCTGCGTCGCGCAGCACCGCCATCACGTCTTTGTGCTTGAACAGCGTGACAACGCACTTGGCCGCCTTGGCACCAGCATTGGTTGGCACCCCCAGGTAACTATCTACGAAGTCGCCACGCATAACTGGGTCGTTAATCCGCTTATCCCTGCACAGCCCGTGGATATCGACTGCTGAGCCAAGATAGGTATCTGAAACCGCGTGATAAGCCTGCTCGATATCAAGCTCGTTCATTTCCGCTGACATTAATGGTTCTCCCTGTGACCTTCAGGTCTTTTGTTATAGTCACGCTTGTAATCGCGGGTAAGCGATACAGGCGACTTAGGAATTCTTCGACAAAAACGTGGACACCCGCTTGGCTGCAAGCTTGCCGGCCATACCATTGACTCCGCCGCCCGGGTGGCTGCCTGCGCTACCCAGATACAGCCCGGAAACCGGGAGAGTATCGCCACCCAGCCCATAGGCAGGCCGCATAGTGCTCGAACGCATGGTGGTGGTGTCGATATGGACTACACAGCCATTCACTGTATTTAGCCGTTCTGTGAAGTCCGGTGCTGCCTCGATACGGCGGCCAATGACATGACCATCGATGCCATCCACGTAGTCAGCCAATTGGCGCAACACCTGGTCCGCCACAGTCTCCCTTAGCGCATCCCAGCCTGCACTGGGGTTGACAGGCATGACTGGCGGATAGACATATACGATGTCCTGGCCGGCGGGCGCTTGAGTCGGATCCGCCGCACTAGGGACCGCAAGCGTAATGTAGGGGTACCTGGGGACTTCGCCACGCTCACAGGCGGCGAAGCTTTCAAGTACTGCGTCTTCCGTACCGATCAACAGGACCGTCTTGCGTAAATCAATTCCGTCGCCGCGGATGGCCTCATAGCGTGGAACCGACAACAAACCGTCAAGCGCGACATCCACTTTCAGTGGGCCCGAGCCCTTCGCGTTGGCAGGAGCCATGGCTACCCGCGTGAGCAGGTGAGCAGGCATTTCGCCCGGGGTTACCATTTCCAGCGCTACCTTGGGGTGACAACCTGCTATCACCGCGGGCGCAGTGAAAGTGCGCCCATCAGCAAGTCGAACGCCTTCGATTTTGCCCTGCGAAGAGATGATTTCAGTCACAGTGGCAGACGTAATCACCTTGCCACCCAGCTCCTCGAGACGCGAGCACATTGCGTTACTCAATTGCTGCATACCTCCCCTGACCCGTCCCACGCCAAAGCGGTGCAGAAACCCAAGTAGCGCATAGTAGATACCGCCGCCATCAGCCCGAATATCACCTGCCAGTCCCGTCAGCGCGCACATCGCGGAAATGGTCACCGGGTGCTCGAAACGTTCCTTGGCAGCCTGATGAGCGGACCCTGTCATCAGCGCCATGAGTTCAGGCTTAAGGCGCCGGTTCTTCAGCGCCACGCCTAGAACTTTAAGCTTACTTGTCAAGTTGAACCGCGCGGGATCTACCCGCATCATAGGCAGGGCTATATCCATGAACATGTCGATAACATCCATGAACTCAAGAAATGCAGCAGCATCCTTGTGGCTATACCGACGAATTTCATCTGCTGTTTTTTGCCGATCTCGCCAAAAGATCAACGAGCTTCCATCGGGGTGTAAATAGACATAACCCGGCGACAACTCGATAGAGTCAAAGCCGTGGTCGGCCAAGCCTAGCTCCTCCGGTACATGGGAGTGCACGCGCATCGACATCATGTCGAGCGCACAAGGATGCACCAGGTGCTCCGGCGCCTCAGGGATGAGATAGCCGGACGACGCCATCCCACCCACCTTGTCCAACGCCTCTAGAACAAGAACACGCTTGCCCTCAAGGCCGAGATAGCAACCCGCTGAAAGGCCATTGCTTCCCCCGCCCACGACAATCACGTCGAAATCGGTATTTTTGTTATTCATTAAAGTATCTCCCTACTGGGCTGACTCAGATTTTCCTCTACCAAACACCTGCCGACAGAGTCCTTGCTACGCCCAATAAAAAATGCGTCCGATACCCACTGGCATCACCACGCATGAATATTCGCCGTCCGCTGTATACGGCAATCGGGAACGTAACAAGAAAGAACCGGAGGCGCTGGTTATCCGTTTTACCGAGCGTAAAACGGATAACCAGCGCCCTGACGTGCGAGCAAAGAGCAAAACAACCCTTCCTCTCGCTTCAAGCATCCTGACAGAATAATTCCAATTGTAGAATTTCAATCTACATGTGGAATTATTTTCAATGCTCTGCTAGGGTCTTAGGCAGGCAATCAGATTCGGCTGTACAGCCCATCCAGGCTGGGCTGGGAGCACGATGAAAGCCTTTGAAAAATAAAAATAAAAGGAAATAAAGTGAAAGCATCTCTGGTTTACATCCAGGGTGAAGCCGGTTCCGGTCAGCTCTGCCTGCCGGAAGGCGTTCCTGCGCAGGGAAATCGGGATGCACGTCCCGCGCCTTCATTGTTCTACTACCTAACCTCGAACTCGTTGCCTGGCAGCAGTGCCGGACAGCGATTTTTCGCGCTCTCTTTATAAAAACAAAAACGGAGAAAGATCATGAAACTGAAAATTGCTATTGGATTGCTAGTTGGCGGCCTGTCCGCCACATCTCTGGCCGCAGTGAGCCCGGATGAAGCCAGCGCTATCGGCGATACCCTCACACCATTGGGCGCTATTCAGGCCGCGAACGCCGATGGCAGCATTCCGGCCTATGAGGGGGGGCTGCGAACCTCCCCCCCGGGATTCGAGCCAGGTACAGGGTTTTGGAAAGACCCCTATGCTGCGGACAAACCCCTGTATCGAATAACTGCGGCCAATCTAAGCGAGCACGAGCACCTGCTTAGCGCGGGGCAGATAGAGGTATTGAAGCGCAACCCCGATTACTACATGGACATTTACCCCAGCCACAGATCTGCTGCCTACCCGCAGGAAGTGCTGGACGCAACGGTGCGTAACGCAACTACCTGCAATACCCTGAAGGACGGCTTGGCGATTGAGCCAAATTGTCGTGGCGGTTTACCCTTTCCGATCCCCCAGACAGGCAATGAAGTAATCTGGAACCTGCTCGTGCGTTATAACGACGGCAAGTTTGGTACCACCACCTCTTCGTCCAACACCTGGGTCGTTGATAGAAACGGGTCAGTAACCCAGTCTGCCAACCAAGCTACGTTCGTTGAGCGCCCTTACTACCAGACAGACGTACCAGGCCGGCCGGAGGATCTTTTTTACCGTGTTTACTCGCTGACCAAGCAACCCGCACGCAAAGCGGGAGAGCTCACTGGCCTGATGGACTTTATCGATCCGACCGACAAGCCGCGCCGCGCCTGGAGCTACACCCCTGGACAGCGGCGCATCAAACTCGCCCCCGAGTTCAATTACGACACTCCGGTGGGAAGCATGGGCGGCTTGGAGCTGTTCGACGAACTATTCATGTTCTCAGGCGTGCAGGATAGGTTTGATTTCAAGCTTGTTGGGCGCAAAGAGATGCTGATTCCATACAACACCTACAAGTTCTACTTCGATTGTGAGGACCAGTTCCGCACCTCTCATGTAAACCCCGAATGCGAGCGCTGGGAGCTGCACCGTGTATGGGAGGTTGAAGCAACCTTGAAACCAGGTATGCGTCACGTTTACAGCAAGCGCACCTACTATCTCGATGAAGATACCTATGGTGCCGGCCTGTACGATGCCTGGGATCAGAACGGCCAGCTGTATCGCTCGATGATGCTTGGAGGTGTCCAGTTCTATGACCACGACATCCCCTACGTCGTGAAGCACGCCATGTACGACTTTAATAAAGGCATGTACGGCATCGTCAACGACGGGATGGATGGCGGCTATCAGGTTCTCACCGAAGCTCGCACTGAACGTGAGCTAAACCCCGAAGCCATCGTGATGCGCGAATCTCAACGCTAAAACCAACTCACCAATCCCCTTGAGCTTCGCGGCCAAGGGGAATTGCTAAGGTGTAACGGATGCGAACGATCAATCTATCCTGGGACGTAACTCACCTTACCCCCTTCATATCCAAAGTTGACCTATGCGGCTCTCTGTTCCTGCCGGACAAGTTTGGCGACAACCTACCAGCGACACTGACCCTTGTTGTTTGCCTGCATGGCGGCAGCTGCTCACGCAGCTACTTCCATCCGCCATACCTTGACCCGAGTTACAGCTTTGCCGAGTTTATGACCGATAGAGGCTACCTAGTTCTAGCGCTCGACAATCTAGGCATGGGTGAAAGCAGCAGGCCTGAGCCCGAATCCAAGCTGACATTGAATATGATTGCAGAAGCCAATCACCTTGCCACTCAACAGTGTGTTCAAGCCTTAAGGTCGAACCAGTGGGGCACGTTGGCAGAATCAACAAGCCTGACAGTCGCCGGCTTGGGCCACTCCATGGGCGGTATGCTGGTCACCTATCAGCAAGCTCATTACAAGAGCTTTGATCGCCTTATCGTCGCTGGCTGGAGCAACCTGCCTCTAGAACTGGCCGGTGCCGAAGTAGAAGCGATGAAGGCGGCACTACCCCCCAGCGGCTACATACCCACGGATCGATCGCAGATGCGCGCTCTTTTCCACCTGCCAGATGTTGCTGACGCTGTAATAACTGTCGATAACCAGCACTCGAGCCTGACACCCGTCACTCTGGCCACCGCAGCACTCACTCCAAACGTGGTTGTCGCCAGTGCCGCCAACATTTTCTGTCCGGTATTGCTGGCATACGGTGAAGTTGATGTCAGTCCTTCACCAGAGAAGGAACCTGAATTTTTTTCCAATGCGTGCGACAAGACACTCTTATGTGTTGCCGGTAATGCTCACTTGCACAACTTTGCAAACGCACGGTCTGATCTCTGGGAAGGGATCGCCGAATGGACTAAAACAGGCCAGCTTCCCCTGTCTTTAAGCTCCAAAATAAACTCCAGATCCAGCGATAAAGTCTAGGGCTCCGACTCCCCCCCACCTGCAGAACACAGAGAGAGCTTCTGGCATGATCACTAGCATGGATCATTTCACGATCGTAACCGATCAGCTTGAGTTAACGCGTCGTTTTTATACTGACCTGCTTGGACTCCGGGTAGGGCAACGACCGGATTTCCCGGTCCCCGGGATTTGGCTATATTTAAAGGATGAGCCGGTGCTGCATGTTATCGAGGTTAAAGAAATGCCCGTTCCACGCCGTGGCGTTCTAGATCACATGGCTTTTTCCGCCATTGATTTGATCAGGACCTTGGGGTCCCTCCAAAAGCACCAAGTAACCTTTCGCATCATACGTAGCCCCGGCACCCTTACATGGCAGATTTTCTTTTACGACCCGAATGGAGTAGAAGTCGAGTTGGACTTTGCACCGCACGAAGTCCCCCCTGCTAACTGGAAGACGCTGTCGTCTCGATGACCTATCAGATCAGCCCCGAATAGGCGCCACCATCTAGTTGCAAGTTCTGTCCTGTTATATAGCCTGCCTGCTGCGAGCAAAGAAAAATGCAGGCCGCGGCAAGCTCTTCGGGCCGACCAAAACGACCCGCAGGAATGGGGCGAAGCATCTCCTCACGCGCCTGCGCCAAACTAATCCCCTTATGCTTCGCCAATTTGTCTGTCATGTAGCGCAGACGGTCTGTCTCAATCCTTTCCGGCAGCAGGTTGTTGATCGTCACATTGTCCCGGACTACCTCCGCAGCGAGCGCCTTGGAGAACGCGGTAAGCCCGGCACGGGCAGCCGTTGACAGTCCCATGGCCAAGCGTGGAGTCTTCACCATTGCGGAGGTGATATTGATAATCCGACCAAACTTGCGCGAGCGCATGCCCGGAACAACGTCTTGAATAAGCGACACCGCAGACAACATGTTTGCTTCGAGGGCAGCATGCCAGCGTGCGTTGTCCCAATCAGCCATGTCGCCCGGTGGGGGACCACCATTGTTGGTCACCAGGATATCCGCACTGGCCAGCGGTTCGGCGAGTTTTTCTCGCCCCTCTTCGGTGGCAATGTCAGCCACCACCTGCAACGGCCTTACGCCTGTGATCTGCGCAATTTGCCTGGCAGCGCACGCTAGGGATGCCTCATCACGACCATTGATCACTATGGCGCAACCTTCAAGTGCGAGCGCCTGCGCACAGGCAAAACCAAGCCCGCGGGAGGAAGCACAAATTAGCGCTTTGCGCCCTTGAAGCCCTGTTTCCATCGTTATACTCCCGTTGCTTTTCTCGACCAGCAAAGCGCTAGATTTCAGGGTGCCCAGTGCGCGTGCAATGCTTTATCCTGATTACCCAAAAGCGTCATGTATCAAGAGTGTGACATGCCTACTGATGACCTCCAGTCTTTCTCGACTCGCGCCGAACCCAGCAAGCGGGATACCCTTGAGCGTCTGCTTTCAGCGGCCAAGAAGATCTTTGCCCAAAAAGGTCTGGCCGGGGCGCGAATGGAGGATATAGCGCGGCAGGCAGGAGTAACCAAGCAGCTGGTTTACCATTACTACGGCTCCAAGGAATCCCTATTTACAACAGTGCTGGATGACTCGTCACGGCAAATAATGGATGAGCTCGTCGCACTGAATGTAGAACACCTACCGCCACAACAGGCCCTCTTGACGCTGCTCGACTGCACCTTTGAGCAGTACATGAACGACCCACTACTTGGCTCATTGGCGCTGGAAGGTATCCGCTATCATGAGTCAGCTCACGACGATCAGGTCAACAGTTTCTCCGGTCAATCGCCGGCGCTAAAAGCCAAGTTTGCCTCGCTACTGCAGCGTGGGATATCTGACGGAATTTTCCGTGCGGATGTAGATGCCCGTTTTCTGCTAGCCACATCAGCGCTATTGATGTCTGGCGGCTTTACCAACCACTACACCCTCTCGGTTCTGGTGGGTTTCGATACCAGGTCCGTAGAGGGTATGAAAATTTGGCGAGAGCATGCGGCGAATTTCATTCTCGCCGCAATTATCAAACCTTGCTAAAACAAACCCTTTACAAGGTTTACATGCCCTTACGGTCGGACTGACTGAAAAACGCCTGCATCGCCACCAGCGACGGCGTATGGCTAGAAAAGCCGCCATCAGCGACTAACGTTGTGCCCGTAACAAAAGACGATTCATCACTGGCAAGAAAGGCAACCACGTCGGCAATTTGTCTTGGCGTGCCGAGTTCAGGAGTCATGTGATTATCCCGCAGAATATCCAGCAGCTCTTTCGGCATGGACGAATGTGCGTTTTCTGCCGGCGCGAGCCCGATCTGTACCGCGTTGCCCCGAACCCCCTGCTTCCCATACTGCGCCGCGACCAGTTTGGGCATCATGTTCAACGCCGCCTTGGAACAGGCATAACCCGTTAGCGAAAGGTCACCCTGAGCGCCCAGACCAGAGGTCGCAAAAATCACCGAGCCCTTTCCCTGTTTCAGCATCACTGGTACGACGTGCTTGGTACATAGCACCGAACCGCGCAGGTTGACAGCAATGGCACGATCCCACGCAGCAATGTCCAGGTTGCAGATGTCTCGATCATTCTGACGCTGGGCGACGTCAAGCACTGCAGCATTGTTGTGCAGTACATCGATACGGCCGAATCGCTCCATGACCGCGCTGACCATCGCCTCAACACTTTCCTCGGATGAGACATCGGTCGCGACGCTCATCGCCGAGCCGCCAGACGCCTCAATCTCCGTTGCCACGCGCGCGGCAGCGGCTTCATTGATATCCACAATCGCCAGACTGGCACCATGCGCCGCCAGCACTCGCGCACATTCCGCGCCCAGACCACCGCCAGCACCGGTGACTATCGCTACGCGCCCATCAAGTTTTCCCGTCGTCATCTTGTAACTCCGTACTTTAAGGTCAGTATCACTCACCGGTAAAAACAGGCTGACGCCGCTCGCTAAATGCAAGCGCAGCCTCCTTAGCGTCTTTTGTGGTCGCCAACAAAGAAAACAGGTCGCGCTCCAGGCTAAGCCCGGCACCAAGCTCCATTTCCAGGGATGCGCGAGCAGCTCGCTTGACAAAGGCCGATGCCATTGGCGGCTTTGCGGCGATCTTATGCGCTAGTGCACTCACCTCATCAAGCAAGCTGTCGCTGCTCAAGGAGACTCTGGATACCAACCCGATACTCAAGGCCTTTGCGGCGTCCAGGCGGTCGCCAGTCAAAAGCATGTCCACTGCATGGCCTGGTGAAACAACCCGGCTAAGCCGCTGTGTTCCCCCACCACCTGGAATCAGACCGAGGCCGGTTTCGGGCAACGCGAGGATGGCGTCGGGTGCAGCAACGCGGATATCCGCAGCCAAGGCGAACTCCAGGCCGCCGCCCATACAATAGCCGTGAATGGCCACTATCACCGGTTTGCTGACTCGATCGAGAGAGTCGATCCAGCTCGATAACTCAATGCGTTTGCGCACATCAAGCGATGTCTCAAAGCCGCGCTTCTCTTTGATGTCCGCTCCAGCGCAAAAACCCCGTTCACCTTCACCGCGAATGGCGATAGCACGCACCGCGCAGTCACCTTCCAGCAAAGCCAGCGCGGCAGGTACTCCCTGACGGATATCATCGTTAATCGCATTGATCTGGCCAGGCCTGGTCAGGATGACCCAGCCAACCGCGCCATCACGAACAACCTTGACCGCGCCGTTGATCGCGACCGCCGTGGCTTCTACGTCAACACTCATATCAGCACTCCTCAAACTCAAACAGCTGACCATTTAGATCGTTTGGATCGACGCGAATGAGTGCCTTGCCGGCTACGGCGTCGCTGGCCTCAATCCAGGTGAACTTGGTACCGCGAGCTCGCAGATCCTCTGCCTTAGCTGCTAGATCGTTGACTGCAATACGAATGTAGTAAGGTCCTGGCCCCCAGCTGTTCAGGTACAAGCCTGCTTCGCTGTCCCACCGGGTTGCCTCGATCAAGTCCAAAGTGGCGCTATTGGGCAGGGTAAAGCCCATACGAGCGCGACGGTAACCCTCGCTCTGAATGGTCTCGACAGGGCCACTCGGCTCCCAATCAAGATTTGTTGAGACACGGCGCAGCGTCTCGTTCAGATCGCGTACCAAGTACCCTCTTGCTGAAACCCGGACCATGTCACCCGGCTTTACATCACGCGGTTGTACCGGCGGCTGTGCGAAAGTCTCTGGCGGCATTTGAAGCGGCTCCACCGGCATTATCTCGATACACAACCCGCCATCTACTATAGGATCATAAATGGGCTTTTCCGGGGTCGCTCCCAACCATAGCCGGTCAAAGGGCATGTCAGGCGTGCGCTGAGCCATGCGAAATGGCAAGCCTCGACGCATGAGCTTGCTGACCAGCGCATCAAACTTGTCACCATGCAACGCAAGCACGATAGAGTGCGTCAGCATCGGTCTGTGTTTGCCTTGAAACGCTTTCAGACTTTCCAGGAAATCATGAAACATCGGATCGCCTGGGTTCGGGCGATCAAGATGCCATTGCGGCTCAACCCGCGTCGGGGACACCGCAAGAGACTTGTGCACCCGGAGAAAATGAGCAATGTATGGGTGATCATCAAAAGCCTGGCGCCAGCGCTCGTGTTTATATATGCCCAACTTGTCGACCAGCAACTCGGTCATACCATCGGGGTCCGGCACCATCATGTCGGCACTCATCAAAAGCTCAAACATACTCTTCTCCGTCTGTCGTTCTTGCCAGCCGAAACAACGGCGGCCATTCAATTCAAGGCGGTGACTTCAAACGCCACCCAGCTGGTACTTCAAAAACTTGCTACCTCTTCACGCTTGTAAGATGACGCGGTCGCATGGCGCACTTGACCAGAGGATAGCGAGACGTTTGCCTCCTCTGAGTTATCGCCTTGGCCATCTGAGCTTTGCTTTGGGTTGAGCAGAAAGTGCGATAGGGCTGGAATCAAAATCAACGCACCGAGCATGTTCCAGAGGAACATAAAGGTCAGCAGGATGCCCATGTCAGCCTGAAACTTGATAGGAGACCAAGCCCAGGTTATTACGCCGGCAGCCATGGTCAGGCCAATAAGCGCAACTACACGCCCGGTAAAGTCGAGTGACCTGCGATAAGCTACCGCCAGGCTTTCACCCCGCTCCTGCACAGCCACCTGCACACTCAATAAATAAAGCGCGTAATCCACCCCGACCCCAACACCAACGGCTATCACTGGCAGGGTCGCCACCTTCAGCCCAATACCAAGCACGACCATCAGCGCCTTGCAGATAATCGTCGTCATGATCAGGGGAATAAGTGCAACGATGGTGGCACGGATACTTCTGAAAGTGAGCAGGCAAAGCAGCGCAGTTGCTCCATATACCGCGAAGTACATGGTAATAATGCCCTTCTCTACTTCGATGTTGGTTGCCGCCTCGATACCCGCATTGCCGGCTGCAAGCAAAAACTCTACCGGACGCTCGGCATCCGGCGCAGTGTTGTACTGTGCAGCAAAGTCTTCTACCACACCCATCACACGGTTAAGCGTCTCGGCCTTGTGGTCTGCCAAGTAAGCTACCAACGGCGTTACTGAGCAGTTCTGATTGGTGATGCCAGGTGATGAAATCATGGCTGCATCGACCGAGGCATTGGTGATCGCCTGGTCACGACTGATGGTCAGCCACTTTGCGCTGCCTTCAGCCATGCCTGAGGACACAACACGAACAGTGTCTGCCAATGAACTTGTGGTCTGCACACCCTCGGTCTGTCTAAGCTTCCATGCCAACTGATCCATAGTCTGCAACGGCCGGTAAAAGCGGCAGCCGTCCACGCCAGTTTTCATGATCACCGCAAACTGATCACTGGAAAGTCCATAGTGAGAGGTTATATAGGCATTGTCTTGGTTATAGCGCGAGTCCGGGCGCAACTCCGGTGCGCCCGGGTCGAGATCCCCAATCTGTAAATCCATCATCAAGACTGTGCTGATTGCCGTGACGAGAACAGAAGCACTGATTGCCATCAGAGCCCATTTTCGCTCGGTAAAGTAATCCAGCCTTTGCCATACTCTGCCCAACCAGTTCTTGTTGGCCTGTCCAGCCTGGTCTTTATCGATGGCAATTTGCGCCGCTTTCTTACTCACTCCAATGTAAGAGAGCGCAACCGGAATAAGAATAAGCTTGGTAAAGATCAGGACCGCGACACCAATACTGGTGGTCAACGCCAGGTCGCGGATTACCGGAATGTCGATAATTGCCAGTACTGCAAAACCGACAATATTAGTCAGCAACGCGGTGAGCCCGGTCAGAAAAAGACGTCGGAAGGTGTAGCGCGCAGCGACATACTTGTGAGTGCCGCGGCCGATGTCCTGCAGGATGCCATTCATTTTTTGCGTGCCGTGCGATAGGCCAATCGCAAAAATCAGGAAGGGTACCAATATCGAGTAAGGGTCGAGTTCGTAACCGAGTATCTGCATTAACCCCAAAAGCCAGATCACACCGGTTACCGCAATTCCCACCAGCAACAGCGTGCTGCGTAAGCAGTGGGTGTACAGGTAGACAAATATTGATGCGATCACCACCGATATGGCGAAGAACAGCATCACTACTTTCAATCCATCGATCAGATCCCCAACAAGCTTGCTGAAGCCAACAATGTGGATGCCAATGGAGTCACTTTCGTAGGCACGGATTTTCTGTTCCAGCTGATCGGAAAAATCGCCGTAATGCAGCGGCTCCCCCGTTTGCGGATTGGTATCCTGCAGTGGCGCAACAATCATGCTGGACTGACCGTCGTTGGCAACCAGACTGCCGGATATAGCGGCGCGCGAAATATTCCGGCGCAGCGCCTGTATACTGCTTTCGCTGCCATCATAGTTGGCCGGCATCACGGCCCCGCCGCTGATGCCATCCTCGGTCACTTCCCGCCAGCGCACAATGGGCATCCAGAGCGACCTCATCCAGGAGCGGTCGACACCCGGTATCAAGTACAGGGTGTCGTTCACTTGGCGAAGCACCTCCAGGTATTCAGGGTCGTAGATATCTCCGTTCTTGTTCTCAACGACAACGCGAATGCTGTTGCCCAGCCCTGGCAGCTCGGTCTTGTGATCCAGATAATTTTGAATATAGGGATTATTGACCGGAATCATCCGCTCAAAGCTGGCATTCACCTCAATGCGCGATGCAAAAAAACCAAGCACCAGCGTAGCAGCCAGACAGCACAGAATAACCAGGACTCGGTGACTGAAAATTAAGCGCTCAAACAGACCGCCAGACTTCTTGTCGAAATCCTCAACATTTTGGACGACTGGCATCCCATTAGTATTATTCTGATTGACCATCTCTATCTCCGAGGATCGACGCGTAGCGACACGCTATGCATGCCCTTCCACCTCGCCAACCTGACTATTGCTATCCGGGTCAGCCACGCAAGCAGCTAACCAGCGTCGATCGCACGTTAAATTAAGGCTTGAGTTGCGTGGTACGCACGCCGGAAAACTGAGCCAGCAGCAACTGATCCGGTGAGTTAAGTAGCGCAGCGGAGAAAACCGTGCCTCGGTAATCACCAGCCAGTTGCGTGAGCTCCAGTGTCTTGGTGTCTATCTGCATGACTCCGCCCCGTTGACTGATCAGCAGGGACCTGCCCTTGCTCAGAGGCAGGCTTTGCACAATGGAAGATTCCTGGCCAGTCTCCACCTTGGTCCAGGTTTCACCCTGGTCCTTACTCGCGTAGAGGTTGCCCCGCAGCCCATAGACCAGAACCGCGTCAGCCGAAGCCTGAACGCCAAAAAAGGTCCCTGTATAAGGCGTAGGCGTTCTAATAAAGCGCTGCGCCTCATCGTCCAGACGCATTACCAGCCCCTGCTCACCACTGATAAAGGTTTCCGCGCCCGACATGCTCACGGAATATAGATGCATCCGCCGGTCGTTATCTGTCCGCTCTATCCAGGGCACCCAGTGAAGACCGTTATCGGTCGTACGAAGGATCATCCCGAAAGCGCCTACGACATAACCTTCACCTTGTGCATTGATGTAGGCATCCAGGAAAGGTGTAGCCATCACGTAGGGGTCGGACGAGGTACTCATCGCCAGCTCGAATTCACGTAGCATGCTTTCAGATTCGAACTCTTCCAGCTCATTAGCACTGGAGTAGTAGTTTTTCAGCAAAGTCAGGAGACTACGGCCATCCAGCACTACGGACCACGTTTGTCCGCCATCCTCCGTGGCCAGAAAAACCGAGTCATGGCCAACGATCCATCCATGTTGGTCATCACGAAAGCGAACCTGCACAAGATCACTACCCACCGGGCTAACAACTTGCTGCCAGGATTCACCCTCATCATTGGACAGCATGATCAACCCGCGCAGTCCTACACCGACAAGCCGGCTACCCGCTCGGGCAACACTCAGCGTCGGTTGGGATTGTGGTATCAACTGGTTGGCACCGGCATTGCTGAGCGGATCGAACAACACCGTCTTGTCCGACTCAACCGCCTCCGATTCCGCCGCCATCGCTGAGATGGCAACTGAATAGGAAGCAATGGAGCCAGCATAAAACAGGCACATCAGCAGCCGCGGGAACCTGCATGGCAGGCACCCTCTCATCAGGTCGATCAAAGTCATTGTTTTTATCCTCTACGCAGCTCGCTCAAAACGCCGAGTACTGCGATTACATCGCCTGTCACGGTCCAACACGCAAGCGCCACCCATCGTCGGTGGCGCCAAACTGGTGTAATTACCGGGTGGTTTCGCGTGCCACCACTGCTTCTGGGTTCAAATCACGTTCGGAGCGCGGTGCGTCCAGCACTTTGTAACCGCCGCTGAGCGCATCATTGATCAGCCCGTACATACCCTTGTTAAAGTCGTAGATAGAGTGTTTTACGATGTAGGGAATGTCGTGGTCGTAAAACTGTACGCCGCCCAGCATCATCGAACGATAGAGTTGGCCGCTTTGATCCCAGGCATCGTAAAGCCCCGCACCAAAGGTATCCTCATCAAGATAGTAGGTGCGTTTGCTGTAAACATGCCGACGGTCTTCCTTGAGGGTGGCCTCAACGACCCATACACGGTGCAGCTCCCAACGCTCGCACTCGGGATTAACGTGGTTTTCCATCAGTTGAGTTTTTGGATCACAGTCGAAATACAGCTCATAGCTGTTATACGGGATGTACATCTCTTTTTTGCCGACCAGCTTGAACTCGAAGCGGTCCTGCATACCTGAGAACATGAAAAGCTCATCGAACAATTCCAGACCGCCCATACTGGCAACTGGCGTGTCGTAGGCAAACTCAGGGGCCAACTTGACGCGGCGCTGACCAGGCGTGTAGCTCCAGGCGCGTCGGGGCTGCTGGGTAGGGTCAAGGTAGTCCATATACCCGGTAAGCTCGCCTGCTCGGCGCGCCGGTTCCTTGGTGACCGAGTAAACGCGGGAATACATTTGCGGATCGCGACCCTCTACATCATCCTGATAATAGGGACGCTCAACAAAAGTAGCCTGTTCTGA
This sequence comes from Halopseudomonas sabulinigri, assembly GCF_900105255.1. Lineage (NCBI taxonomy): Bacteria > Pseudomonadati > Pseudomonadota > Gammaproteobacteria > Pseudomonadales > Pseudomonadaceae > Halopseudomonas > Halopseudomonas sabulinigri. The sequence goes on along the minus strand of NZ_LT629763.1, from coordinate 3,259,094 downwards.
TGCCTTGGTTACAGACCCGTTCGACGCCACCAACCAGCTGTTGGATGAACTGGTGGTAGTGCCGTATTTACCGTCGTTGTAACGAACCTGTTGGTTCCACATGACCTCATGGCCGGTCTTAGGGATCGGGAATGGAACGCCACCACGGCATTCAGGCGACAACGTCAGGCCGTTGTTCAGCGTTTCACAGGTAGTTGCATTACGGACCGTAGCATCCAGCACATCCTGTGGTAGCGCGGCGGTACGATGACTTGGAAAGATATCCAGATAATAATCGGGGTTACGCTTCAACAGCTCCAACTGACCGGCACTCAGCTTATCTGCATGCTCCTGATAGTTACTGCTGTCGATGCGGAACAGCGGCTCTTCATCCTTGTACGGATTCACCCAGTAGCCGCTGCCGGGTTCAAAACCGGCAGGGGCGGTCCGGAGCCCCCCTTCATAGGGAGGGATAGTACCCGCCTCATTGCCGGCTTGTTCAGCTCCAAACAAGGTAAGTGTTTTACCGAGCTGGGCAGCCTCCTCGGAAGGAACTGCTGCTACCGCATTGGCTGAAATACCACTTAAAGCCAGGCTGAAAGCGAGTGCATATCTCATAATAATCTCCGTTCTTGTGTTTATTAACTGGGAGCCAGTACTGCTCTATTAAAACGATGTCTTATAGGTGAGCGACAACCAACCACGGTCAGTACCACCAACAGCACCGTTACCATTTACCATGGTCTGGCCGTTGACCGGGTTGATAGTGTTTTTCTCCTGAGCCATCGTATCTGCATAACGCAAGCTGAATTCGTGCTGTTGCTGGTAGGTCATCTTGGCGCCGACCGACCATGACACTGCACCCTCCGACCCACCGCCGGCGTTAGCCGCGTTACCAGAAATACCGTAGTTCACGGTCAAAGGCACAGACAGATCCCACGACGGCAAAATCGCCAAATACTGGGGGGTATAGTTCACTGCCGCCGCCATGTAATTACGAGTAGAGCAGCCGTCGGACTTATCGCCCTCGCCACCACTGCGCAGATCTCTACAGGCGGCGGTGCCTTCACCCTTATACAACTCTTCATGTTCGGTCACCTTATCCAGGTGGCTGTATACCAGCTCGGCAACCAGCGTCGAACTTTCGGCTAGCCAAAAACGAGGCACACCGTAAACAGCGTTTACCAATGCATGGTAGGTGTTACCGCGAGGACCTTCATCATCCACGTTGCTGACGCCAGTCGCGTTAAGTGCGCCGCCTTTGCGGTAAGACACCTCTGCGCCAATGGAGGCCGAGCCAACGTTACCCGCATAGCTCAAGCCAACCAACTTCACGCCTCGCGGATAAACCAACCGATACTGGCCGGTTGCCATATCGATTTGCGGCGACAGCCAAGCCTGATAGTCGTCGAATTCGCGGTAATAGGCACCCAGCGTGGCGCCTACGCTTTGCAGGTCGTAGCGGGCCATCACACCCCAGTTAGCAGAGTCGCGACCAAATTTCGAATCGGCGTGTTGTAGGTTGAACCCCGGCGCCGCAGGCAAACGGTCGGGCCCCTCGAAGAAGGGGTCAGCAGCACCAAAATAGGTACCACCATAGGGGAAGCGAGTGTGATCCCACTCATAGAAATACTGTGCAGAAACGGAGAGTGCATTGGTCAACTGAGCTTTAGCAGATACCTGACCAATCGGCAAAAAGACCTCCTTGGTCTCAATCCCTGGACTGGTTACCGCCTTAACCGCGTCAGTAGGAGCCTGCGAATAGGAAATCGCGTGAGCACCAAACAGCAGGCCCTCCCCCCAATACTGGGTGTGCCGACCGACCTTCACGTTCACCGGTACCTGGCCGACATCAAAGTTAGCCCACACGAAGGCATCGAGAATTTCGCCAGAAGGACCATAGACGTAACGCTCTACTTCGGAGCTGTATTTATCATTGTTATAGCTGGTGGAATAACCAGGCACATTGCTATCGACCGACCGGTCACTGTAGGCATCGTCATACCAGCCGGCGGCACTGACCCTCGCACCAAAGTGCCACTTGTAGGCCAAGTCAACCTCTGTCAGCAGGTCAAGACGATTGGTGACGATATCACCACGGTCAAACTTGCCATCAGACTCGTCGAAATTAGGGTTGTTCATGATCGCGCTGTCCTGGCTTTCCGCCCGGATGCCGAGGTTGTAGCGAACAGTGTTATCCCAACGCATCCGAATATCTGGGTTACCCAGATCTATCTGCATCGCAGAGGCGCCGCCACTGGCGATCAGAACGGCAATAGCCAAGGCGCTGCGCGCCGCATTCATGTGACCAGTATTGTCGATAGTGTTCATCATTATTCCTTTTGTTTTTATTTTCAGTGACTTATAGAAATCATCCGATTACTGGCCTGACGTAACACTCTGACAAAGCCGCCTAAAAACAGTGACATTCGCCTAGTGCCTCTAAACCAGCGTCTCGCTATCCTAGCGGAGCGCTTCAGATAATTCCATATCAAGATTTAAATTCTGTATATAGATTTTAAATCCAATGCATTGTCACTTTGCTCAGAGCTGTTACCGGCACCGCCGCGTGCCCGTCCTTCTGGCTGCGAACCTTATACAACCAAAATTAAACATAAATTTATACTTTGTTCAATTTATGTTTTACTTTTTGCAATACCCTTATCAGCAAAATCGGCAAAAAAGGCGTTTATGCCTTGTAGAACGGGCTATAGCGCTAGTTACAGATGAAACATCCTGAAAAAACAATAACCGAGGAAAATGTATGAATATCGACTTAAAGGGCAAGCGTGTCATCGTGACTGGTGCGTCACGCGGCATTGGCAGAGCGATAGCTACCGCCTTCGCCAACGATGGGGCGAAGGTAGCCATCTGCTCGCGAAATTTCGCAGACATCGCAAAGGTAGGAGAAGCTCTAGCCGAGCGCGCGGACGCAGTCATAGCACGCGCCGTTGATGTTACTGACAGTCATAACGTGCGTACCTTTGTTGCTGAGGTAGCCGAAGCCTGGGGCGGCGTTGACGTACTGGTCAACAACGCCGGCCAAGGGAAAGGCGGCAACCTGGACACCCTCACACCCGAGGACATTCTTGAACACGCTAACGTGCTGCAAATGGGCCACTTTAGATTTACCCAGGCGGTTGTGCCTCACATGCGCAAGCAGCGCTGGGGGCGCATTATAGAAATCAACGCTTTGGCCGGAACCATACCTACTCCCGAAGGCATCCCATCGGTCATCAATAGAGCCTCCTGTATCGCCCTTTCACGCTCCCTAGGCATGTCGCTACCGAAAGACAATATTCTGGTTAACACATTGAATATGGGCTGGATCGACACTGGTCAATGGGACCGCCACTTCAAAGAAATGGGTGACGGCGTTACTCGGCAGGAATTCGATGCCATGGTAATGAAAGTGGTCCCGGCGGGCCGTTACGGCAAGCCCGAGGACGTAACGGGGATGGTTCTGTTTCTGGCAAGCGAATACGCCAGTTTCATCAGCGGTGCATCGATCGACATCGCGGGAGGGATGGGCGGTCAAATAGCCTACTACCCCACACTCAAGCGCGACTTTGCAGAGAGCATTCGCCAACGGCGCGAGATGCAGAGCAGCATTTAATGAATTCGCCAGGCTCCCTGCGACAGCGTCTGTTCCTATGCCAGGCTCACTCACGAGCCACAGGCATGAATCATGAACTGTTGAAAAGCGCTGCCTGGCTCGCTCATTTCTCGGCCTTGCGCCCAAATCAAGCCCAACTCCATCGAGGGCACAGCGTCATTCAAAGGACGCACCTCAATTTTGCGGCCCTCAAGCGACCAGGCTCGGTACAGCATGTCCGACAACACGGTCACACCAAACCCGTGCGCCACCAGACCACGCAAGGACTCCACGGAGGAGGTTCGAAATGCGATCTTCGGCTCCAGCCCCTGCGCTTGCCAATAGCGCTGAACCGACTCCTCCCCCTCATCGACGGTGGGCAGGATGTAGGCATGCTCAGCAACGTCCTTCAAGGTGATCGACGCCAGCCCCATGAGCGGATGGCCGGACGCCAGCCACAACTGACGACGCGAGCGTATCAGCACGCTGGCATCCAGACCGGACAAGTCGGTCGCGTTCGAAACAACCGTCAAACCTACATCAAGCTCTCCTTGTCTGACCGAGCTCTCGATACTGACCCTGTCCATGTCGATCAAATCGATTTCCACATCGGGGTAACTGCGCTTGAAGCGCGCAAGCAGGTTGGGCAGGAAGTAACCAAGCACCGTGTAGGAGGCGCCAACGCGAACAACACCGGATACCGAGTGACTCATGAAAAATGGCTCGCTGATCGCATCCTGCAGCGTATCCAGAATGTGGCGAGCATGCTGAAAGAACTTGTTTCCTTCCGCCGTCAGGCTTACTCCGTTCGGCAAGCGCTCGAAAAGTTTCACGCCCAGTCGCTGCTCCAGCTGCATCACTGCAGTGGTCACGGCGGACTGCGAAACATGAACTGCAGCCGCGGCCTGCGAGAACTGACCGGTCTCAGACGCCGCCACGAAATAGCGCAATTGGCGCATGGAAATATCGGACCTAGACATAAATTTTTCAGATACCTGACAGCAATTTTTAATAATTTACGATACCAAACCCGATTCATATACTCCAGCCCATCGTGTATTGCGCGCGCTGCGATACCCAATATCAGAATAAAAAGGTGTGAGTAGCCATGGGCAAATCTATCTCGCTGGATGACAAGTACACAGAGAATAGCGGTCTGCAGTTGATGACTGGTATTCAAGCGCTGGTTCGGCTTCCGCTAATGCAGAAGCAGCGCGATCAGGCCAGCGGGTTGAACACCGCTGGCTTTATTTCCGGCTACCGCGGCTCCCCTCTCGGCGGTCTGGACCAAGCTTTATGGCGCGCACGTAAGTATCTGGAAAAAGGCAGCACTCACTTTCAACCTGGCGTCAACGAGGAGCTAGCTGCTACCGCCATCTGGGGAACGCAGCAGGTAAACATCTTTGAAGGGGCAACCTACGACGGCGTTTTCGGCATGTGGTACGGGAAAGGTCCCGGTGTTGATCGCTCCGGTGATGTATTCCGACATGCAAACGCTGCCGGTACCTCGCAATTCGGTGGAGTGCTTGCAGTTGCCGGCGATGATCACGGTGCCCGCTCTTCATCACTCCCGCACCAGACCGAGCACATTTTCAAGGCAGTGATGATGCCCGTACTGGCACCGTCGGGGGTGCAGGAGTATCTGGACTACGGTATCCATGGCTGGGCCATGTCACGCTATTCCGGTTGCTGGGTAGCACTTAAGGCAGTAGCGGACACTGTAGAAAGCGCTGCCATTGTCGATATTGACCCCTTTCGTGTGGAAAGCGTAATTCCTGATTTCGACATCCCCGAGGGCGGCCTGAACATCCGTTGGCCAGACCCACCGCTTGCTCAAGAGCAGCGACTGCTCGAACACAAACTTTACGCCGCGCTCGCTTATGCCAAGGCCAACCGCATTGACCGCGTGGTCATGGACTCGCCCAAGGCGCGTATCGGCATTATCACGGCGGGCAAATCCTACCTGGACGTTTGTCAGGCTCTGAACATGCTTGGTATTGACGATGCCAAAGCGCAGGAGATTGGCTTGCGCGTTTACAAGGTCGGCATGGTCTGGCCGCTTGAAGCTGACGGCGTCAGGCACTTTGCCGAAGGTCTTGAAGAAATTGTGGTGGTTGAAGAAAAGCGCCACATGATCGAGTACCAAATGAAGGAGGAACTCTACAACTGGCGGGAGGACGTACGTCCGCGCATCGTCGGCAAGTTTGACGACAAAGGTGAGTGGACTATGCCGCACACCGATTGGCTACTGCCGGCGATCAACGACCTGACACCAGCGCACATTGCGCGCGCGCTGGCTAAACGAATTCTTCGTCTGCATGCAGACACCTCCCTGCAACTGCATCTAGATGATCTAGAGGCGCAGCTCACCACCAAGAGCGTACTGGGCTCGTTGATGGACCGAGTGCCGCATTACTGCTCCGGCTGCCCGCACAATATTTCGACCAAGGTGCCCGAAGGCAGTCGCGCCCTTGCCGGTATTGGCTGCCACTACATGGCTGCTTGGATCTACCCCCAAACCCAGACTTTCAGCCAGATGGGTGGCGAGGGTGTCGCGTGGATTGGGCAGGCCCCCTTCACCAAGACCAAACACGTGTTTGCCAACCTTGGGGATGGCACCTATTTTCACTCCGGTACCTTAGCGATTCGCGCTGCAGTTGCAGCGAATGTGCCGATTACCTACAAGATTCTTTACAACGATGCTGTTGCCATGACCGGCGGCCAGCCCGTGGACGGCACTCTGACAGTACCGCAAATCTCTCAGCAGCTCGCTGCGGAGGGCGTCAAGCGCATTGCTGTGGTGACTGACGAGCCCGAGAAGTACAAGGCAATTCAAGGACTCGCTCCCGGCGTACCGGTGTTGCACCGAGAGAAAATGGAGGAGCTGCAGACTCAACTTCGAGAGTATCCCGGCGTCTCAGCCATCATTTACGATCAGACCTGCGCGGCCGAAAAGCGCAGACGCCGCAAGCGGGGCCAGTTTCCCGATCCGGCACGGCGGGTAATGATCAACCAGGCAGTTTGCGAAGGCTGTGGCGACTGCAGCAGTAAGTCGAACTGCATGTCCGTGGTGACGGTGAATACCGAGTTTGGTCAGAAACGCAGCATTGACCAGTCATCATGCAACAAGGATTTTTCATGCCTCTCCGGCTTCTGCCCAAGCTTCGTCACCATCGAAGGTGGCTCGCTACGTAAAGCCAAAGCGCTTACCGACCAAGCGGTTGACGACTGGAATCTGACCACGCCTAACACAGTGGCGCTCGATCAGCCTTACAGCATTCTAGTGACCGGCGTAGGTGGTACCGGTGTTGTAACAATTGGTGCCCTGCTCGGCATGGCCGCCTTCATGGAGAACAAAGGTACGCTCAACCTGGACATGGCCGGCATGGCCCAAAAAGGTGGTGCGGTCTGGTCGCATATCCGCATCGCAGCTGACCAGTCCCAACTGCATGCACCGCGTATAGCCGAAGGAGAAACCAGCTTGCTGCTCGGCTGCGACCTGGTGGTAAGTGCCAATCACGAGACCCTGGCCAAGTTGCGGCATGGGCACACTCATGCGTTGGTCAACTCGGAAGAAAGCATCACCAGCGAGTTTGTTCGTACTTTCGCAATGCAAGCGGAGAGTGGCGATCTGCAGGCGCACCCTGACCCCAAATTTCGCACACAAGGTATGTCTGCACAAATTGCAGAAGCTGTCGGCAACGACCACGCCATTTTCGTGGATGCCAGCAAAATAGCCACGGCGCTGATGGGCGACTCCATCGCGACCAACACCTTCATGCTCGGTTTTGCCTATCAGAAAGGCTGGTTGCCGGTTGGCGCTGAAGCGCTGATAGCCGCTATTGAACTGAATGGCACGGCCGTCGAGTTCAACCTCAAGGCCTTCACCTGGGGGCGCCGTACTGCGGTGGATCCCGTGCGCGTTCAAGGAATGATCGACAGCCAGGGCAAGCGCCCAGCCGAAGCGTTGTCACAGACTACTGAAGAGGTTATTCATAAACGCGTCGCTGCCCTCACCGAGTATCAGGATGCCAATCTTGCAGCACGCTATCGCGCCCGAGTGCAACAATTCCAGAGCGCTGAATCGGCCATTTCTGGTAATACCGGTGCCTTGGCTGACGCCGTCGCCCGCAACTACTACAAAGTATTGGCAATCAAGGATGAGTATGAAGTAGCTCGTCTTTATACCAATGGCGACTTCATCAAAAAAGTACAGGACAGTTTTGAGGGTGACTACAAACTCAAGTTTCACCTGGCGCCACCTGTGCTCAATAGTGCCAAGCCCGGGAAAGAGCCTAAAAAGCGCAGCTACGGCCCATGGATGCTAACTGGTTTTAAACTCCTCGCTCGGATGAAGTTCCTCCGCAATTCGGTTCTGGATCCATTTGGCTACACCGCAGAACGCAAGCTCGAGCGGCAATGGCTGGAAAGCTACGAACAGCTTCTCGATCAAATCCTGGAATCACTCGACAGCGACAAGTTGCCGATTGCCATCCAGCTCGCGAGCCTTCCCGACATCGTACGCGGCTACGGCCCTGTGAAAGAACGCTTCCTAGCGCAGGCCGAAAAACAACGCGAGAACCTTCTAAAACAATGGCGAGGAGAGCACCAAGCGCTATTCCGTGACGCCACGACACAAGAGCCAGCAGAGCGCATCAACGTCACTCAGCTGTAACGCCAATAACAAAAGGAGATAAACGTATGAGTGCAATACCTGGATTGGACTTTTTCCTCGGCGAAGAAATAGACATGCTGCGCGAATCAGTCGCTGGTTTTGCTGGCAAGGAAATCGCGCCCCGTGCGGCCGAGGCAGACCGCACTGATGAGTTCCCCATGGACTTGTGGCGCAAGTTCGGCGACATGGGTCTGCTAGGTCTAACCGTGGCCGAAGAGTACGGTGGCTCCGGAATGGGCTACCTCGCACACATGATTGCCATGGAAGAAATTTCCCGGGCAGCTGGTGGTATCGGACTGTCCTATGGTGCTCATTCAAACCTCTGCGTAAACCAGATCCACCGCAATGGTAGCCAAGCACAAAAAGCCAAGTTTCTACCCAAGCTGGTATCGGGGGAGCATATCGGCGCTTTGGCAATGAGCGAACCAAACGCCGGTTCTGACGTCGTCAGTATGAAGCTGCGTGCCGACAAGCAGGGCGACCGCTACATCCTCAACGGCACCAAGATGTGGATCACCAACGGTCCAGACTGCGACGTTCTGGTGGTCTACGCCAAAACTGATGTTGCTGCCGGCGCCAAGGGCATGACGGCCTTCATCCTCGAAACGGACACTCCCGGTTTCTCCGTTGCGCAGAAGCTGGACAAGCTTGGCATGCGCGGATCACACACCGGCGAACTGGTTTTCGACAATGTTGAAGTTCCGGAAGAGAACATTCTGGGCGGCGTTGGTGAAGGTGCCCGCGTACTCATGAGTGGCCTTGACTACGAGCGCGCGGTGCTCAGCGGTGGCCCACTGGGCCTGATGCAAGCAGCGATGGACATCGTCACGCCTTACATCCACGACCGAAAACAGTTCGGACAAAGCATCGGCGAATTTCAGCTCATTCAGGGCAAAGTTGCAGATATGTATACCACCCTGCAAGCCTGCCGCGCCTATCAGTACAGCGTCGGCAAGCACCTAGACGCCATGGGCAGTGGACATGTACGGCAGGTGCGCAAGGACTGTGCCGGGGTGATCCTGTATACCGCCGAAAAAGCGACCTGGATGGCTGGCGAGGCAATCCAGATTCTTGGCGGTAACGGCTATATCAACGAATACCCGGCAGGTCGCCTGTGGCGTGACGCCAAACTCTATGAAATCGGTGCCGGTACCAGCGAGGTCCGCCGTATGTTGATTGGCCGGGAGCTGTTCAATGAAACACGTTAAACAGGTACGCGTCCCGACCTTCAGAAGCCGGCTTGCAACCCAAGGAGCGCCGGCATGAGTTCACTTAAAAGCCAGGTCAACACTCGCTCGCCGGAGTTCAGCACCAATGTGGCAGCGATGCAGGAGCTCGTGGGTAATCTGCGGGAGTTGCTAGGAAAAGTAGCAGAAGGCGGTGGCCCAGCGGCTCAAGCTCGGCATCTTTCTCGCGGCAAGCTGCTACCTAGGCAGCGCGTTGACGCCCTACTGGACCAAGGCTCACCATTTCTCGAAATCGGTCAGCTCGCCGCCCATGAGGTCTACGGGGAACAGGTGCCGGCAGCAGGGATAATTGCGGGCATTGGTCGGGTTGAAGGGGTTGAGTGCATGATCGTCGCCAACGACGCGACCGTGAAAGGCGGCTCCTACTATCCCCTTAGCGTAAAGAAACACCTAAGAGCACAGGCCATAGCACAACAAAACCGCCTCCCCTGCATTTATCTGGTCGACTCGGGCGGCGCCAACCTCCCGCGCCAGGATGAGGTATTTCCTGATCGTGAGCACTTCGGCCGCATCTTTTTCAACCAAGCCAACATGAGTGCCCAAGGCATTCCCCAGATCGCTGTGGTCATGGGGTCATGCACGGCAGGTGGAGCATACGTACCAGCGATGGCAGATGAGGCCATCATGGTGAGAGAACAAGCAACCATCTTTCTTGCCGGCCCGCCTCTGGTCAGGGCAGCCACTGGCGAAGTGGTCAGTGCCGAAGACCTTGGCGGAGCCGATGTCCATTGCAAAACCTCGGGAGTGGCCGACCACTACGCGGAAAATGACGAACATGCGCTAGCACTGGCCCGGCGCAGTATCGCCAACCTTAACTGGCGCAAACAGGGCCAACTAAACCTCCGCGAACCGGTGGCGCCACGTTATGCCCCGAGTGACCTGTACGGCATCATTCCTGCCGACCCGAAGCAGCCGTTTGATGTGCGCGAAATCATCGCGCGACTAGTTGACGACAGCGCTTTCGATGAATTCAAAGCCCTCTACGGAACAACCCTGGTGTGCGGCTTCGCCCACTTGCATGGGCATCCTGTCGCGGTTCTGGCCAACAACGGCATCCTGTTTGCCGAGTCTGCGCAAAAAGGCGCGCACTTCATTGAACTTGCCTGTCAGCGAGGTATTCCTCTGCTGTTTCTGCAGAATATAACTGGCTTCATGGTAGGCCAAAAATATGAAGCTGGAGGCATTGCCAAGCACGGCGCCAAACTGGTTACCGCTGTGGCCTGTGCGCAGGTTCCAAAGTTCACGGTGATCATCGGTGGAAGCTTCGGCGCCGGCAACTACGGCATGTGCGGCCGTGCGTACGACCCCCGCTTCCTTTGGATGTGGCCAAACGCGCGTATTTCGGTCATGGGCGGCGAGCAAGCTGCAGGCGTTCTGGTCCAAGTCAAGCAAGAGCAGGCGGAGCGCAGCGGCGAAACGTTCAGCGCCGAGCAAGCCAATCACCTGCGCAAACCCATCCTCGAGCAGTACGAAGAGCAGGGCCACCCCTACTACTCAAGTGCCCGCCTATGGGATGACGGAGTCATCGACCCAGCGCAAACGCGCGACATTCTCGGCTTGGCAATTTCCGCAGCATTGAATGCGCCAATCAACCAGACACGCTTCGGCGTGTTCCGGATGTGAGACCAGCCATGCCAACGGAGGAGCCAATAAGCGTGAGTGCATTTAACACCCTAGAACTTGAGATCAACGCAGGCGGCATAGCTACCTTGTGGCTAAACCGCCCCGAAAAGAACAACGCGTTCAACGCTGAAATGATCGCCGAGCTTCTGATGGCACTCAGCGAGATTCAGATGAATGACGAACTGCGCTTCTTGATTTTGCGCGGACGTGGCAAACATTTCTCTGCAGGTGCAGACCTTTCATGGATGCAGGCCTGCGCGCAATTGGACTACGACGCTAACCTCAATGACGCCCGCGAGCTGGGCCAACTGATGGCCAGTCTGGCCCAGCTTAAAGTTCCAACCTTGGCCGTGGTGCAGGGTGCAGCCTTCGGGGGCGCGCTGGGCCTGATCAGTTGTTGCGATATCGCCATTGGCACCGAAGACAGCCTGTTCAGTTTGTCTGAAGTGCGCATAGGTTTATTACCGGCCGTCATAAGCCCCTATGTTGCCCAAGCCATTGGGCCACGCGCCGCCAGGCGTTACGCCCTTACGGCTGAGCGCTTTGACGGCAAGCGCGCTCAGCAGCTGGGCTTGTTGGCAGAGACCTATCCCGCAGCTGATCTGGAAAGCGAGTTGCATGGGTGGGTGGCCAACCTGCTACTCAACAGCCCGCAAGCGATGCGCGCCACCAAGGCGCTAATGCAGCAGGTAAAGCACGGCGATCTAACGCCCGATCTGCGCAACTACACCGAGTCGGCAATAGCCAGTATTCGCGTCAGCAAAGAGGGTCAGGAGGGACTTTCCGCCTTCCTCGACAAACGCAAGCCACAGTGGCTGCGGACCTGACAGCGCTGCCTGAGGCAAACCAAGCAATCATGTGGATAGAAGAACAATGATCAATACTCTGCTAATCGCCAACCGAGGAGAAATCGCTTGTCGCATCATGCGGACAGCTCAGCGGCTGGGCATCAAAACGGTTGCCGTACACAGCGACATCGACCAGCACGCATCACACGCCAAGCTCGCCGACATCGCAGTCAACCTGGGCGGAACCAAACCCGCAGACAGCTATCTGCGTGCCGACCGCATCATTCAGGCCGCCAAGGCCAGTGGCGCGCAAGCAATCCACCCAGGCTACGGTTTTCTTTCTGAGAACGCTGACTTCGCTCGCTCTATTGAAGCTAGCGGCCTGATTTTTGTCGGCCCACCCGCCTCGGCGATTGATGCTATGGGCAGCAAGTCCGCCGCCAAGGCCTTGATGGAAAAAGCCGGAGTACCACTGGTACCCGGTTACCATGGCGACGATCAGCAACTCGATACTTTCCGGGCTGCATCTCAGGAAATTGGCTACCCGGTACTACTGAAAGCCACCGCCGGCGGGGGTGGCAAAGGTATGAAGGTCGTTGAAAGCGAACGAGAGCTGGCAGATGCGCTGGCGTCCGCTCAGCGCGAAGCCCAGTCTTCCTTCGGCGACGCCCGCATGCTGGTGGAAAAGTATGTACTGCAACCCCGCCACGTCGAAATTCAGGTTTTCGCAGACCAGCACGGTAATGCCGTTTACCTGCATGAACGCGATTGTTCCATTCAAAGACGGCATCAGAAGGTGGTTGAAGAGGCGCCCGCACCAGGCCTGTCGGAACAACTGCGTAAAGCGATGGGCGAAGCAGCAGTCAAGGCCGCACAGGCTATCGGCTACGTCGGCGCTGGTACCGTGGAGTTTTTGCTGGATGCACGTGGCGAGTTTTTCTTTATGGAGATGAACACCCGCCTGCAGGTAGAGCACCCGGTTACCGAAGCCATTACCGGTCAGGATCTTGTAGCTTGGCAACTGCGCGTCGCTCAAGGCGAGCCACTGCCAATGACTCAAGAGCAAATTCCACTACACGGCCACGCCATTGAAGTTCGGCTGTACGCCGAAGACCCTGATCAGGATTTTCTACCTGCCAGCGGCACCCTCACCCTTTATCGTGAACCGAGTACCGGCCGGGGCCGCAGAGTCGATAGCGGCGTCAGTGAAGGCGATAGCATCTCTCCTTTTTATGACCCAATGCTCGCGAAGTTGGTTGCTTGGGGCGAGACCCGTGAGCAGGCGCGTCTCGAGTTGCTGGATATGTTGCGCAATACCTCAGTAGCCGGGGTAAAAACCAACCTGCGCTTTCTGGAAAAAATCTTAGCCCATCCGGCCTTCGCCGCGCAGGAGCTGGATACCGGATTCATTGCAAAACACACTGCGCAGCTACTGCCCAAGCCTGCAGAGTTGGACAGTAGCTTCTGGAACCTAGCAGCCAAAGCTTGGTTGCTTACCCGCCCAGCGGGTGACGACTGCCCGACACCTCCCGCCCTTTGGCAACAACTGCCTGGCTGGCGCGCAGGCTTGCCAACGCAAAGTCGGCTACATTTGCGCTGCGCCGAGTTAGATCAGGTTTTCTCTAGCATTAGCCTCAACAACGCCAGCTATTGCCCCAACAGTGAGCTGCTGACGATTGATGAAGGAGCGCAGAAGGTTCGCTACCGTGCGGTGCGCAAAGGTGCAGACCTTTACCTCAACTGGCACGGCGCTTGGCAACAGATCAACACCTATGACCCGATCGAAGAAGCCGGTCACGCTCAGCAAAGTGCGGGCGGCCTGCAAGCGCCTATGAACGGCAGCGTGGTTCGAGTAATGGCGACAGTGGGGCAGCAAGTGGAAGCAGGCGCGCCGTTGCTAGTTCTTGAAGCAATGAAGATGGAGCACAGTATCCGTGCCCCAACTAACGGGCGGGTAAAAGCTGTGTTTTGCGGTGAGGGCGATCTGATCTCGGAAGGCACCATGCTGGTGGAGATGGAGGAGTCGGAATGAGCCTACCTGCTAAGGTCAAGCTGGTGGAGGTAGGCCCCCGCGATGGTCTGCAGAATGAGTCTCACCCGGTCAGCAGCGCTGACCGCATCCGGCTGATCAACGACCTTGGTGCTGCCGGCCTACCCGTGATCGAAGTCGGCAGTTTTGTATCGCCAAAGTGGGTACCCCAGATGGCGGGATCAGAGCAGGTTTTCGCCGGAATCAACCGTTATGCAGGCAGTACCTACACCGCGTTAACACCCAATATGAAAGGCTTCGAACAGGCGCTGGCTGCTGGCGCTCAAGAGGTAGCAGTGTTTGCTGCTGCATCCGAGGGCTTCTCACAGAAAAACATCAACTGCTCAATCAGCGAAAGTCTCCAACGATTCGAGCCTGTTCTTGCCGCAGCAGCGCAAGCCGGCATTCGCGTGCGTGGATATGTTTCCTGTGTGCTCGGCTGTCCTTACGACGGAGACGTGCCAGCTTCACAAGTGGCAGCAGTGGCGCGTGAGCTTTATACCATGGGCTGCTATGAAGTTTCCCTGGGCGACACCATTGGCACCGGCACCCCTGGCGCTACCCGCAAGCTGATTGCCAGCGTATCCAAGGCGGTGCCCAATTCGGCGCTCGCTGGGCATTTCCACGACACCTACGGCCAAGCTCTGGCGAATATCTACGCCAGCCTGCTTGAGGGTGTGCAGGTATTCGACAGTTCGGTAGCGGGCCTAGGCGGTTGCCCCTATGCCAAGGGTGCGACCGGAAATGTTGCCAGTGAAGACGTCTTGTACCTCTTGAATGGCCTTGGGATTGAAACAGGTGTTGATCTCGGCTCCTTGATAGAAGCTGGCAATCGGATTAGCGAGACTCTGGAACGCCCCAATGGATCAAGGGTTGCCAGGGCGAAAAACAAGCAACACGCATAGCGCAATTTCAAGTTTCAACGGCACGAGGAGTAGCGACAACAATGAACAAAATTTATCCCAATGCCCATCACGCCCTAGAGGGGCTGATAGACGATGGAATGACCTTGGCAGTTGGCGGGTTTGGCCTCTGCGGCATACCGGAGGCACTCATTGAAGCCTTGCGCGATTCTGGCAAGAAAGACCTTACCGTCATTAGTAACAACGCTGGTGTAGACGGCTTTGGTTTAGGCCTGCTACTTGAAACGCGCCAGATTCGCAAAATGGTTTCGTCCTACGTTGGCGAGAACAAGGAGTTTGAGCGCCAGTACCTTTCTAAGGAACTTGAGCTTGAGTTCACACCACAAGGTACCTTGGCTGAAAAGTTGCGCGCCGGAGGTGCTGGCATACCAGCCTTTTACACAAAGACTGGCTACGGCACGCTCATCGCTGAAGGTAAGGAAACTCGTCAGTTCAACGGCGAGTGGTATGTCATGGAGACCTCACTGACCGCAGACGTTGCACTGATCAAGGCCTGGAAAGCCGATAAGTCGGGCAACCTTGTATTTAGAAAAACCGCTCGCAATTTCAACCCACTTGCCGCGACTGCCGGCAAAGTGTGCATCGTTGAGGTAGAAGAAATTGTTGAAATTGGCGAACTGGACGCCGACCAAATTCACCTGCCAGGCATCTATGTCCAGCGCATGGTACTGAATACCTCACCCGAAAAACGCATCGAAAAACGCACTACACGGAGCGCCTGATCATGGCTTGGACACGTGAACAAATGGCACAGCGCGCTGCGCAAGAACTGTCAGATGGCTTCTATGTCAACCTGGGTATTGGCTTGCCAACGCTGGTCGCCAACTACATTCCCACAGGTATGGACGTTTGGCTACAAAGTGAAAATGGTCTACTCGGCATTGGCCCCTTCCCTCTGGAAAACGAGGTAGATCCGGACCTGATCAACGCTGGCAAGCAAACGGTCACCAGCTTGCCGGGCAGCAGCTTTTTCGACAACGCAGAATCCTTTGCAATGATTCGGGGCGGGCACATCAACCTAGCCATCCTTGGCGCGATGCAGGTATCGCAGCAAGGCGATCTCGCCAACTGGATGATTCCCGGCAAGATGGTCAAGGGCATGGGCGGCGCCATGGACCTGGTCGCTGGCGTCAAACGTGTTGTGGTGCTCATGGAACATTGCGCAAAAGACGGGAGCCCTAAGATCCTCGAGAACTGTGACCTTCCCCTTACCGGGTTAGGCGTAGTCAATCGGATTATTACCGACCTTGCTGTCTTGGACATCACAGAGACGGGAGTGGAGCTTGTAGAGCTTGCGCCGGATATATCAATAGAGCATCTACAAAACGTTACCGGCTGCGCTCTTCAGGTAGACCGTTTCCAAAGCAAATACTGACCTGCACTGACAGGTAACCCGGATTTGCCTTGCTGCTGCCCCCTTGCTGCGAGGCAAATGCTGCCCGTTGGAACATTTACGTGGCTCAACCTTCGGGAGGCCACGTTTTTTTTGGAGAATCAATATGCATGAGGTTGTAATCGTTGCTGCCAAACGTACCGCTATTGGCAGCTTTCAAGGATCACTGGCGAATATCTCCGCAGTGGAACTGGGCAGCACTGTCATTCGCGCCTTGCTCAGCACAAGTGGCGTTGATGCTGCCGATATTGACGAGGTCATCATGGGACAAGTGCTCAGTGCCGGATGCGGACAGAATCCCGCTCGTCAGTCGGCCATTAACGCAGGGCTGCCGTTTTCAACGCCAGCAATGACGCTGAATAAACTATGCGGCTCCGGCTTGAAAGCGGTGCATATGGCGGTGCAAGCGATTCGCTGCGGCGATGCAGAAGCCGTCATTGCAGGCGGCATGGAAAGCATGAGCCTGGCGCCCTATGTGCTACCCAAGGCCCGCACCGGCTTGCGGATGGGCCATGCCGAACTACAAGACAGCCTACTCAAAGACGGTTTGATTGATGCCTTTAATGACTACCACATGGGCATCACTGCGGAAAATCTAGCTGACCAGTACCAACTGAGCCGCGCGGACCAGGATGCCT
This sequence comes from Halopseudomonas sabulinigri, assembly GCF_900105255.1. Classification (NCBI taxonomy): domain Bacteria; kingdom Pseudomonadati; phylum Pseudomonadota; class Gammaproteobacteria; order Pseudomonadales; family Pseudomonadaceae; genus Halopseudomonas; species Halopseudomonas sabulinigri. Next base: position 3,242,204 of record NZ_LT629763.1, on the reverse strand, counting down.
ACGCACTGATATCCCAGCAGCGCGCTGCTGCGGCTATCAAGGCGGGGCGCTTCAAGAGTGAAATTGCCCCCGTACCAATCCCTCAACGCAAAGGCGACCCTGTTCTCTTTGAAATCGATGAGCAGCCCCGCTCAGCAACCACCGCGGATAGCCTTGCCGGGTTGCGTCCTGCCTTCAAAAAAGACGGCAGCGTAACGGCGGGCAATGCCTCGACCCTCAATGACGGTGCGGCAGCTGTGCTACTGATGTCGGCCAAGCGCGCAGAAGCATTGGGCCTGCCTGTTCTGGCCCGAATCAAGGGCTATGCGAGTGCCGGCGTGGATCCGGCGATCATGGGCATTGGGCCGGTACCGGCCAGCAAACGTTGTTTGGCGAAAGCCGGCTGGACCCTTGACCAACTGGACCTGATTGAAGCCAACGAGGCTTTCGCCGCCCAGTGCCTCTCGGTAGGCAAGGAGCTGCAGTGGGATATCGACAAGGTCAATGTGAACGGAGGCGCTATCGCCTTGGGGCACCCGATCGGCGCATCGGGCTGTCGAGTGCTAGTAACACTGCTGCATGAAATGGCGCTAAGGGATGCCAAGAAAGGACTGGCCACCTTGTGCATAGGTGGTGGCCAGGGAGTGGCACTAGCCGTAGAGCGCGACTAGATAAAAGTCGCGCTATGCTCCGCTGGAGGCCAGCGGAGCATCACCTTGGGACGGCTCCACCCTGATGGGGATGTACTTCGAAACCGGAGTACTGCTCCCAACACCGCAACTATCCAACGGCACCAAGGGGTTCACTTCCGGGTAGTAGGCCGCTGCCTGTCCTGGAGGAATATCGTAGGGCAGTACTCGAAAACCTCGCACGCGTCTTTCGACGCCATCATTCCAGATCGACACCATGTCGACTTTGGCACCAGCAATCAAACCTAGTCTATCGATGTCGTGTTGGTTGATGAAAACAATCTCTCGCTGTCCCGTCACGCCGCGGTAGCGATCATCCAGCCCATAAATGGTGGTGTTGTATTGGTCGTGCGAGCGCAGGCTCTGCAGGACCAGGTCATGCTTCTCACCGGACGACCTTACCGCTTCCGGTAGCAAATCTGCTGGCAAGTCACTGGCAATGAACCTCGCCATACCGCTATCCGTGCGCCAACAACGTGTAGCCGCCGTATTAGCAAGGTGGAACCCACCCGGGTTTTGCAGTCGCTGCTCAAAATGCTCGAAGCCTGGAACACAGGCGCTAATCGCGGCACGGATAGTCCGATAGTCGTCCCGCATTGCTTGCCAATCAACAATGTGATCACCTACTGTCGCTCTCGCCATTCCAGCAATAATCCAGGGCTCAGACCTCATTTCCTCAGAGAGCGGCTCTAGCTGGCCGAAAGATGCATGCACCATGCTGAACGAGTCTTCCACGGTAACGCATTGGTGGCCGGAGGCTTGACGGTCAATATCCGTTCGGCCCAGGCACGGCAAGATCAGCGCATCATTGCTCACCATTAAATGGCTGCGGTTCAGCTTGGTACTGATCTGCACATTTAGCGCGCAGCGGGACAAAGCGGCATGAGTCACCTTGCTGTCCGGTGTTGCCTGGGCAAAATTCCCACCCAACCCGATGAAGACTTTTGCCCTCCCCTCCAGCAATGCCTTGATTGCTTCTACTGTGTTATGGCCTGGCTTGCGCGGAGGGCTGAAACCAAAGTATTCCTGCAAGCGATCCAGAAACGCAGGGCTAGGTCGCTCATCGATGCCCATTGTTCTATCGCCTTGCACGTTACTGTGGCCCCGAACCGGACACACGCCGGAACCAGCGCGGCCAATGTTTCCTCGCAACAGCTGCAGGTTCACAATTTCCTGAATTGTCGCTACACCGTGATGGTGTTGGGTTATCCCCATTGCCCAGCAGAAAATAGTGTTTCCGGCATCGCAAAAAAGCCGCGCCGCCTGCTCTATCTCGTCTAGGCGGAGACCGGACTGAGCAACTACATCAGCCCAATCAGTTGTATCCAGCACGGCGATATAATCCTGAAAGCCACTGGTCTGAGAAAGTATGAACGCCTCATCAAATACACCCTCCAGACGATACCGCTGAGCTTCACGCTGCCACTGCAGCATGTACTTGGCCATCCCGCGCAGTACCGCGAGATCGCCACCCAGAGCTGGCCGAAAATAAGCGGTGTGCATCGCGTCAGCGCTATTGCTCAGCATTCTCGCCATGCTTTGCGGATGCTGAAAGCGTTCTAGCCCGCGCTCTTTCAGCGGATTGAAGCAAACCACCTGTGCTCCGCGGCGTACTGCATCGCGTAAGGGCTCTAGCATTCTTGGATGGTTGGTTCCCGGATTCTGGCCCAGCACAAAAATTGCGTCAGCTTGCTCAAAGTCGGCAAAGGTGACCGTGCCTTTGCCGGTGCCAAGACTCGCCCCCAAGGCAACTCCACTCGCCTCATGACACATGTTGGAGCAGTCAGGAAAGTTGTTGGTACCAAATATGCGAACGAATAACTGATATAGGAAAGCCGCCTCATTACTGGCCCGCCCAGAGGTATAAAACTCTGCCTCGCCTGGTGAATCCAAGGCGTTCAGATGCTGCCCGATAAGCGCAAAGGCATCGTCCCAACTGATGGGCACGTAATGATCGCTATCTCGGTCATAGCGCATCGGCTCGGTCAACCGACCTTGGTACTCTAACCAGTAATCCGTTTGCCGGCGCAGTTGCGCAACACTATGCCGTGCAAAGAAATCAGCATCAACTTTTCGGGAGGTTGCCTCCCAGTTCACAGCCTTGGCGCCATTCTCACAAAACTTCACGCGCCCCGTGCCGGGCTCTTCTCCCCAGGCGCACCCTGGACAATCAAAACCTCCGTGCTGATTAGTCTTCAACAGCGCACGAATATTCTTGATTGGTTGGCTGCTGCCCAGCCATGCATTGGTAACGCTGCTCAACGCACCCCAACCTGCCGCCGGCCCCGTATAACGTTTAAATTTTTCCTTGCCGGCTTTTGGCGTACTCATACTGGCTCCGGACTATAGACTCTGGGAGCGCTGGAACGCGGTATGTGCACAAGGTTCAAATTGCAGTAGCGAGCCCAGGAAACACTAATGTCGGTTGGAGCTGACAAGGTGGCAAGGGTAGAAAACCCTGCGCGCACCGCTTTCTGTATCAGCTCAAGGCTACAGCGGCTGGTGACCACCACAAAACCATTACTTGGGAGGCGCTGATCGTTTAGCAGCGCGCCAATCAACTTGTCCATGGCGTTGTGCCGCCCCACGTCCTCACGACATAGCTTGATCTCGCCCCTTTCATCCACATAGAGCGCGGCGTGCAACGCACCTGTCTGTTTGGCCAGTAGTTGGTGGCTGGCCAGACAAGAACGTAACTTGCTCAGGTGCTGGGCTGGAGGTAACGCTCGTGTGGGATGAACCGGCAAGTCCGGTAGCGCGTTGGCAAGTGACTCTACACCACACAGGCCGCAGCCGGTCGACCCTGCCTGCGACCTGCGTAGCTGCTTGATCTTGGTGAAAGCGCGCTGACTCACACTTATCTGCAACTGAATACCAACAAGGCCCTGGGTAACCTCTATGCCGTAGATACAAGCTGCATCCTTTATCAAGCCGCTGCCAATGCTATAGCCGATCGCCAAGTCTTCAAGGTCAAAAGGGCTTGCCATCATGACGGCCTGACTGATGCCGTTATAGACGAAAGCAACAGGCACCTCTTCAGGTAAAAAAATCGAGGCAGTCCCTTTTTGACCACCTAGTTCGGTGTACGAATGAAGCTGCGGATGGGCTGCTTGAAAACCTGATTGGTTATTGGATGAATAAGGCAAGGGGGGCACCTCTAGCTCAATACGAGCATAACGGGACTCTCAATCATTCTTTTGACAGAATGGAAATCTTATTTCAGAATGATAACCCATCACAGAACACACAAACACCCTGAAAAACAAAAGCTATTGCTGCGTGTTTTAGACCTAAGGTTACAGCCAAGCTATCGCTCCAAGGAACACAATCATGAAAGCAGCTGTTATTAATGAACGCGGCGCACTGCCCGTCATTCAAGACTTCAAAGAGCCTGCCCCACAAGAAGGTTCTGTACTTATCAGTGTAGACACCGCCGGCTTGGGTGGCTGGGATGTGCTTGGCGCTTACCGCTTGGGTGTTGAGTACCCCTGCGTCATTCGCGGCGAAGGTGTTGGCCGTAATGCTGAAGGCACGCGCGTTTATTTTGGTGAACGGTCGGTATTACCTTTTGGCGCTTGGGCGGAAAAAACTCTGGTTCCAGCAGAAGAAGTTTGGGAGGTACCTGACCACATCGATGACCGTACCGCTATCACCATGGGCATAGCGGCCACAGGCGCCCTCGTTCCTCTCGAAGCAGCGAACATCAAGCAGGGTGAGACCGTTCTGATACTTGGCGGGACAGGAACGCTGGGGCAGATAGCTCTGCAACTTGCGCGTTACCTCGGTGCAGGAAAAGTGGTTGCTGCCGGGCGCAGCGCCGAAGCCCTGGCAAGACTCACCGAGCGCGGAATTGCCGATAGCGTCGTCTGCCTTAAAGGCGATGAAAGCGATGTACAAGCCCTGAAGAGCGAGGCTGGTGAAGGCTACGATGTAGTGTTGGATTTAGTATGTGGCCAGCCATTACTTTACGCATTAAAGGCCTGTCGCTGGGGCGCACGAATAATGACGATAGGAACGGGTGCCGGCCGCCAGATCAATTTGGATATCGCTGACCTGTTATTCAAAACTCTGTCATGCATCGGCACCGGACAAAGGCCGCCTGCAGACCGCCAGAAAATTTGGCAGCGACTGCTGAAAATCTCTCAAGAGCAAAACATCACCGTGGACTACTCGGAGTTCTCTTTCTCCGATACGTCAGATGCATGGCAAGCTCAGCAGAACGGCCCCCACGCCAAAATTTACGCGAAGCTCAATTAGCCTGTTTTCTCATCTCGAACTGACAACCCTTTCTCCTAGGGAGTAATCGCCTCGAGGCGTGCGCTCCCTTTTTTTAATAAAACTAGAAGCACCTCTAGATCGATTTCTTACAGGCTTCGGCAACTTAGGCATTAAATCAAAATGCTGTTTGAGCGGTGCAAGGCAGCAATGAATGGCTTACAAGGCATGTTTTTCTCCGATTGCATTGGGCCTACGCGGGGAGAGCTTTAGCCAGAGAGCCATGCTATCCCGCACGCCCTGATCAACGCGGCACCGGCACAGCCAGAAGTGATGCGCCCGTAGAACTGAAGGGCTTCACTCGTAGGCGCCAGCCGAATAAATCAACTCATAGCTGTGGCTGTAGATCTCAAGGATGTTGCCGAAGGGGTCTTCCATGTAAACCATGCGATACGGCTTTTCACCGGGAAAATATTCGCGTACCGGCATGCGCTGCTTTCCACCAGCCGCGACAACCTTAGCCGCCAAACCCTCAACATCTGGGTCCTGAACACAGAAGTGGAAAACACCTGTTTTCCAATACTCAAAGTTGTTTTCAGGCTTTTCGGCATTTTTAAACTCAAAGATCTCCACACCAACCCTGTCACTGGTTGATAGATGAGCAATCCGGAATGAGCCCCAGCCGGCACCGAATACGTCGCTGCACATGACCCCAATCGCTGAGTCGTCCTCACTGATAGTGGTTGGTGGCATGATGAGATACCAACCCATCACCTCTGTGTAGAATTTCACTGCGGCATCCAGATCGGTAACAGAAAGACCGATATGGGAAAAGCTTCTCGGATAAGCCTGCGACATGACTGTATCTCCTGATGTTTGATCAGTGGCCAGTCTAGGGAGGCAAGCCTATAATTAAAACAACAAGAAAGTTATTGAAACCATAAGATATCATTATGCTAAATCCACAATGGCTGCGCACCTTCTTGGCCCTGAGGGATCAAGGCAGTTTCACACGCTGTGCCGAGCATCTCGACCTGACCCAGGCCGCGGTCAGTCAGCACGTGAGGAAGCTGGAAGAACAGCTTGGGCCCTTGCTGATACGTCGCCCTCGACAACTTGAGCTCACACCCGCTGGTCATGCACTGTTGGACTACTGCAGGGAGGTCGGCGCCGCCGATCAGCGGCTTCGCAGAAAGCTGTCAGAGGCAGACGATACCTATGGAGAAATCGGGCTGATCTGTCCTGGCAGCATAGGCTTGGTCTTGCATCCAATGATGCTGGCATTACAGCAAGAAAACCCGGGGCTTATCATGCGTCAGCGCTTTGCCCCTGATAATGAAATACTCCAAGCCGTCCTGGAGAACCGCTACGAACTAGGTCTAACAGCCCTCAAGCCTGATGATCAGCGCATTAGCGTGAGTCGCTTTACCGAGGAACCGCTAGAGCTTGTGGCACCAGCGTCAGAGCGTATCAACAGCTGGGAGGACCTAGCGCGCATCGGCTTCATTGACCACCCGGATGCTCGTGCCATGGGAAGCCGTCTACTTAGCCGCTACTACCCAGGCGAGAAGGGAATTGACAGCATTCCCTCTCACGGATTTACCAACCAGATAAGTATGATCCTGGAACCTGTGGCGCGAGGGCTGGGATTCACAATTTTGCCCCGTTACGCCCGCTTGGCCTTCCAACGCCCTGAAAGCATCCAAGTAATCGATGGGCCTGTGTTGGTTAAAGACACGCTCTGGCTGATCCATCGCTCGGAGTGGCCTCTCTCTAGCCGGGCCAAATGGGTTATCGAAGAACTAAGCTTGCAAGTGTCCAGTCTCTAGGGAGTACCAGCTCAGCATCGGGGGCTGGAATCAGCTTGCGAGGAACTCTTCTGTCGTTGTAACCACGCCATACACGGTAAGCGTACTGGGAATACACCGCGCGCCGATCAGCCCGACATCCACTGACGCGGTAGCAGTTGGTCGATCTCGCTAGCCTCCTGCATTGGCAACCGCGTCAGCATGTCGTTGCGGTAGACATACGGGTCATGGCCATTCATGCAAGTCGACTGGGTCAGGCTTATGATCCCAGCAGCCCGCTTACCGCTGCGCAACGATCCCGCAGAGAGCCTGTTTTACCTGCCAAGCGCCCACGGCCTGATCCGGTACTCGACCGCATAGTTGTCGATGGACACAGGAGCAGCATCCAGGTAGCGCGTCAGCACTACGCAGGCTGACACCCATCGCTTGGGCAGCTTCGCAGGGGCGCAGACCATCTTCAAGGATACGCGTGATCAAAAGGGCTCGACCATGGACAGTTAATCGGGCATTTTTGTGGTTGTTCATTCGGGGCTCCGGGGGCTTGTTGTTTCGCACCTCCAATCTGCCGGGTATGTCCCGAATGAACAACCTACTGAAAGATCACAGCTAGGCGCACTAGTGGCGACGCAGTTTGTGCGGCCCGCGATCTCGACGGATCAACGCCCCTTTAAGTTCGCAGCCCGGCGCCCCAGAAATGACGCGACATCTTCGGCAAAGTCCTCGCTGTGGAGCATCGGCAGCAGATACTGCGCAACTCGTTACACCAAGAGTTCGGTTACCCTACGACCCGAAGGTTGTAAGCCCATGAGCGAACAACAATAGTCCTCCTTAAAACCACTTATCCTGCATGTCATAGGTCAAACTGTCTCCTGCACTGAGCAAACGTGCCTGACTCGCGAGACCAGCCAGTTCCCAGTTCATGAAATAGCGCGCCGCATGGATTTTGCCTTGATAAAAGGCTGTTTCATCGCTGCCTGTGCCGGCCTCCAACGCCCGGTCGGCAACCATGGCCTGGCGCAACCAGATCCAACCGACCAGCACTCGCCCGAATAAGTCCAGATAAGCCGTGGCGTTGGCGAGCCCAGCATCTGTATTCGCGTTCACCTGCGCCAGCAGGTCAGTACTAACTTGTTCGAGGATAGCGAGCGCGTCTGCCAGTGCTGCGGCTATTTCAGTACACGCGCCAGAGGCACTTTCAATACTGCTGCGTGCAGCCTGCAGAAACAGGCGATACCCCTTGCCACCGCGCTGGCTAAGTTTTCGCGCCAGCAGGTCAAGCCCGTGAATGCCTTCGGTACCTTCGTGAATAGGATTCAGACGGTTGTCTCGGTAGTACTGCTCCAAGGGGTATTCACGGATGTAACCTGAGCCCCCCAGTATCTGAATACCCAGATCCGAGGCCAGGACGCCGTATTTTGACGGGTAGGATTTAACCATCGGGATCAGTAAATCAAGCAGCTCGGCCGCATCTTCACGGGCGGAAGCGGTCGGCGCGGTGTGGGCGTCCTCGAACAGGCTGCTGGCGTACAGGCACAGACTCAGACTGCCTTCTGCATAGACTTTCTGTTGCAGCAGCATCCGCCGAACGTCCGCATGTTCAACAATACGCACTTGAGGCGATAGCGGATCCTTGCTCGCAGGGGCTCGTCCCTGTGGGCGTTCGCGGGCATAATCCAGCGCATGCAGGTAGCTCTGGTACGCCAGGACCGATGCACCGAGGGCGACGCCGATACGTGCTTCGTTCATCATCTGGAACATGTATGACAGGCCCTTATTGGGCTCACCGACCAGGTATCCCACCGCGCCGCCCTGCTCGCCGAAGCTGAGCACCGTTGAGGTGGTATTGCGATACCCCATCTTGTGCAGCAGCCCCGCCAAGGCCACATCATTACGTTTGCCAAGATGACCTGCGTCATTCACCAGCACCTTGGGTACCAGAAACAAGGAAATGCCCTTGACCCCGGCTGGCGCGCCCTCTATGCGTGCCAACACCATGTGCACAATGTTCTCGGTCAGCTCATGGTCACCACCGGAAATGAACATTTTCTGACCAAAAACGCGATAGCTCCCATCCGCGCTCTGGCGCGCGGAGGTTCGTATGTCGCCCAAAGCCGAACCCTGGCCTGGCTCGGTCAGCGCCATGGTGCCACTGTAACGACCATCCAGCATCGGCGGCAGAAAACGATCGCGCAGGGCATCGCTGGCAAAGCTTTTTACCAGGTTAGCCGCGCCTATTGTCAAAAAGGAATAGGCCGCCGTGGCGATATTGGCAGCAGAAAAATAGGCCACACAGGTACGCAGAATTACCTCTGGTAACTGCAAACCGCCATACTCTGCATCGTGGTGCGCGGCATGAAAGCCAGCCTGCGACAAGGCAGCCCATGCGACCTTGGTTTCCGGAATCAGGGTCACCTTTTCACCATCAAATGTCGGCTCGTTGGCGTCCCCCTTCTGATTGTGCGGAGCAAGATAGTCGGTCGCTATAGCCCGCGCCGTTTCCAGTGTCGCGTCAAATACGGCGCGGTCATGCTCTGCATAACGCGGTCGCTGCAGCAGTGCTTCCGTATCCAGCACTTCATATAGCTGGAAGTTCAGCTCGCGCTCGTTCAGCAGCCTGATGCTCATATTTACCTCGTAGAAATCCAACTAATTGAAATACAGTCGCTCGCGGCTCACACCTGCTGGCAGGGCGGCAGCGCTAACCATAGAAAATTCAACGCCCTACAAAACGGGCCGGCCGGCGCTCAAGGAAAGAAGCTACGCCTTCAGAAAAGTCCTCACTACCAAGGAGCGGCAGCAGATCGGGAATGAGCCGATCAATAGCCTCCAGTCCGCCCTCATCCAGCGATTTCCGCGCACTGCTCAGCGTCTGCAGAACGGCACGCGGCGCCTGCCGGGCAATGCGCTGCGCGATATCTAGCGCCCGCTCGAATGCCTGACCAACCTCACACACCTCTTGAACCAGCCCAAGCCGGTACGCTTCCCGGGCGCAGAACTCATCGCCGGTCAGCAGGTAGCGCATTGCATTGCCCCAGCTCATATTCTGGATAAAGCGCACAGTCGCGCCGCCCACTGGATAAAGCCCGCGCTTCACCTCAATCTGGCCAAAGCGGCAATCCTCGGAGGCGACCCTGATATCGCCGGCCAACATGAGCTCCAACCCGGCGGTAAAACAGATACCTTGCACTGCAACCACCATGGGTTTGGATAGCCGTCGATCAGGGTCCAGACCGAAAGGATCGCAAGCGACAGCTGGCAGCTTAGGGAAACATCCCTTTCGGAACTGTTCAGCCCATTGGTCCAACTCCAGCCCGGCAGTGAAGTGAGCCCCTTCTGCGTAGAGCACGCCGCAGCGGAGTGAAGGGTCGCCATCCAACCGGCCATAGGCCTCTGCCAGTTGCACATAGAGATCAATATCCATGGCATTCAGCTTGTCAGGCCGGTTAAGCCCAATGCAAAGCACGTCGCCCTGACAGGTCAGGCAAACTTTGTCATTCATCTATCCGGCCCCTGTCTCTGCGCCCATCTGAGATATATCAATACACTTGGATACAGCAGCACTTGCTCAGTAGTCCTGCAGAAGCACCCAAAGACCCAGCCCTGAATGCAGTAAACAGACAAGCGCCACTACCAGCAGCAACAACCCACCGCCAAGTAGCGCACGCAGCCAACGCTGCCCCCGTAAAGCCATCAACAGATCAATCAGCTGCAGACCGCACAGCAAGTAGAAAAGACCAATACGCCAATCCATCAGCAGCGCTGCAGATAGAGCTATCCGTATGCCGGCAGACAACAGCCGCAACACACTTCTTGTACTGCCAGTGCGCAGCTGCAGCAGTATTTGCAGCAATGCACCCGCTGCCAATAAACAGAGCAGGATGGCGCTGAGCATCTGCGCTTTGCTGATGAATCCTGGTGGGCTGTAGATCACACCGTTTTTTTGCTCGTAGGCGGCCTGCGCTCGCTTGAGTTCAGCAAGCCTTTCAGGGTATTCACCTGCCAGATCGTTTACCTCAGCCGGATCAGAACTCAAATCAAACAGCTGCCACTGCCCTGTTCCAGCGGGTATTGCCGACTGCACCACCTTCCAATTATCGCGGATGTAAGCACGCGAGCCATGCAACTCGTAACCCACTTCGTAGGGTGTCGTCGAAGCAGTCTTACCCCTTAGCAGCGGAAGCAGCGTGCGCCCTTCCAGCGGGGCCAAACTAGAATCCTGCTGACCAGGGTGCACGAGATGCACAGCATCCAATACCGTGGGCACGATATCCCTTACGTGCGTGAACGCAGCCGACCGAATGCCCGCTTGCTGCGCACCGGGCAAGACCATGATGGCCGGCGTGCGGATTCCACCCTCATAGACGAAATACTTGAATAGGTTCAGGCCACCGCCGCTGGCCGTCGCCCAGCCCGGTCCCTGCGAGGCGAAAGAGCCAGGCGCACCGCGATTTTCCAGGCTGTTATCAAAGCTCTCATGGAAGGCGCGGGTATGCGCCGGATAGATCTTCGGTGGCGTACCGTTGGCACCGTTGTCGCTCAAAAACACAATCAAGGTGTTATCCAATTGGCCCTGCTGCTGCAGCACGTCGAGCACGCGGCCAATCTGCTCGTCCATGTAATCGATCATGGCGGCGTAGATCTGCATGTCGCGACGTCGCAGGGCTTTTTCAGACTCGGGCAACGAGTCCCACTCGGCAATCAGCTCCGGCCACGGTGGCAGCGGCACGTCGGCGAAGACACCAAGCGCTTTGAGCCGTTCGTAGCGCTCTGCACGCAGTTTCCCGTATCCCTCGTCGTAAACACCGTCATATTTGCGGATGTACTCCTCCGGTGCCTGCAAGGGGTCATGCGGTGCGGTGTAGGCAAGATAGGCAAAGAACGGCTGATCACTGGCAGCGTCGCGTTGCAGCCAGTCAATCAGGTAGTCCGTGTAGTTGCGGGTTGAGTAAAAATCCGCTGGCAAACTATCAACAATCTTGCCGTTGCGGGTATAGACCACAGGCTCAGCCGGATGCAGCGGGCGCATGTCAGCGTAATGGCTGGCACCGCCTGGCAACAGCGCAAAGGATTCCTGAAAGCCACGATTGAACGGCGCATATTCAGGCTCATCGCCCAGATGCCACTTGCCAGAGAAATAGGTGCGATAACCGGCCTTGCCGAGCACTTCAGCCAAGGTCACCACACGGTCGTTGAGGTGTCCTTCATAGCCATCGTGCCCCTGCTGCTCCGGGGTAATGACTTGCGCGCCCTTGCCGGCCAAGTGATTATCCGCGCCAGTCAGCAGCACCGAGCGCGTGGGCGCGCAGGTGGGCAGCGTGTGGAAGTTGGTAAATGCCACACCCTGCTCGGCCAAGCGCTGCAAGTTCGGGGTATGAATCTCGCTACCGCCAAAAGGGCTGATATCACTGAAGCCCAAGTCATCGGCCACGATGAACAGCACATTGGGCTTTTCAGAACGAGCCTGCGCAGTGACGGCCGTCAGGGTACACAACAGCAGTATCGACAGCTTGAGGCAGCCTCTGGACAACGCACAAAAGCGGAACATTCAAAACCCTCTTGTTATATAAGCCCTTCATCAGTACCAGACGGCCTGACGCAAAAAAAGCCGCCCGATACCGGGCGGCAAAGCGTCGCAGCAATTACCGCAACGGAGCAGCAAGAAGCACTACCGAACGCCAGAGTTACGCAGCGCGTTAGGCGTGTATTCCGATGAACTGGCAGTAAATCCGAACTCGATCGGACTGTTGATTTCGTTACGCAGCCCGAATACCGAATAGCGCCCATTGAGCAGGTCAGAGATAGACTCAGCGGCTAACCAGGGAATCTTGCGGTCATACAGTGGAATCATAAAGCCCTCCGAAACCCGCCACAGTTGTCCCCGTGCATCGTATTGCTCGGCCAGCGAGATCTGCCAGGTGTCCTCGTCGATATAGAACACCCGCTTGGCGTAGATATGACGCTCGTCCGGCTTTAGGGTGGCTTCTACCACCCAGACCCGGTGCTGCTCGTAACGCAGGGCATCAGGGTTGAGGTGTCCGGGCTGAATCAAATCGTCATAGCTCAGGCTCGGAGAGTCGATCTGGAAGTTGTTATAGGGCATCAGCACCTCGCGCTTGCCTTTAAGCTCCCAGTCGTACTTGTCCATCGCGCCGTTGAACATGTCCAGATTGTCGGCAACCCGCTGGCCGTCTGTGGCCGGAGTAGGGCCGTCATAGGATACCTGCGGCGCACGACGTACACGGCGCTGGCCAGCATTGTAGAGCCAGGCTCGCCGTGGCTCCTTGACCTGATCCAGCGTTTCGTGAACCAGCACGATGCTGCCGGACAACCGCGCTGGCGACTTGATTTCCTGCATGAAGTAATACAGCACATTGTCCGGGTTGGCCGGATCAAAGTCCTTCAACTGGTCGCGGTAGCTGAACTGCTGCTGCATCAGCACCGGCACAAAGGTGCCATCGACCAGCGGCGCTGTCTGAATTACCTGACGGCGTGCACTGCCACCGCGATATCGACCAATGTGGTTCCAAACCACCTCCTTGGCCGCCTTGGGGATTGGGAAAGGCGTGGCGATAGAGAAGTTCTTCAGCCCGGCGCCACCATCCACCATGGTGGTCTTTACGGCGTTTTGCGCAATCGCATCGTAGACCGACTGAGGCAACGCCGCACTGCGGTGGCTAGCATAAACCGGCAGGCGGAAGCTGTCGGTATAGCGGCGCAGCATGGCCTTGTGACCGTCGCTCAACAGAGCTTGGTACTGATCCATATTAGCCGCTGTGATGACAAACAGCGGTTGCTCGTTAGCATAAGGGTTGGCAGGGCGGCCGGCGGCATCCACGCTGCCGGCGTTCTCTGGCAGGCCGCCGGTCCACTCAGGTATAGAGCCGTCGGCATTGCCGGCACGCTCAGCGCCAGTGGGTGTGAGGCTTGCGCCCAATTGAGCGGCTTCATCAGCCGACACGGCCGCGTTGGCCTGCGCAGCCGCCAGCGCAAGCGCTAGTACAGAAAGCAAGGAAATACGGGTTTTCATGGGGCCTCCTTAGAAGGACACGCTGAAGCTGAGCGACAGAAAGTCGCGATCTACGGCAGTGTTGTACTTGCCGCCAAAGAAGTTGGTGTAGCTGATACCGGCGCCATACTGGTTCAAGTAGGTCGCATCAACGCCCAGCGCGATGGCACGGGCGCCTTCCTCGAAGCCTGGCGAGGGGGCATAGCCATAAACGTCATGCGACCAGGTCACGCTTGGGCGCAGTTCCACCCCGGCAATCAGGCTGCTGTAATCCCACACGCCGCGCATGCGATATCCGGCAGAGAAGTCGGTGACAAAGCCCTCGTCATTGCAATGGGGGCCGCCGCACAAGCTGTTATCGGGGTAGAGTTCGCCCTGGCCAAAGGTGTTGGCACGGCCATAGCGCAGCCCGCCCTTACCTTCCAGGCCGCCAACATAGGTTGCCCCCGCCTCGGCGATCAGCGTAAAGCGATCAGCGCCCATCACGCGGTCGAACATGTGGATAGCGGTCATCTGCGCCTGGGTGACTTCCTTGCGCTGGTAGCCGTTGAAGAAGCCGTTATTGGTCGCGGTATATTCGCCCGATGACAGCAACGGGGTGTTAGCCGGAATGCCGACGGCCGCGATGGTCTGATCCACGGAGTTGAGCTGGATCGGCATGTTTGGCCGGTAGCTGATCTCCCCCGCCAGGCTGGTACCAATATCCAGCGCAGTGCTAAAGCTCAGGCCATAGAGACGGATGTCCTCGGGGTAATCGATGTAATACCCGGCGGTACCCATACGATAGGCCGCCACCAGTGCCGGCCCAAGCTGGCTGCCCATCAGCGCACCACAAGCTGGCCCTGCCAGCCCGACGTTGGCACACAGCTGCGGTACAAACGCGGTGTCCTCCACATTCGGACTGAAGCGCGAGCTGACGTAGGGCTGCTTGCTATGGTAGTTGGCGAAGTAGGCGCCAATCTCGGCATCGAGACTGCCAACATACCAACGCCCGGCGACCCCGAACTGCCCGCTGTCTCGCGGCTCCTTGTCGCGCATGCGTTTGATTTCAACACCTTCGCTGGTCAAGTTGACACCAAAAGGGCTCAGCGCCGCCTGAGCAATGGCGTTCTGGTCCAGCACCGGGCCAACGGTGGCGCCGCCACAACCGTCGGCGACGAAGTCGTTAGCAGCGAAGAAAGTGCCGCAGTTATCGACCACCGTCTTCTGCCATTCAAATTGGTAGAAAGCATCCAGCGTGAAACTGTCGGTCAGTGCCTGGGAGATAAAGAAGGTATTTGCCGGCAACAAACCTTCCTTGATCTCGGCGCCCGGCTGGCGCAGGGCCGAGATGTCTACCGGATTCATGCCATTGATGCCGCCACGAATAAAGGTACTCTCGCCCCAGTTGATCACCTGCCGGCCGATACGCACGGTACCGCCCAGATCACCGACCTGGTAGTTGTGATAGAAGAACGCATCCAGCAGCTGAAAGCCGGAGCTTTGGGCCATATTCGCGCGGCCGTCGTCGCTGATCTCCTTGAACGGATGATCGCCGTCGGCCAGCTCGAAATCGTACCAATAGCGGCCACGCACCAGGACCCCGGAGTCGTGATAGCGCAGATCCAGGTCATGGATACCTTTGAAAACCGTGGAAAAGGCATCGCCCTTGTCGAAGTTGCGGCGCCCATCATCGCCACTGGATGCCAGCAGCTCTTGCTCGCGTGACTGGGTCGACCAGCTGGAGCCAATCGACAGCACCGAGTCGAGCTGCCCTTCAACCTCGCCCAGGGTGAAATTCAGCGCAAAGGCCGGCGTTGCAAAGACGCCGCACAACCCGAGGAAGACAGGAAAAGCACATATTGTTCTTGTATTCATCTTCTTTCCTTCTTGTTATTGATGTTGAACCCAACCACGCCTGCTGCCATCCACTCCCAGACAGCAACCGGAAACCACCAGACAGCGTCTCAGTCGATCCACTCGACCTTGAAAGCGTACCTCTCGATAGCCTCTCGAAAGGCGGCAGAAACCTGCCCGTCAATCCGCGCCAGCAAGCCTCTGCTGGCGTCCTGCACTACGTCAAAGCCAAGGTTCCGCAGGCCCGCCCGCTCGACTTCTGCCTGTAGGGTGTTGCGTATTTCCTGCTGTTGCAGAGCTGGCTTGAACAACTTGCCAACCGCGGTCGTCGGCAGCGCCTCGACCACATGAATACGCTTGGGAACAGCCGCCCGCTCGCTGATGTGCTCAGAGGCAAAGGCCTGCAACTGCGCTTCGCTTACAACCGCACCAACGCGCAGCTGGACATAGGCCACTGGCACTTCACCGGCATGCGCATCGGGGCTGCCGACCGCAGCGCACAGGCCAACATCCGGATGCGACTGCAGGACCGACTCGATTTGCCCCGGGTCGATGTTGTGGCCGCCGCGAATGATCAGTTCCTTCTTGCGACCGGTCAGCCAGAAATACCCATCGGCGTCCTGACGCCCCAGGTCGCCGGTGTTGAGCCACTGCTCACCGTCGATCTCGATCCAGACACTCTGGTTGTGGGCCGCCTCGATGTAGCCGGCAAACACGTTGGGCCCTCGAATAACCAACAGGCCAGCTTCGTTGGTTGGGGCATCGCGCAGATAGCCACCTTCGTCATCCAACACCACCGCGCGCATATGCTGATAGGCCAGGCGCAGACCAATAGAACCAACGCGGCGCTCGCCATCCGCCGGGTTAGAGGACGATACACATGCCCCTTCAGTGAGCCCGTAGCCCTCCAGAATCCGCACACCTGTGACCTGCTCGAACGTATTGAACAGTGCCACTGGCATTGGAGCTGCGCCGCACAATGCGTACTTCAGCGAACCAATGTCGCGGCCACCCACCGGGTACTGCAAAAGACTGGAGTAGACCGTCGGCACACCCGAAAAGAAGCTCACCCGATAACGTTCGACCAGTGCCCAGAAGTTCTCCAGAACGCCGTCACCGCGATAGCCCTTCGCACTGCCGATCAGCACTGAATCACCGCGCATCCATGGCATCAGCCCGGTAACCAGCTGGCCGTTAACGTGAAACAGTGGCAGCCCGCAGAAATACACCTGGCCCTGGGCCTGCGGCTGCAGGTTCTCCGACATGGCCCAGGCATTGAATACCTCGCTGGCATGGGTGCGTCGGGCGATCTTCGGCAGCCCTGTGGTACCGCCAGTGCAAAATAACGAGGAAAGGTCCGACCCTTGAATGTCCCGCCCGCTATCCAGGGCATCAGCCGCCTGCGCCTGCATGCTGTGATGCAGCCAGCGAATATCCAGTGCGGCATGCTCGGCACGCCGCTGTTCGCCCAGTTGCTGCAAGGCTTCGCGCTGAGCCGGGGCGACGTAGGGCGCCATGCTGACCCAGAAGTAATGGCTTACGCTGGGCAGATCGTCAGCGATGCTGCTGATTTTTTCCCACAGGTCGGTACCTGGAGTGGGCGCCAGCGTTACCACAACCCGGGCGTTGGCAGCACGCAACAGCTTGGCAATCTGTTCTGCCTCCAGCAACGGATTGACCGCCATCACTACGCCAGCCGCCTCGCCGCCCCAGATCACGAAGTGGGTTTCCGGCAGGTTTGGCAACAGGAAGGCGACGACATCATCCTTACCAAGAGCAATTGCGTTCAGCGTATTAGCGACACGGGTGATCTCGGCCAGTAATTCGCTGTAGCTCCAGGCATGACTCGCCTGCAGGTCTCGCACATCGGGTACAAAGCGCAGCGCCAGCGCGGCAGGGTGACGATCCGCAGCCGCGCGCAGTGCCGCGTAGGTACTGGCCGGCAAGTTACGGCTGGCCAAGGGCACCTGCTCGATGGTGTGGATATCCGCCAGACACCGGGTCGCCATCAGCCCTGCTCCACCACGCGATTGCGTTGAACACCGAGGTCGATCACGCCATCTGCACTGCGAATACCGGTTTCAACCACATCACCCGCTTTCAAGTAATAGTTAGCCCGCGCCTCCTGCATTTTCAGAAAGGTTTGCATGCGTTTGGCCGGCGACAACAGAGCAGCAGCAAGGCGCTGCTTGGCCGGAGAGGGCACCGTCAGTGCGCAGCCGTGCGGCGTGCCCGTGGCGATCAGGTCACCCGGCGCAAAATCATGCACTCCAGACAGCTCGGTCAGCGTCTCGGCCGGACCGAACACCATGTTGGCGGTGCTGTCTGCCTGGCGGCTCTGGCCGTTGACCTTGAGCGAAAGATTCAGGTTTTTCAGATAACCGGCATCGCCCGGTTCGAGCAGGCACAGGTAGGGCCCAACCGGCCCGAAGGTGCGGAAACTCTTGCCCTTGTAGAACTGCATCTGCGGAATCTGCACATCGCGCGCTGAGTAGTCGTTGACCACCACCAAGCCGGCCACATAGTCCAGCAGGTTAGCATCGGTCACCTTGACCGACCCGGTGATCTCACGCTTGATGATCAGCCCCAATTCGACTTCGTAATCGAGAAAGCGCACGCCCTTGGGCTTGATCAGATCACTGTCGGCAGCAACGATGCAGCTCGCCGCCTTGGTGAAGATCATGTTGTAGTGCTTGGCGTCCGGATCCAGGCCGGACTCGATCATGTGCTGGCGGTAGTTGGCGCCCTGGCAGACAAACTGTTGGTTGCGGGTGACCGGCGACAGCAGCTTGACCTCGCTGACCGCCAGTTGCCCTGGCGCCAGCGCCTTGAGAGCCGCCAAGCTGGTGCCTGCGATAAAGTCGCCGGTAGTCGCAAAGTTACCTTCAACCCGGGCAATCTGGATGCCCTGCAGGACACCCCAGCCGACCACACCCTGATGTTCAAATCGCACAATATTGATTGCCATAACGCTTACTCCGCTGTCGGCCGCCAGGCGTGCCGAGCTTTTGTTGTTGTGGTGTCTGACGCAGGCCGCCAGAACAAGGGGAACGCTGCATTAACCGAACATCCGGGCCATGGTGATCAGCTTGCGTAGCGTCACATCCGGACTGCGCCGCAGGTTGACCAGCAACGCCTTGAAGGCGGCACCGTTCATGCGTGGTTTGGTAAAGCTCTTGGGCATGCGCTGACCCCATTGGGCCATCGCGTCGGGGCTAACTTGGTGGTAGCCCGTAGGACGCTCGGCGGTAAACAGGTCGCCATCGCAATAATGCTCGTGCTTGTCGCCCCAAGGGTCCTGCCAGTAATCAAAAATCTGGCTACCGAGAATGTGTCGCCCCATACCCCAAGCGTGCTTCCAGCCACGCTCAGCCAGTACCCGTTGCCCCATACCAACCGCGTCCGCGTCTACCACTTCAAAAGCGCTGTGACTGTAAGCAGCCATAAAGGTCTGAGCGAGCGCCAGGGTGTGGTGGTCAGCGGGAGTAGAACCCAGATCCAAACGCATGAAGGCGACTGCAGGAGAGCCGTCTGGCAGCAGTTGTACATCGCTGGGAATGAAGCCGAAGTGCTGGGTGTACCAGGCACAGGTGGCTTGAAAATCCGCCAATTCCAGCACTACATGCCCCAGCCGGATAACTTCTGCCGGAGCAATAGGCGGCCGCTGCGTACTGTTGATGCGCGGTAGCGCATCAACTGCATTGAACGCCAGGGCCGACCGATGCGCGAGCTCAGGTACCCGACGCTGCCCGGAAAGTACTTCCACGAGAAAGCCGGATGGGTCGTTAAGGCTGAGCGCATGCCCACCCCCCGGATGCGGACTGTCTTTGATCGCAGAGGCACCCGGCAAGGCGGCCAGGCGCTCCAGATCAGCAACACTGTCCACACTCAGGCCGAAACCGACGAAACGCGCCTGGCTGCCGCGATGAACGCGGTAGACATAAGGCGCAGCACCGGTGCCACGAAAGTACAGGCAATCGGCAACGCGGCTGACCGGGATCAATCCGAAATCAGTCAGAAAGGCTTCGGCTCGATCCAGGTCAGGCCGCTCGAATATCAAGTGCGTGATCGCCTGCGCCTTAACGGTCGGGTGCGGGTGTCGACGTGGCTGTTCACAGCGCAAGGCGACTGGAGCGTTGTCTATTGTCATTTTTCTTCTCGGCTCTGGGACTGAGATTTACTGCGTCATGACGAGGCACCTGGCTTGCGGCAGCTTGCTCGCAGCGATTGCCTCATCATCGCGACAGCGCAATTGAACAACAGTGTTCAATTTTAGTCAACATCAACCTATACTCGACGCCATCGACAAGTCGAACCCACCCTTGGGCGCCTTGCAAGTGACATCGCACTCCGCGACGTTTTCAAAACCGATTTGAGATGGGTCTGCAAATGAACAATAAAAACTCCGCCCCCCTGCCTACCTCCGTGGACGTGCTGCTGGTCGGCAACGGTCCGGTTGGCGCCGGCATGGCTACCTTGCTCGGCCGTCTGGGCATCAATACTCTGGTCATCGACAAGGTCCATGATGTCCTGCTGATGCCACGTGCCATCGCGCTGGACAACGAGGCCTTGCGCATCCTGCAGCAAATGGGTCTCAGCGAAGACGCCTTCGAGCGCATTGTGATTCCGCAGGTACGCATGCATTGCCCGATGCTGGGCGAGTTCAGCCGCGCCAATACCAGCGGCAGCCTGGACGGCCACCCCAAACTGGTGACCTTCTATCAGCCAGACCTTGAACACGCTCTGCGCGCACGTTACGCCAGCTACGATTGCGTGCGCCCCGCAACCGGCCTGGAGCTACTTGATTTGCAGCAGCAAGCCAAGGGCGTGCTCGCCCGGATGCGCGACGAGAACGGCATTGAACACCAACTTGAGGCACGCTTTGTGGTCGGCGCCGACGGCGCCAGCTCACTGGTTCGCAGCCTGATCGGGCAGGACTTCGAGGGCGAGAGTTACAGCGAGAATTGGCTGATCGTCGACGCCCGTGGCCGCGAGGGCAAGGCGATCGACCACGTCGAGTTTCTCTGTGACCACCGCCGCCCGACCCCGCACATGCCGGCACCGGGCGGACGCGAGCGCTGGGAGTTCATGCTGCGCGACGGCGAAGACCAGGCCTACATGGAAAGCAGCGAACAGGTCGCCAAGCTACTGGCACGCTGGATACCCGCCGATCAGCTGCAGATCGAGCGCAAGGCGGTGTACCGCTTTCACGCGCGCTGCTGCAGCGCGTTCAGCAAGGGCGATATCTTTCTGATTGGCGATGCCGCACACATCACCCCACCCTTTGTCGGTCAGGGGCTGGTAGCTGGCCTGCGCGATGCCGCCAACCTGGCCTGGAAGCTCGCTTGGGTACTACAGGGACGCGTCGCACGGAGCATCCTCGACAGCTACGACCAAGAGCGGCGCCCGCACGCCCACGAGATGATCAACCTGGCCAAGTTCATGGGCAAACTGGTGATGCCGCGCACCGTGCCGGCGGCTATTTTGTCGCACGGCATGATGAAGCTGATGCGCACCATCCCCGCGGCCAGGCGGCGTTTCGAGGAAATGGAGATCAAGCCCAAGAACGTATTCAAACAGGGGCTATTTATCCCTGCAAAACAGCGTGGACAGCTGATCTGTGGCGGCTTGTTTCCACAGGCCGGCGTGAGACTCTCCACTGGTGACATTGCCCTGAGTGACAGCTTGCTCGACGACCAGCTTACATTGGTCGGCTTTCAGAGTGATCCCGCTCGACATCTGGGGCCAAGCCTGCGCCGACGCTGGGAGCAGATGGGCGGAGGGTTCGTGCAACTGGCGCGGCAAAACGATAGCTGCGCCAGAACAGGAACAGGAACAGGAACAGGAACAGGAACGATGGTGGCGCAAGCTCCCCAAAGCCTGCTGGATAAAGCACCCGAAGGCATGCTCTGTGTCGTACGCCCCGACCGCATCATCATGGCTTGCGCCGAGGATGGCGATGCCAACCGCCTGCTCAGCTCATGCCTGCGTCAACTGGAAACAGAGTGAAACGTGCCTGTCCGGCCGCGGCACACAGCGCCCGGTCAGGCCGCCTCAACCAACGCCGGCAATTCGTCGCGGGCCAGGCTCTGAGCCTGCCGCGACTCAACCCCGACCGCCCGCAGCAGCATCTCCGCCACATCGCTACCGGCATCGCGCCAGGTCTTGCGCCCCTCCTGCACCAGGATCATGGCAGTCAGCACGCCACCGGCGATCAGCGCCAGTACTGACGTAGCCTGTTCCGGCTCAAAGTCATAGGCACCACGCTGCAGGCCATCCTGCAGATCAGCGAGCGGCTGACCAGACCACATGCTGCGTAGGGCCTCGGAGCTGAATCCGTAGCGCACCAAAAAACGCCCCCAACTGGGTTCGTCATGCGCCCGGCGAATATAGAAGCGGATGCCGGTGGCAAGCCGCTGCGCAGGTTCAACGTCGGCAGGCAGACTCAGCGCCACCCGCACGATCATTTCCTCGCTCAATTCCTTGGCCACCTTCTCAAACAGTGACTCAATACTGTCCAGATTGTTGTAGATGGTACCCCGGGCGACCCCGGCGGCCTCGGCAAGGGCGCTGACATTGACTTCGCCAATGCCCTTTTCGGCAAATAACTTGAGGGCGGCCTCGTGGATGCGTCGCTGTGCTGCTGTCATGGGTTCTATGCGTGCCTTATGTTGGACTGGGCAAGATTGAACAACAATGTTCAAATTAGTTCAAGGCGTTGATCTCGATTCTGCAGATTAGCCCGTAAACCCTGCAAGCATACAGCCCCCATCCAACAGACCGGCACGCAGCTGGTTTCAATCCCGCTGGTCGACGTCCGCGACCCAGCGACGGTAGCGCTTTGATTGACGCTTGATTTTCAGCTGGCTGGTCACCAGCGCCAGCAACGGCGACACCTTGACCTTGGTCGGCTTGCCCTGGCTTAGCCGCACCAGTTGCTTCTTGACGATAGCCTGGGTAGCCACCGACGCCAGGGTGCGGTTTTTCCAGTTCACCCGCACCGGCTCAACCGCGATCCTTTCACCGCTGCGCCAACGCCTGGGCAGATCGGGCTGCAGCGCCAGGGCCGTAGCCATACCGACCATGGCAATGCCGCTATCAAGCACCTGCTGTGCCACCTGCGGCCGCCGCACCCCGCCCGTCACCATCAGCGGCATGCGCGCGACCTGCTGCACCTGCTCAGCGAAGGTCAGGAAGTAAGCCTCGCGCGCCAAGGTAGAGCCATCGCGGGACTGGCCCTGCATCGCCGGACTCTCGTAGCTGCCGCCCGACAGCTCAATCAGGTCCACCGCCCGCTCGTTGAGCATCTGCACCACGGCAATGGCGTCATCCACCGCGAAGCCACCGCGCTGAAAATCCGCCGAATTGAGTTTCACCGCCACACAGAACTGCCGCGACACCGCCGCGCGCACTGCATCGACTGTACGTAGCAGAATGCGCGCGCGGTTTTCCAGCGTGCCGCCCCATTGATCGCTGCGCTGGTTGGTCAATGGTGAGAGAAACTGGCTGAACAGATAGCCGTGCGCGGCGTGAATCTGCACCCCGGCAAACCCTGCCTGCTCGGCCAGCTTGGCTGCGTTGACATAACGCTGGATTATCCCTTCGATCTCGGCTTCAGTGAGCGCTTGCGGCACCGCAAACAGCTTTTCCATGCCCGGAATTGCTACCGACACTGCCGAGGGGCCGCGCGCCGGCTGGCCCAGCGCCGCCATCATCTGACGCCCCGGATGGTTGATCTGCATCCACGCCTGCGCGCCGTGGCTGCGGCAAGCCTTCGCCCAGGCGCGGAACGCTGGCAACTGGCGGTCATCTTCCAGCACCACCCCCCCCGGCCCGGTCAGCGCATGACGGTCGACCATCACGTTACCAGTAATAATCAGCCCCACGCCGCCGTCGGCCCAGGTGCCATAAAGCGTGCGCAGCGCACTGCCAGGCTGGTGTTCGCTGTCCGCCAGATTCTCTTCGGTTGCAGCCTTGGCCAGGCGGTTGGGAATCTGCTGCCCGTTGGGCAGAGTGAGCGGTTGGAACAGGTCGGTCATGGGTCAGTCCTTCATGCGCTGCATCAGCGCGGCAAGCGGTTGGGCAGCGGCGCGCTTCAGCCGCTGCAGGGAAGTTTCAGAGGTAAATACCGGCGCCGGCACCACCCCCTCACCCGGCTGCGCAAAACGCGGAAACAGGCTCAGCGCGTGGCCGCGCCGAATACCGGCCAGCTCCGCCGCCGACCAGATACCCACTTGCTGCGCCTTCGCCAGCGGCGGCGCAGCCTGATCAGCACGGGCATACAGGACGCGGCTTGGCTCGACCAATTCGCCCAGCACGGCCAGAGCCGGCAGCGCCAGGCTGGAGGTGGCAAAATAAAAGCGCCGCAGGTAGGTCATCACGCCCTGGGGGGCCAAGTCAGCGAAGCCAGGCATCGCGTTGGCCAGCGACACCCGCCAGGCAGCGTAGGGCAAAAAGCCGCCACCCTCAGCGAGAATCCAGCGGATCGCCGGGTAACGTTCCATGCTGCCAGACAGCACCAGATTGACTGCTGCACGGGTCAGATCGCAGGCCTGTTCAACCGCGAACCCCGGCACATCCAGCTGCAACTCGGCGCTCGTTGGGTGCAGGTTGGGCAGCACCAAAACCCGCGCCTCGCGGCGATTCAGCTCCGCCAGCAACGGGTCAAACTCGCTATCCCCCAGAAAGCGCCCGTCCACACTGGCCATCAGCGCAACGCCATCCGCCCCCAGCTGATCCAGAGCCCGCGCGGCCTCAGCGACGGCCTGTTCGACATCCGGCAGCGGCAAGGCCGCCAGCCAGCCGAGCTGCTGGGGTTGCTGCGCGGCGAAGGCGGCCAACTGATCGTTGCAGTCGCGCGCCAGCTGCGCCGCGCCCTTGCCGTCGCCGAGCCAGACACCCGGCGCCGGCAGCGACAGCAAGGCGCAGCCACTGCCCTGCGCACTTAACGCCGACAGCGCCTGCCCAGCGGAGTCGACCGCCAGGGTGCGGCCGGCAAAGTGGTCGATTCCACGGGCCTGCAACGCAGCGACATAAGCCGCCGGAATAACCTGCTGGTGCACATCAAAGTGCCCGGCCAATGCCGACGAAGACGTGGTGCCAGACGCGCCGTTCCGTAACTCACTCACCGCCAGCCCAGGCTCTATGCCCGATGCAAAAACGCCACGACTCAGCATAGAGGCGCCCATCAGCAGGCCCATGCCTGTAACAAATTCTCTACGTTTCATGACGACCCTCAGCGGCTGCGTACGCCGTCGACCAGCGACGCGACGGGTTTGGACAAACTGCGCTTGAGACGCAGGGCGAAGGGCTCGTCTACGACGATGGGCTCGGCAACCGGTTGCTCGTCGGCTTGGCGCAGTGCCGGCCACAAGCCAATGGCGTTGCCGCGATAAATGGCGTAGCGCTGACGCTCATCCCACAACGGGCTCTCGTCCAACGTCTGACGCTGCAACGCCGTCAGCGGCGCCGGGGCAAAGGGAAAATCCGAGCCAGACAGAATCTGCGTCTGCGGCACCAGGTGCTTCAACGCCACCTGTGAATAGCGCGACGGCGAGAGCGCGGTGTCGTAGTAGAAACCCCGCAGATAACTGTCGACGCTGTCGAGCCCCTGCGCCTGGTAACGCTCGGTTTGCTCCAGGCCCTGAAGGCGACCGCTGATCGCCGGTAGAAACCCTCCACCGTGGGCCAGAATCCAGCGAATGCGTGGGTAGCGCTGCAGGGTGCCGTTAAAGATCAGGTTCACTGCCGCGCGGGTGGTGTCACAGAGAAACTCGACCAGAAAGCCCGGCAGCGGCGAGCCCAGCTCCTCGCTGGTCTTGTGCAGGTTGGGGTGCACAAACACCACCGCCGCGCGGCGGTCCAGCTCGGCCATCAGCTCATCCAGCGACGGATCGCCAAGAAATACGCCGTCATTGCTGCTAAACACCACCACCCCCTCCGCACCCAGCACGTCGAGCGCGTAAATGGCCTCGGCGCAGGAGGCCTCGGTGAACGGCAGCGGCAGCAGCGCAAAGCTGCCGAAACGCGTCGGCTGCTGCTGGCGTAGCTCAGCGGCGTACTCGTTGCACTGACGCGCCAGGGTCGCCGCCTGCTGTACGCCGCCGCCCAGATGCGCGCCGGGCGTGGTCAACGAGGTCACGGCGTACTGGATGCCATTGATCTCCATGACCTCCAGCGACTGCTCAAGCGACCACTTCGGCAGCGGCATGCCGGCGTGCAGATCCAGTCCGTACTTGCGCAACGCCTCGGCGTAAAGCGGCGGAATAATGTGGTGGTGGACGTCGATCAGTCCCTGCTTGATTGTCATTTCAGCCCCCCAAAACCGTAAGGGTGCCGGTCCAAGACGAACGGCCGCTGGACCGCGGCGAAATCAAAAGTAAGGGCATGGCACAGCCTCTGGGTAGTGATTTTTATTATGTAGGCACTCGCTTCAGCCCGGCTCCGCTACCTGCAATCAACAGCAAGAAGGTTGCCAGCACACTGCAAGCGCTTAAGCGACCAAGCTACTCCGAGCCGGCAGACGGAAAGCAGCAGCCACTTCCAATCGGCGCATCACCGCATCTAGCTCGCCCTTGCCTTGCGGCCAAAAAAAAGCGAGCGGCATGATCGAATAACTTGCTTTTGCAAATTATCAGAAATGGACATCAGTGTTCAATTGTTATGTTTTGGTCTAATATTTAAGCCAGCCGTCAGCGTATGGATGGAAGACGTCCAATTCCCTGACAGGCAGAGCAAGAAAAACAACCGGGAGGAAAAATACGAACCAGAGATCAGTTGGTGCACCGCCTACTCAACAGCAGAGGTATGCGCCGCGTTACCGTCATCCGCCGTCTGCAGCGCAGCGGTGGAACACAATCAAAAGCAGGAGGATTGACAATGCTAAAAATACAAGTCCCCTTTAGTGACCGGAAGCAACAACGCAAGAAACGCCCACGCACGTTGTGGAAAACCATGGCTGCCGCTACCGTTTTTATCGGACATGCCCTCTTTATCAACACAAGCAGCGCAGCGATAACACTGCCAGGTAACTACGTCGACCCCTACCATCAACTGGTCGCCGACGCGGGCTACGTAGAGAAGACCGCCCAAGTCAATCAGGTTCAGTTAAGTTATGTTGAAGGGCCGGACAATGGGCCTCCGCTGGTACTACTCCACGCCCAACTCATGGACTGGTTCAGCTATAGTCGCGTCATGCCAGAGCTGGCTCAGCACTTCCACGTCTTCAATATTGACTATCCCGGGCACGGCAAGACTGTAACCCCGGCAAACTACCCAATGAATGCCGATCAGATTGGCGCAGACTTGGCCAACTTCATTGAGAACGAGATTGGGGAGCCGGTATACATAACCGGCAACTCTTCCGGCGGTCTTCTGGCCACTTGGTTGGCGGCCTACCGGCCAGAGCTAGTTACCTCGGTTCTGCTCGAAGACCCTCCGCTCTTCTCTTCCGAGTATCCG
Organism: Halopseudomonas sabulinigri; assembly: GCF_900105255.1. NCBI lineage: Bacteria > Pseudomonadati > Pseudomonadota > Gammaproteobacteria > Pseudomonadales > Pseudomonadaceae > Halopseudomonas > Halopseudomonas sabulinigri. The sequence continues at coordinate 3,215,211 of NZ_LT629763.1, read as the reverse complement.
CGCATTACAGAGACCATTGCCTACCGTGCGTTCCGGACCAGCCACGAAGCGGCGACCGTGGACCACCCGGACGACTTCCTGTTGTACTGGATTGATGGCAACGCCGACTTCTTTCGCAACAACATCGGCGTCGGCTCCCCGTTCATTCTCAAGCAGACCATCAAAGCCTACCGGCTGACTCATCCGAACCAGCCAATCGAACTTGGCATTATCAAAGATGACATAGTGCGTCTTCTGCTTCGTGGGCTTGATCAATACGACCCACGGTTCGGCGCCGCATTCTACGATGGCAGTTGGAACTACGGCTTTGATCACGCAACCGCGCTGATGCAGATCACCGCACCCACGCTGCTGCTGCACGCCAACACCGAGATTATGGAAGACGGTACGCTGAACGGCGCCATGAGTCAGGAAGAAGCAGACCAGGCCGCGTCACTGCTGCAGAACGGCACCTACGTAAAGGTGGCCGCCGAGCACGTCGTGCATCTAGATAACCCGCAGGAATTTTTGCGGATACTATTGGACTTCTTCCAACCAGAAGAGCTCTAAGAGCTAAGACTGTGCTCAGTCCGATAAGGCTGAGCACAGTCTTATCGGACAGTATCCGAGCTTTACACCAAAACAAAAGACAGCCGCTTCGGGCCGCCCTCGCATCAGGCTGATGCAAAATGTAATGGGAATAAATCTCAGCGCATTCCACTGCCCCAACCAATTAACTTCCCCGCGCCAACCACGCCCGCAAACGCGCCGTCACCTCAGGCGCATGATCATGCTGAATGAAATGCGCGGCCTCGGGCAGGGTGTAGATATCCAGCGTGTTGTTGATCCATTGCCACACGTCGTTCAGCCCGGCGGGCAGTGCGTAGGGGTCCTGCAGGCCGTGCATCAGCAAGGTGGGCGCCTGCACCTTGGGGGGCGGGGCGGCGTGCTGGCTGCAGGGTGGCGTCGGCCAGTTCACCCGGTAGTAATTGAGCATGCCATTGAGCGATGAGTTGTCCATGGCCTGTTGCTGCCGGGCCTGGAAGGCGGGGTCGGTGACCCAGGCTGCCAGCCGCTCGCGAGGGAACTGCAGATGCGCCTGTGGATGGCTGAACAAGGTCACGTACTCACTGGCTTTTTGCTGCGCCGGGTTGCTGGCCAGCTCGCGCGAGATGGCCCAGGGGTGCGGCATGTTGAGCACCACCAAGCGCTCAACCAGCTCGGGCATGTCCATGGCCAGATGCCAGGCGACGAAGCCGCCCCAATCGTGACCGATGATGGTCGCCCTTTCAGCACCCTCGTGGTTGATCACCGCCCGCACATCCTTGACCAACTCGCTCACAGCGTAGGCCTGCGGCTCAGCCGGCTGATCGCTCAGGTTGTAGCCGCGCATATCGAGCGCCACCACGCGGTAGTCCGAGCGTAGGCTGTCCATCACTTGCCACCAGCCGAGCCAGTGATCCGGAAAGCCGTGCAAAAACACCAGCAAAGGCCCGCTGCCGGCGGCTGCGTAGTGAATGCGCACGCCGCGGTTATCGGCGTAATGATGCTCTACCGATGCCTCGAAGGTGGCCAGTGCGGCACCAGTGGCGGTCTTGCTGTGCTTGGCGGATGAAATGGTCATAGCAACTCCTGTAACAGGCAGATGAAGCGCGCCAGCGCGCGGTGAATGTTCGGCTGAAGACAGCTTGCATCCAAATTAGCGCCCCAGGTGCAACAACAGACCGCCTTTAAATTATAACCATAATACATAAAAAGCAACGGCCCGAGCCGAGGCCCTTTAGTCCAGTGCGTCAGCCAGTTGGTCGTCGTTCAGGAACACCCGCGAGTACAGCGGCTTGAGCCAGGCATCTGCGCCCTGCTGCAGGCCCAATTCGCGAAAGCGTGCGCGCGACAGCTCTACCTTCACCGCTTCCTCGGCCTCAGCCGTGCGCAACGCCAGCCGCGCATGCGGGCCCACAATCAACACCTGCTCGATCTGCGCAGGCAGGGCGCCGTGCTGCGCCGTGGCCAACACGTCTATGTCGTGGGGGCGTACATAGGCGGTGGCCCGGCGGTTTGCCTGACCGGCAAACTCCGCTGCCGGCAACTGCAGCGGACCAATGCGGGCAACGCCACCCTGCACCTGCGCATTGAAGCGATTTACCTGCCCCAGAAAGCCGTAAACAAAGGCGTTGGCTGGGTGGTCGTAGACCGCTTCCGGCTGGCCATCCTGTTCAACTGCGCCGTGGTTCATCACCACCACGCGGTCTGCCACTTCCAGCGCTTCCTCCTGATCGTGGGTGACAAACACGCTGGTGACGTGCAGCTCATCGTGCAGCCGCCGCAGCCAGCTGCGCAGCTCGGCGCGTACCTTGGCATCCAGCGCGCCGAAGGGCTCATCCAGCAGCAGCACCTGCGGCTCGACCGCCAGCGCGCGGGCCAGGGCGATGCGCTGACGCTGACCGCCGGACAGCTGCGAGGGTAGACGGTCTGCGGTCCAGTCCAGCTGCACCATCTCCAGCAGGTGCATCACCCGCTTACGGATCTCGGCCTTGCTTGGGCGCTGGCTGCGAGGTTTGACCGTCAGGCCGTAGGCGACGTTTTCATACACGCTCATGTGCTTGAACAGCGCGTAGTGCTGGAATACGAAGCCCACACCGCGATCACTGACGTGCAGATCGGTGGTGTCCTGGCCCTGAAAGCGAATACGGCCCGAGTCCGGCTGCTCTAGCCCGGCGATGATCCGCAGCAAGGTGGTCTTGCCGGAACCGGACGGCCCCAGCAGCGCGGTCAGCTCGCCGTCGTTCAAGCTGAGGCTGACGTTATCCACCGCCACAAAATCGCCGAAACGCTTGTTCACCTGATCAATTTCAATACTCATGACGCGGCCCCTTCATGGCTGATAGCGGTAGCTTCGCGGCTGCGTTCATCCAGCCATTCGACGAAACTCTTGATTGCGATGGTCACCAGCGCCAGCCCGGTCAGTAACGACGACACGGCAAAGGCGGCGGTAAACAGGTATTCGTTGTAGAGCACTTCAATGTGCAGCGGCATAGTGTTGGTCTCGCCGCGAATTCGCCCGGAGACCACCGCCACGGCGCCAAACTCGCCTAGCGCGCGGGCGTTACACAGGATGACTCCGTAGATCAGCCCCCACTTGATATTGGGCAGGGTCACGTACCAGAAGGTCTTCCAGCCGTTGGCGCCCAGCGTCAGCGATGCCTCTTCTTCTTCCTTGCCCTGTTGCTGCATCAGGGGGATCAGCTCGCGGGCAATAAAGGGCATGGTGCCGAACGCGATCACGATGATGATGCCCGGCACCGCAAAAATGATGCGCAGGTCATGGGCTGCTAGCCAGGGCCCAAGCCAGCCCTGCGAGCCGAACAGAATGACGAAGATAAGCCCCACCACCACCGGCGAGATGGCAAAGGGCATGTCGATCAGCGAAATCAGAATCGGCTTGCCGCGAAACTCGTGCTTGGCGATGGCCCAGGCTGCGGCAACGCCGAACAGCACATTGATCGGCACTACGATCACCACCACCAGCAAAGACAGGCGAATCGCTGCCAGGGCATCGGGCTCGTTGATCGCCGCGAACCAGACGCTCAGGCCTTGCTCGAATGCGCCATACAGCACCACCAGCAGCGGCAGGACCAGAAACAGCGCAAGGAAGGTCAGCGCAATGGTTATCAGGGTCCAGCGCACCCAGGCCGGCTCTTCGGTCGCCCGGCGCCAGCGCGCGGCGAGCTGCGGATTGGCCTCGTGGCGCACCAGGTAGCCAGTTGCGGTTTTTGTTGTCATGCGATTCTCCCCCTCATACGCCACGCCTTGCGGTCCACCACTGCAGACCGTTGATCAGCAACAGCAGCGCGAACGCCGCCAGCAGCATGACCGTGCCGATAGCCGCAGCGCCGTGGTAGTCAAACTGCTCGGCCTTGGCGACGATCAGCAAGGGGGTGATTTCGGTGCGATAGGGCATGTTGCCGGAAATAAAAACCACCGAGCCGTACTCACCCACCGCGCGAGCAAACGCCAGCGCGTAACCGGTCATCAAGGCCGGCAGCAGCGAGGGCAAAATGACCCGTCTGATGGTGGTAAAGCGGCTCGCGCCCAGGCTGGCCGAGGCCTCCTCACGCTCGGCCTCAAGGTCTTCCAGCACCGGCTGCACCGTGCGCACGACAAAGGGCAAGCCTATGTAGGTCAGCGCTACCACCACACCCAATTGGGTGTAAGCCACCTTGATGCCGGCCACCTGCAGATACTGGCCAACCCAACCCGAGCTGGCATACAGCGTCACCAGAGCGATACCGGCGACTGCCGTTGGCAGCGCAAAGGGCAGATCAACCAGGGCATCGACCAGCTTTTTGCCCGGAAAGCGGTAACGCACCAGCACCCAGGCCACCAGCGCACCAAACACCAGGTTGATAGAGGCGCCGATCAGCGATGCGCCGAACGACAATTTGTACGAGGCCACCACCTGCGGGTGGCTGATCGCCTGCCAAAAGTCCTCCCAACTCATCAACGAGGTGTACAGCAGCAAGCCGCCGACCGGGATCAGCAAGATGAAACTCAAATAAAACAGCGTAAACCCCATGGTCAACCCGAAGCCGGGTATAACGCGGCGCCTTCTCGTCAGCGACATAAATCACCTCAAGCGGAGTCCCGGGCGATGGTCGCCCGGGTTGGTTGGTAAGCTCGTGTTCAGCGCCGGGAGATGGCTTCCAGAATGCTGTCGAACTTGCCGCCATCGTTGAAGTGGGTTTCCTGCGCCTGTTGCCAGCCGCCGAATACCTCGTCGATCCTGAACAGCTCAACCTGCGGAAAACTATCGGCAAACTCCTTGCCGATGGCCGGGTTGGACGGGCGGTAGTAATGCTTGCCCGCCAGCCGCTGCGCCTCATCGCTGTAGAGGTATTGCAAGTAAGCTTCGGCTACCTCGCGGGTGCCCTTGCGATCCACGTTCCTGTCGACCAGGGTCACCGGCGGCTCCGCCAGAATGCTCACCGAAGGCACCACTATCTCGAACTCGCCCTTGCCCAACTGCTCTACCGCGAGAAAGGCCTCGTTTTCCCAGGCGATGAACACATCACCCAGCCCGCGTTGCACAAAGGTGTTGGTGGCGCCACGCGCGCCGGAGTCCAGCACCGGCACGTTCTGGAACAACTTGCTGATGAACTGGTAGGTCTTGTCTTCATCGCCAGCAAACTTTTGCAACGCGTAGCCCCAGGCAGCCAGGTAATTCCAGCGTGCGCCGCCGGAGGTCTTGGGGTTGGGGGTGATCACCGCCACATCGTCGCGCACCAGATCGTCCCAGTCGTGGATATTTTTCGGGTTGCCCTTGCGCACCAGCAACACAATGGTCGAGGTATAGGGCGCGCTGTTGTCCGGCAACCGGCTTTGCCAGTCTTCAGGGATCAGCTCCGCCTGCTGACGCAGCGCATCCACGTCATAGGCCAGCGCCAGGGTGACCACATCGGCATCCAGGCCATCGATCACCGCGCGTGCCTGCGAGCCGGAACCGCCGTGGGACTGGCGCACTTTCACCTCATCACCCGTCAGCCCATTCCAGTGCTGGCTGAATGCGGCGTTGTATTCGCGATAAAACTCGCGGGTCGGGTCGTAGGATACGTTCAACAGTTCAATCTGAGCGGCTGACGCCGAGGCGGCAAACAGCGTAGCCAGGCCACCGATCAGGGTGTGGCGCAAGGAATTTTTCATGGTGCTTTCTCTCTCTATGCAACAGTGCAATCAGTAAGGGGTGCTGCCGAATTCAGGTGCCAGGGCGACACATTCGACAGAGCTGATGCAGAGCAGAGAAACGAGGTGTTACCAAAGCGATGGACTGGTGCATAAGGTGCTCCTGAGGTAAAGATTGGTCAGCTACCTCTGGCGGTCCAGTCGGTGGTGATGCGTTGTTGTAAAACTTGGTTGATCCCGTCGCCGGGTTAACTCAGGACGATCTGGCCGGCGGTTGAAAACGCAGCTTTTCCTTGCGCTCAATCTGTACCACCTGACCGTTGTGCAGAGTTATTTCCAGCGCGCCGAACTGAATGCTGCGCAAGGCCTCGGCAATCACGGCAATAACCTGCTGATCATCCACCGCCGCGTTAAGTTTGTTGGTTGCGGTCATGGCTGATTCCTGTAGTTGGCGCGACACACCATGTGTCGACCGGCAGATCATAGCCATAAAACCTTTATTCAAATAAATACTGTTTATTTATTTTTATATTCTTTTTAGAGATAAGAGAGCAGCTTCGTTTCTGCCCTTTCAACAGCCGTCTGCCCTCTGGGCGTGGCCACTGTGATTGCACAGGGTTTGCGTTGAATAGCGCATCGCGTGGAGAATGCAGACAACACGGAATTTACCCTTCGGCCGATCGCCACCTCAGGAATACCGCATGCCAGTAAAGAAGGTCATCAACGCCTCAGTCAGCCCCAAGGGCAGTCTGGAAACCCTGTCACAACGTGAAGTACAACAACTCAGCGCCGCCGGCTCCGGTAGCACCTACAGCCTGTTCCGCCAATGCGCCCTGGCCATTCTGAATACCGGCGCCCACGTCGATAACGCCAAAACCATTCTTGAGGCGTATCAGGACTTTGATGTTTACATTCATCAACAGGATCGCGGCGTGCGCCTGGAGCTGGTCAACGCACCGGCCGATGCCTTCGTTGATGGCGAGATGATTGCCAGTACCCGCGAGATGCTGTTCAGCGCGTTGCGCGATATCGTTTACACCGAGAGCGAGCTGGAAAGCCAGCGCATCGACCTGAGCAGCTCGGAAGGAATCACCGACTACGTGTTCCACCTGCTGCGCAACGCGCGCACGCTCCGCCCGGCCGTGGAGCCGAAAATGGTGGTGTGCTGGGGCGGTCACTCGATCAGCACCGAAGAGTACAAATACACCAAGAAGGTTGGCCATGAACTTGGCCTGCGCAGCCTGGATATCTGCACCGGCTGCGGGCCTGGCGTGATGAAGGGGCCAATGAAGGGCGCCACCATTGCCCATGCCAAACAGCGCAACCGCGGCGGCCGCTACCTGGGGCTGACCGAGCCCGGCATCATTGCTGCCGAAGCGCCCAACCCGATCGTCAATGAACTGGTGATACTGCCGGACATCGAGAAACGTCTGGAAGCCTTCGTGCGCGTGGGCCACGGCATCATCATCTTCCCTGGCGGCGCCGGCACGGCGGAGGAGTTTCTCTATCTGCTGGGCATTCTGATGCACCCGAGCAACGCCGAGCTGCCCTTTCCGGTGATTCTCACCGGGCCGGCCAGCGCCAAGGCCTATCTGCAGCAGTTGCATGAATTTGTTGGCGCTACCCTGGGTGAGGCGGCGCAACAGCACTATCAAATCATCATCGACGACCCCGCCGACGTGGCCCGGCAAATGACCAGTGCCCTGGGTGAGGTCGAGCGTTTCCGCCGGCAACGCAACGATGCCTTCCACTTCAACTGGCTGCTGCGGATTGAAGAAGGCTTCCAGCGTCCCTTCGACCCCACCCACGAGAACATGGCCAGTCTGCAGCTAAGCCGCAACCTGCCCCCGCACGAACTGGCCGCCAATCTGCGCCGCGCCTTCTCCGGCATCGTCGCTGGCAACGTGAAGGACAAGGGCATCCGCCGCATCGAAGAATTCGGCCCCTACGAAATCCACGGCGACGCCGAGGTCATGCAGCCACTGGACCGTCTGCTACAGGCCTTTGTAAGCCAGCACCGGATGAAGCTGCCGGGTGGCGCGGATTATGTGCCTTGTTATCGGGTGGTGAGCTGAGCGCGGCTCTTGGCATCGCCATAACCACTTGAGGTCAGCGAACAATGGCGTTCGCTGACCTGTTCGCACGCCGCCGGTCGCAGGTGCGTTTCAGGCCCGGCCTTCCTCACGCATCATTTCCAGAATGCGTTTCTCCAGCGCGGCGTACTCGGGGTGGGCATGCAGGTCCTCGCGGGTAGTGATGCTGCCATTGGCCTTGAAGGGCGGATGCAAAACCGTTTTTACCCGCCCGGGATGACTCGACAGAAATACAATCTGATCGGCGAGTAGCAGCGCTTCTTCCACATCGTGCGTGACCATCACCACCGTCATGCTTTCCTTGCGGATCACATCCAGCAGCAGCTCTTGCATCTGCCAGCGTGTTTCCGCATCCAGTGCACCGAAAGGTTCGTCCATGAGCAGGACTTTGGGTGAATTGGCCAAGGCACGGGCCAGGGCAACCCGTTGGCGCATGCCACCGGAAAGCTGATGTGGATAGGCGCCGGCAAAGGCTGTGAGGCCAACCCTGTCGAGGAAATAATCGACCGTGCCTTCGCGCATCGCTGAGGCATCCCCATTTATGCGCAGCCCATAGGCCACGTTCTGCCGCACCTTGAGCCAAGGGAAAGAGGTGTACCCCTGAAAGACCATCCCCCGGTCGCGGTGCGGGCCGCGCACCGCTTCCCCATCCAGGCTGACGCTGCCGCTAGAAGGACACTCCAATCCCGCCATCATGCGCAGCACTGTCGACTTGCCACAGCCCGACGGCCCCAGCAGCACGCAGACCTGTTTGGGCGCCACCTCAAAGCTGACGCCATCAACGGCGACAACCTGTCGGCCATGATCAGCAAACACCTTGCCCACTTGCCGAACCTGCAAGCCCGCAGGAGCGGCTCCCGGCTCTGCTGCTAGCGATGCACTCATTCAGCCTCCACTGCAGCCTTGAGCGGCGACAGGTCTACGCCCTCTGTCCAGTCATGCATGGCGTCGGCCATACCGAACTTTTGCCACCAGGTGTTGGTAGTCTTCCAGTGCTCGGCAATCTGTCCATTGGACATGCCCAGCGGCAGGTCGCCGTCTTTGACGCCCATGAACCGAGCAGCCTCGTCCAGATCGAACACCATGATGCCGCCCTTGTGGATCTCGCCATCGACGCCAATGACCATCTCCACATCACTCACATCAAATTGAATGGCGTCGGCAATAATCCGGTTTCCCTCCTCCGGGTTCTGCTTCCAGAATTCGACCGCCTTGAAATAGGCCTGCATCGCCAAATTCGCCGCTTCCGGCCTTTCGGTGAGAAAGGCTTCGCTCATGTACATGCCGTCACCCAGCAACGCGGTGCTGATCCAGTCTCCCTGACTGGAGTCCGCCACCACAGTAGCGCCCGGCATGTTCTTCAGCAGTTGGCTGCCAAAGGGTTCCCAGAGCTCAACCGCACTCACGCTGCCGCCCAGCATCGCGCCCACGGCCTCATCCATGATCACGTTGACGAATTCCACCTCATCGATAGCGACTCCATTCTGCTCCAGCCAGATGCCCATGAATATCTGGGTCAAACCACCTTCCATCACAGCGATCTTTTTACCGATCAGATCCTTGGCCGAATTGATGCCCGGCGCCAAGATGATCTTGTCCGTGCCGTACGACGGGTTGGTGTAGGTCACCAGTTTGATGGGGATGTTCTTGTCTACCGCAATCGGCCCGTATTCAACCGTGCTGGAGGTGACATCCAGCTGCCCTGCTGTCATCAGCCCGAAACTTTCGTAGGGGTCTTCAATAATACTGATATTCAGATCCAGCTCAGGTACCAGGTTTTTCTCCTTGGCGATGAACCAGAAGCCATACCCCGGCCAGGAAAACAGTGACACATTGACGCTCTCTGCCGCCTGCACCATGCCGTTAGAGCACATCAGCGCCGCGCCCAGTACGCAGCCCTTGGCTGCCTTGCTCCAGTTGCCTAATTTCATTATCGCTCTCCTAGATGGAATAAACCCTGTAACCGCCTTATTGCCGTAACGCCTGCCCCTCAAGCTGAATCGACGGCTTTATCCGTCACCGCATCACGCAGGCCCCTCACGGGCGCTAACGTGCTCTTTGCCGCAGATAGGGAAAAGCCAGCCAGTGGATTGCGCGAAACGCCAGATCACACAGCAGTCCCAGCAGACCTATCACCAGGATGCCGGCCATGATGTCGTCCACATGCACAAAGCGTTTGGCGCGCATCATCATGGCGCCGATACCGTCGGTGGCAGCGACAATCTCGGCGATGACCAGATAGGTCCAGCTGACGGCAAGCATCTGCCGGCAGGTATCCACAATTGCGGGTAACGCGGCAGGTACTACCACCGTCCAGAGAATTACCTTGCGTGAGCCGCCCAGTGTTTTCGACGTTTCGATAAAATCTGTCGGTACCTGCCGGACGACATCGCTGACCAAGGTAATCAGGAACCAAATCACGCCCAGAACCAGCAGTGCAATCTTCTGTTCATTCCCGGTACCCAGCCACATCAGCAACAACGGAATAAACGCCGGGTCCGGTAAATAGCGGAACGCCGAGACCAATGGACTGAAGAATGCCGCGATCAGCGGAAACGCCCCCATTAACACACCCAGCGGTAATGCAATGGCGACGGCCACCGCAAAGCTGATACCGATACGCTGCAGACTGCTCAACACGTCAGCGCTGAACTCACGCTCCCAAAAGAGCTCGCGCAAGGCTTCCAGCACCTGTAGCGGGCCGGGAAACAGCGGACTGAGGGTATCCTTGGCATTGGCGGCCACGTGCCATAACAGAACAAAGGCCAACCAAGCGACGACACCTAATATCAGCTTGGTGGTGGGTGTTACCCGTTGTTTGAAATCAAAGCTGCTCCAAATTTCTGTACCCAATCCCCGCATCAACTCTCTCCCGGCACCGTCATACAGCGGATATGCACTCAGAATGCGGTCAGGAAAGACAGCGCATTAACCCCAACAGCCTTGCCTTCACGCACAGTTTCACGCACATCAGCCGTGCCGTATTCCTCTGCCAGTACGCGCTCAACCCGGTGGCGGTGAAAGCTTTTTACCTGCCCCCAAATGCTCAATTGCTGCGGGCAGTTATCACCGTAAATTTCCCGGTGGTAAGCCGGCAGTCGATACCAGGGCATGTTTGGCTTGGTGTGATGCGCATTGTGATAGGAGAAATTCAGCGCTAGCAGGTTCAGCCATGGCCAGCGTGCCGAGATCAGGTTGCTGTAGGTATTACATTCTTCGTAGTCACGGTTGCCTTTGTACGGTGGCTTGGCGTCGGGCGTGTCCAGCGTGTAGAAAATCTCATAGTTGTGCTGAAACGAATCCATAAACCGCAGGAACGTGAGAAACAGGCAGTAAGCCAGCGCGTAGCCCAACAGCGCCAAAGGCGCGAACCAGCCAACCAAGCCAAAGCAGGCGACGCGCAGCAAAGTAATGCGAAGCACGCGGCTGCGCTGCGCTTTCTTGCTGTCATAGACAAAGGGCGCGGCGATCAGCATGCCGTGCATCAGTAGTTCCACTGCCGGGATGTAACACCACTCCAGGGCACGTACGAACTTATGCAGGACGGGACGCTGGACCAGCCAGGCGCGATAGTCGAATGCCACCGGCTCGCAGTTGTCGACGTGATGACGCATGTGCTTGTATCGCATGTCTTCATAAGTGCCGTAATGCGATCCGGTAATTACGTTCATCCAGCGCCCGAGGCGTGTGTTGTGCTCCACCTTCTTGCACAAGGCGTTATGTCCACAATCGTGCAACAGATAGGCCGCGATGGTCATCCCGTGCGCAACAGCCAGCGTGCCCAATAACAGGCTCCACCAAGTGCCGAGAAACAGCAGCGCCCAACCGCCGAAATAGGTCAACAGTACGTAACCCACTGCCAGTGTGTTGGGTAACATGCCGCTATCACGCCATAGGTTTTTGTAGAACTGCATAACCAATGTCTCCTGCTCACTTTCCAACATAAAACGCACACCGGGTTACGCGGCGCTCTTATTTGTGTTTCAACATCTGGTCTCGACCGCCATTACTGACGGTGAGAGCGCTATTTGTCTAAGCGCTGGCGCCAGCGCTTTCTTTGCGCGCAGCTCGCCAGACCTCGAATTGATCACGCTCACGCAAGCCTATCCAGCGGTTTACCTGCCAAAGGTCAGCGACCGGCATACTGGTAAAAGGCTGGGTGTGCAGATAACCGTCCGGCCCAAATTCCGGGGTCATGGTGCTGCTGGCGTAGTTTCGCTTGCTCTGGCTGGCCCAGATCGCCTGCCAGCAACGTTCGTGGGATTCCAGCGCCACGGCGTACTCCGGCGCTGCAGGGTGAGGAACTTGCGGGCCTTGGTCATAACCCACCCGGCTATGCACGTGATGCGCTTGCTCCGCCACTTCCAAAATGGTTTCCCATTCCGCATCCATGAGCCGCTCACAGACCACCACCCAATGGCTGAAATCACAGGTGATACGCAGATCGGGCAAGGCACGCAGCACGTCACGCGTTACCCAGGGATTGAAAAATGAGCGGCCCCGGTGGGTTTCAAAGCTGCAGATGATCCCGCACCGGTCAGCGAGATCCTTGGCACGCCGAAAGAAATCGATCTGCACGTCCAGCGGCCAGGCGTCACAGCCTCCCATGACGTTACAAAAACGCGGGTTCAGCCGTTTGCTGCGCTGGAGTTTCTGCTCCAGAGACACCAGGTGGTCCTCCGGCGTGGCATGGCGATCAGGTACGTAACTGCCGGTGGTACATATCTCGGCAATGTAATCGAGCCGATGCTCCGTCAGCGTGGCCTGCAATTGCTCCACCGCCGCATCATCAGCCGGCGCTGGTGCCTCCAAGCCCACAAATCCTGCGTCTACCGCCAAGGTTGCGGCCTCTTGCACACTGCCCGCGTGCCCCCACAGCGTCTTGAACAAATCCAGTCGCATGAAACTACTCCAGCCTGATAAGTTGCCTTACCAAGAGGTAGCAAAGCCCATGCCATATAGATGCAAAGTTGCATATTCCCTTGTTTTACATGCACTTCAGCATGTATGAGCACGCTCGCACTTAGATGCAATTGTGCACAGATCAAGCGCAGCGCGCGGCAAGGTGCACCAGATTGCGACGACCAGCCCGCCGCGCTTCCCTTTTCAGGGAGGAAGCCAAAACACAACGGCGTAGTGCGCACTTTATGTTCTGTGCAACACGGGTAGGGATCGCGAAATAGGTCACACAGCTTGACTAAAGGCGAGTGAGGCTTTGCACTCGCGCTGCCTGAAACAGGTGCAACGTTGCACAAGCCATGACAATGACGCCTAATAAAAGCATCGACCGACACGGACACCAGCACCCGGATGAAGAAAGCCAACACGCAGCGTATCCAGGCCGCTCAGGCAATTTTTGCGATTGACAGCTTCTGGGCAGAGACTTTCGCAGATACAACGCTCAGCGACCTGAACTATTGCGACCTGTTTACCCAGATGTGGCTAATGCGCCACGACACCCCACAGCCGAAAACCGAGCTTTATAATCTGATGCCCAATATCAGCCGGCGTACGGCGGTGAAGTACGTTCAAAAGGCCATTGACGATGGCGTATTGATTGAGCACGAGTGTGAGACCGACAAGCGTATTCGGCTGGTCACCCTGAGTGAGCGCGCAATAGATAAGGTTGAACGCTTCCTGGACCATACCTGTGCGAGCTTCAGAGATATCGGCAACTAAGCTTGTCACTTGCGCGTTCAAGCTCTCATAGCAGACTGCGCCGGGCCTCTAGCCGTCAGAAGCCCGGTGGAACGGGGGCCGATCAGGAGTCGGCCACCGCGCCCTCTGCCACTTCAGGCCGCCGCGCATACCGCTCCGCCAGCACCGCACAGACCATCAGCTGAATCTGGTGGAACAGCATCAGCGGCAGAATCAGCGCACCAATCGCGCCGCCGGCAAACAATACCTGCGCCATGGGTACCCCGGTGGCCAGACTCTTCTTCGAGCCGGCAAACAGGATGGTGATGCGATCTTCCGTATTGAAGCCAGCGCGGCGGGCCAGAAAGCTGACGATAAACAGCACCAGCGCCAGCAGCAGACAGCAGGCGATCACCAGACCGGCCAATTGGAACAGCGGCACCTGCTGCCAGATACCCTCTACCACCGCGTGACTGAAGGCACCAAACACCACCAGCAGAATCGAGCCCTGATCCACCGACTTGAGCCAGCCCTTGTTGCGGGTCACCCAGTCGCCAATCCAGCGCCGGGCAATCTGACCAGCGATAAACGGCAGCAGCAGCTGCACCACGATCTTGCCGATGGCATCCAGCGTGTTGGACTCACCGGCCTGGGCGCCGATCATCAGCAGCACCAGCAGCGGCGTGACAAAGATACCCAGCAGGCTCGACGTCGCCGCACTGCACACCGCAGCCGCCACATTACCCCGCGCCAGCGAGGTGAACGCAATCGCCGACTGCACTGTGGCCGGCAACGCACAGAGAAACAGGATGCCCAGATAGAGCTCATCTCCGACCAGCGGCACCAGCACGGGTTTCAGCGCCAGCCCCAACAGCGGGAAAAGAATAAATGTGCAGGCAAATACCAGCAGGTGCAGGCGCCAGTGCGTCATGCCGGAGATGATCGCCTCGCGTGACAGCTTGGCGCCGTGCATGAAAAACAGCAGGGCTATGGCCGCGTTGGTCAACCCATCGAAGGCCACCGCCGCCTGGCCACTGACCGGGAACAGGCTGGCAGCGATCACCACGGCGATCAGGCAAAGGGTCATGTTATCGGGAAGGAAACGCGGTCTAGCCATGCTCTGCTCTCTTTATCGGTGCTGCGTGTTATCAGGAGTTACCTATCACAGCGGCTTACGAACGACTGGCTTGTTACCAGCAATGCCGCAGTTTACTGTGTGCCATCACGACCGACTAACGCGATCTGACAACACAATGTCGAAAAACGGACACAAATCACCCATTCACCGCAGCGTACCCGAGCTGGCTGGCCTGCCCCGCCCGCTCTATGCGCGAGTGGAGTCGCTGCCGCGCAGTGCCGCCACCGAGTGGCACAGCCATCCTTGGGCGCAATTGTCGTACGCCATTCGCGGGGTGCTGTCGGTGCACACCGCACGCGGCCGCTTTCTTGCCCCGCCGCAGCGGGCCATCCTGGTACCGCCGGATCTGCCGCACGCCGTGATCAGCTCACCGGCCACCGAGATGCGCAGCCTGTATATCGAGCGTAGCGCCATTCCCTGGGTGGCAGAGCACTGCAAGGTGCTGGAGATCAATCCGCTGACGCGCGAGCTGATCAACCACTTCGGCAGCCTGCCCGCCGAGTACGATGAGCGCAGCGCCGATGGCCGTCTGGTCGCGGTTCTGCTGGATCAACTGCAAGCCGCTGCCGATACCGGGTTATACCTTCCCTGGCCGACCGAACCGCGCCTGCAGCCGCTGTGCGAAGCGCTATATCGCAGCCCCGACCTGCCCGACACCCTCAGTGACTGGGCGCAGCAACTAGCGCTATCGGAGAAAACCCTGACCCGGCTGTTTGTGCAGCACACAGGGCTGAGCTTCCGGGCCTGGCGCCAGCGCCTGCGGCTGCTCAGTGCCCTGCCCCTGCTGCAGCAGGGCGAACGGGTGACCGATGTGTCACTGGCCTGCGGCTACGACTCGACCTCGGCTTTCATCGCCGCCTTTCGCCGGCACATGGGGCTAACGCCCAGCGCTTTCGGCGAACAACACGGGCAACTCACTGCGGCGCTGCCGCCGCGTTGATCTTCAGGGTTTAGCGATCGCGGGGACCAGAATCCATTCGGCGCTGTCATTCCACACATCCATGCGGGTGATCTTGCCGTTGCGCACCTCAAAACGATCAAGATAGCGGTTACCGCTGAAGCTGCGGCCATCGGGCCATTCGCCGTACAGCGTGCCGTTGGAGTACACCACCGTGTGGTCGGCGTGCTCGGTCCAGTCGAACTGGCCCAGTTCTTTCTTTACCCAGTTGTAGCGCGCGGCGTTGAACGCGGTGATCTCGGTCGCTGAGGGCATCACGCGGCCACCAGTGAAGGTGATGCGTACATCGCTGCTCATATAGGTAGCGGCCTTGACCGGGTCTGGCGCCATGGACGCCGCCAGAAAATCGCTAACAATCTGTACCGCCTGATTTTCAATGCTCATTGTCTGTCTCTTGATTACTCACTGTTTACTAAACGCAGGGCATCGCTGCCACTGCCTGAATTCGGTGCGCAGCGCACCACCAGGGTGCGCAAAAATGGCAAAAAACCGGCTAAAACGCGGTTGAATTCCGGTTTTAAAGCATGGCCTCCATTTTGCTAGCAAATATCGTACAAATGCTAGCCATCAAGGAGAAACAACATGAAAAAGGTACTTACCCCGTTGCGCCGACTCTGGCCACAGGCCGCTGTGGTCACCGCGTTGAGCTTCATGGTGCTGAGCCCGGTGCAGGCCGCCGACACCATCAAGATCGGTCTGGTTGCGGCGCTGTCGGGCCAATCGGCGAAATCTGGTGAAGCGCTGACCCGTGGTCTGACCATCGCCATCGACGAGATCAACGCCGCCGGCGGCATTCTTGGCCAGCCGGTCGAGCTGATCCGCCGCGACGATGAAAGCAACCCGGCCAAGGGCATGCTGGCAGCCCGCGAGCTGGTGCAGCGCGAGAAGGTCGCGGTGCTGTTTGGCGGCCTGGACACCCCGGTGTCGCTGGCCATAGTGCCGCTGGTCAATCAGATGAAAGTGCCTTTCATGGGCCCGTGGGCCGCCGGCACCTCCATTACTCAGAACGGTGCCAAGGACAACTACGTGTTCCGCGTGTCGGCCATGGACGAGATCGTCGATGAAGCCCTGGTGCAATACGGCATCGATGAGTACGGCATGAGCAAGCCGGGCATGCTGCTGATCAACAACCCCTGGGGTGAGTCCAACGAGAAAGGTTTCCGCCATGCGCTGGAGTCGCGCGATATGGAGTGGGCCGGCATCGAGCGTATTGAAAGCAGCGACCTGGACGTGATCCCGCAGCTCACCCGCCTGAAAAATGCCGGCGCTGATACCCTGCTGATGGTCGGCAACGTTGGCCCCTCGGCGCAGGTGGTCAAATCGCTGGACCGCATGGAGTGGGACGTGCCAGTAGTTTCCCACTGGGGTCCGGCCGGTGGCCGTTTCAGTGAGCTGGCCGGCCCGAACGCCAGCCGTGTGCACTTCATCCAGACCTACGTATTTACCGACAACAACAGCGCCAAGGGCGATCAGGTACTGGCCGCGTTGAAAGCCAAGTACCCCGAGATCAAAACCCTGGCCGACATCACCCCGGCAGTCGGCATCGCCAACGCCTATGACGGCATGCACCTGGCTGCCCTGGCGATTGAAAAGGCCGGCTCGACCGACGGCACCGCGGTACGCGATGGGTTTTATGCCATTGACGAGTACAAGGGCCTGATCAAGGACTACAAGCCTGCCTTCACCCCCGAGCAGCACGACGCCCTGGGGCCAAAGGACTACATCTTTACCCACTTTGTTGACGGCAGCATCGTGCCGGTCAAGCCCTGAGCAAACTCGCATTACCTGGCTATACCGCGGCGGCGTAACCCGTCGCCGCCTTGAAGGAGCATCAACATGATTACCGCCGCCCTTATTAGCGGTCTCGGACTGGGCAGTATGTATGCCCTGCTGGCGCTGGGCTTTCACATTACCTACGTGGTCTCGCGAACGGTGAACTTTGCCCAGGGCAGCGCCATGATGGTCGGCGCCGTGCTGGGTTACAGCTTTCATATCACCTGGGGCTGGCCGATCTGGCTAGCGGTACCCATGACCCTGACCCTCTGCGCCGTTTACGGGCTGGCGGTCGAACGCTTTCTGGTGCGCCCGTTCAGCTCGCGTGGCTCTGAAGCCTGGCTGATGGCGACCGTGGCCGCCGGTATTCTGGTCGACAACCTGGCCATGTTTACCTTCGGCAAGGAACCTCGCCAGTTCACCTCCGAACTGGCCAACACTGGCGTCACCCTGTTGGGCGCCAATATTTCCGTATTGCAGATGCTGATTCCGGTGATCGGCGCTGCCATCGCCCTCGCACTCTTGCTAGTGCGCCGTTACACGCGGCTTGGCAAGGTGCTGGAAGCCTGCGTGCAGAACCCGCAAGCCGCCATGCTGATGGGCATCCGCGTCAACCGCGTGGTGGCCATTGCCTTCGCCGTTTCGGCGGTGTTCGCCGCGATTGCCGGCATGTTGATCGCGCCGCTGTTCAACGTCAGTGCCGAAATGGGCACGCTGTTTGGCCTCAAGGCCTTTGCCGTAGCGATTCTGGGCGGTATCTCCAGCGCCAGCGGGGTGTTTCTCGCCGGGCTGCTGTTTGGTCTGGTAGAAGCGCTGGTGACCATCTACTTCGGCTCGGCATTTACCCAAATATTCACGTTCGGACTGGTCATTCTGGCGCTCGCGTTGCGCCCCAACGGCCTGTTCGGCAGCAAGACACTGGTGAAGGTATGAACAAGCAAGCCAAGGCCCTGCTGACCCTCTGCCTGATCGCGCTGGCCATCGCCAGCGTGAGCATGGCCTTCACGCTGGATAGCTACTCGTTGCTGGTGTTCAGTTTCTTCGCACTGGCCGTGGTGGTCGGCGTGGGGCTGAACATTCTGATCGGTCTGAGCGGGCAGATTTCCTTCGGCCACATCGCCTTCTACGCGATCGGCGCCTACGTCTCGGCACTGCTGACCATGCAGGGCTTTTCGCTGTGGCTGGCGCTGCCCGCTGCCGGGCTGGTGTGCGCGATTGCCGGCGGCCTGCTGGCGATTCCGGCGCTGCGGGTCAACGGCCCCTATCTGGCGATGATCACCATTGCCTTCGCGCTGGTGGTCCATCACGGTCTGGTGGAATGGCGCAGCCTGACCGGCGGCGCCAACGGATTGATGGGCATTCCCATGCCAAGCCTGGGTGATACCGACCCGGCGGTGCTGCTGGCCTTGATCTCCAGTGCGCTGATGCTCGGCGCGTTGCTGTTCTTCCAGTTGCTGCGCAACAGTGGCTGGGGCCGCGCCATGCGCGCAGTCAAGGCTTCTGAAATCGCCGCTCGCTCGCTAGGCTTCAACCCGGTGCAGACCAAGACCCTGGCTTTTGCGTTATCGGCTCTGCTGACCGGCGTGGCCGGCGCGGTGGTCTCGCCGCTGATGATGTTCATCAACCCGGCGTCCTTCCCCTTTACCCAATCGATTCTCTTTGTGCTGGCGGTGATCGTCGGCGGTGCCGGTACCGTGCTGGGGCCAGTGCTGGGCGCACTGCTGATTGTGCTCTTGCCGGAGGCGCTGTCCGGCGCGGCCGAGTACCGCCTGCTGATTTTCTCCGGCCTGCTGCTGGGCGTGCTCTGGGTCGCCCCGCGCGGCCTGCTGGGTAGCGCGGCGCGGCTGTGGCTGAAGCCGGTTAAACAGCCCGCACCTGCTCAGGCTGACCTGCCCGTATTGAGCGCTTTCTTTGCCGGAGGACAAGCCGGCAATGGGCTTGAGGTGACCGACATCAGCATTCGTTTTGGCGGCGTGCAGGCGGCCAAGGATGTGAGCTTTAGCGCACCGCCCGGCAGCATCACCAGCATCATCGGCCCCAACGGGGCGGGCAAGACCACGGTGTTGAACATGATCAGCGGCTTCTACGCGCCTAACAGCGGCAGCATCCAGCTGGACCAGGAAGTCGCCGGTCTGCCAGCCTGGAAACTGGCGCGCGCCGGTATTGCCCGCACCTACCAGACCACTCAGCTGTTCGGTGAACTCAGTGTGCTCGACAACCTGTTGGCCGGCATGCAGCAAGGCCAGCTGGGTAACATCATCAAAGGCGCCAGCAGCCAGCAACGCGAGCTGGCGCTGCAACTGCTGGCACTGGTTGGCTACCGCGGCTCTATCAACACCCTGGCGGACGAACTGCCCCACGTGGATCGCCGCCTGGTCGAGATCGCCCGCGCGCTGGCCTCGAAACCACGGGTGCTACTGCTCGACGAACCCGCCGCCGGCCTCAGCCAACAGGACACCCAACAGCTCGCCGCGCTCTTTCGCACGCTCGCCGGCTACGGCATTGCGGTGATTCTGGTGGAGCACGACATGACGCTGGTGATGGCGGTGTCCGAGCGCATTCTGGTCCTCGATGCCGGCCGCCCGATCGCCTGGGGCTCGGCCGCAGAGGTGCGCCAGAACCCGGCAGTGATTGCGGCCTATCTGGGCGGCACCAGCTATCAGGCCACCCCGCGTGAACAGGCCTGGCGCGGTTCGCGCGATGCGCGTTTGTATATCAAGGATCTGGTACTCGACTACGGCGCTGCACCGGTGGTCGACAAGGTCAATCTGGTGGTCAATCCCGGCGAGCTGATTGCCATTCTTGGCGCCAACGGCGCGGGCAAATCCAGCATTCTGCAAAGCCTGGCTGGCCTGCACCCGGCCACCGCCGGCTCGATCCTGCTGGATAACGAAAGCATTCATCACCTGGATGCCAGCCAGATCGCCAAACGCGGTTTGGCGCTGGTGCCGGAGGGCCGGCAGATGTTCCCGCAGCTGACGGTACGCGACAACCTGCTGCTCGGCGCGTTTTCGCGCACCGACAAGGTCGATGAGGCGGCGGAAATCGACGCCATTCTGCGCCGCTTCCCGCGCTTGCGTGACCGCATCGACAGCCCTGCCGGACTGCTGTCCGGCGGCGAGCAACAAATGGTCGCAGTCGGCCGCGGGCTGATGGCCAAACCGAAAATCCTGCTGCTGGATGAGCCCTCACTGGGACTGTCCCCGGCGATGATCGGCGAGCTGTACGACGCCCTGGCCGCACTGCGCGATGAAGGCGTGACCCTGCTGCTGGTCGATCAGATGGCCAATCTGGCATTGCAGGTTGCCGACCGCGCCTATGTGCTGGAAACCGGTCGCATCGTCAAATCCGGCAGTGCCGAGGCATTACGCGGCGACCGCGAGCTAGAGGCAGCCTACCTGGGCCAAGGTCAGGGCACAGGTCAAGGCGCAGGAGCAGTGGCATGACCGCCTTACGCCTGATCAACGCCCGCCTGCCGGAACAGGCCGAGCTGTGCGAGCTGCGCATTGAAAATGGCTACTTCGTCAGCGATTTCAGTACCGGACAAACACCAGCCAGCCTCGACCTGCAGAGCCAACTGGTGCTACCCGGCCTGCTGGAAACCCATATCCACCTGGACAAGGCCTGCATCATGAGCCGCTGCCAGCTGCAGCACGGCACCCTCGCCGAAGCGGTTGAGCAGACCCGGCAGGCCAAGGCGGCCTTTAGCGAAGAGGACGTTTACCAGCGCGGCGCGCAGGTGCTCGAGCAGGCCATACTGCAAGGCACCACCCACATGCGCACCCACGTGGAAATCGACCCGCAGATCGGCCTGACCGGGCTGCACGCGGTTTTGCGACTGCGCGAGGATTACGCCTGGGCCATCAGCCTGCAAATCTGTGTTTTCCCGCAGGAGGGCATGCTCAACAACCCCGGCACCGAGGCGCTGCTGGTGCGCGCGCTGCAGCAAGGCGCCGATCTGCTGGGCGGCTGCCCCTACACCGACAGTGACCCTGATGGCCAAATAGAACGCCTGTTCGCGCTGGCGCAGGCGCACAACTGCGACCTGGACTTTCATCTCGACTTTGATTTGAACCCGCAGCAGATGGGCATCGACAAGGTTATCGAATGCGCCGAACGCTACGGCTGGCGAGGCCGCGTTACGGTAGGCCACGTCACCAAGCTCTCGGCACTACCCCGCGAGGAACTGCTGGCCAAGGCGGCGCAGTTGGCGCAAGCCGGGGTGAATGTCACCTGCCTGCCGAGCACCGACCTGTTTCTGACCGGCCGCGAGCTATTCCACAACAAGCCACGCGGCCTGGCGCCGCTGGCGCAACTGGATCAGTGCGGCGTGACCTGCTCGCTCTCGACCAACAACATCGACAACCCCTTCACGCCCTACGGTGATGCCTCGCTGGTGCGTCAGGCGAACCTGTTTGCCAACGTCAGCCAGCTGGCTACCGAGGCCGAATTGCTGCGCTGTCTGGCTTGGGTTTCAACTGAATCGGCGCGCTTGCTGCGGCTGCCGGACTACGGCCTGACACCCGGCTGCAAGGCGGATTTTGTGGTGTTTGATGCCCCGAGTGCGGCGGCGGTGGTCGCGCAGATCAAGGCACCACTGATGGGCTTCAAGGCCGGGCGCCAGACCTTTGTGCGCGAGCAGCCGCAGCTGCTGGCTCCGCACCGGCATCAGCCGCTAGAGATCGGACAGCGCCTGGCGTAGGTCTATCTCGGCGGCGGGCACCTCGTTCAGGTCGAGCTGACTTTCCAGCTCATCGAGGTGCTCGATCATCACCCGCACGGCGCGCCCATGATCGCCCTGCTCCAGCGCGGCGAGAATCTCTTCGTGCTCGTCCGAGGCGCAGGACGGCACGTCATTGCGCTGGTAAAGCGCGACTATCAGCGAGCTGCGCACCATCAGGTTGGCCAGAATTTCCTTCAGCACCTGATTGCCACTGAGATCGCCGAGCATCAGATGAAATTCACTCAGCTCACGCACGATGTCGCGGCGGTCGGTGGAGTCGGTCGCCTTGCGCTCATTGCACACATGGTTGCTCACTCGCTGCCGGTGCTTGTGCATGGCGGCAGGCGTAATACTCTCGACAATCGCCCGCTCAATCGCCCGCCGCGCCACAAACACATCCCGCGCCTCGGCAGCACTGGGCTGCGACACCAGCGCGCCCCGGTTCGGCTCGATGGTCACAATGCGCTGCAACGCCAGCCGCTGCAACGCGCTCTGCACGTGATTGCGGTTGGCCTTGAGCGCTTCAACGATCTGCGCCTCGACCAGCCGGGTGCCCGGCCGCAGGCGGTGCTGGGCAATTGCCTTGGAGAGCGCATCGAAAATACGCTGAACTTCGGCTTGTTTGGCGGTTTGGGTTTTCGCGACCATGATTCTCTCGTCGGACCCTTTTGGTCTGGGCAAAAGGGCGATGGCTAGCAGTAGCGCATTATCACCCTGCGCAACGGGCTGATACAACCGGCCGCTTGCGCCGCGCTGGCGACCACAGCGTCAGAGCCACGATCAGCCAGGCTCGCCCAGCGCCGTACCCTGCCCACGCGGATCGTGCATCGCATACCGCCGGCCATCGGTTTCGATGGCGATGGCGCCGGCCTGCCCGGTGAACGGGCTGAGCGCCGGAATGCTTTCCACCTCATGCCCCATCTGCGCCAGCCCGGTTACCACGGCAGGGTCGATATCCGCCTCCAGTTTGAGATTGTCGGTACTGTCGAAGAAGCTGCGTCCCAACAGGAAGCGTGGCATGCGCAGCGCCTTGTCGATCGGTTGCGCGAAGTCCACCAGCTGCGTTGCCAGCACCATCTGCGTCTGCGGCTGGCCATCGCCGCCCTGGGTACCGAAAAACAGCCGGCGGCCATTGTCTGCCAGATACGCCGAGGGGTTCAGCGTATGCGCCGGCCGCTTGCCGGGCGCCCAGGCGTTGGGATGGGTCGGGGCGGCATTGAAGCCGGCCGCGCGGTTCTGCCAGAGCACCCCGGTGTCACCCATCACGCAACCCGAGCCAAAGTCGTGGAACAGACTCTGGATCAGGCAGGCGGTGCGACCCTGCGCATCGGTCGCGGCCATCCAGATGGTATCCGCCGGACGGCCCGGCTCGCTCCAGGGCGCAGCGCGCTGGTCATCAATGATTGCCGCATAATCGCGGCCACAGCCACTCGACAGGCTGGCAGCGTAATCCCAGTCGATGCTGGCCGGATCACATAGCTCAGCATTGCGCCGCAACAGCCCCTGTTTGATCGCCTCGACCAGATAATGGTAGTAACGCGTGCTGCCATTGCCGCAGGCCGCCAGCGCCTTGTGCTGCAGGGCGGCCATGGCTTGCAGGGTATACAACCCCTGACAGGGCGGCGCGACGTTATACAGAGTGCCCTGCCGATAACGAATCGACAGCGGCGCCAGCTCTTCAGCGCGGGTCGCTGCCAAGTCTTCACGGCGCAAGCCGCAGCCAATCCGCGTGAAATGCTCGGCAAAAGCACTGGCCAGCTCACCGTGATAAAAGTCCTGCACGCCATGCCGCGCCAACTGCTCAAGGGTGTTGGCCAGTTGCGGTTGGCGCAGCCGGTCACCGGCCTGCAGCCAGCGCCCGTCTACCTGACACAGCGTCTTGAGATCCGGCAGGGTTTCGATCAGCGCTTGCCGCTGCTGTTGCCAGAACAGGTGCGACGCCGAGACCTCGGCCCCTGTCCGCGCGACCTGCGCGGCGTCCCCGAGCAGGTCCTGCCAGCCCAGGCGCGAGCCCCACTCCTGCCGGCTGATATTCTGCGCGGTCTGCCAGCTGGCCAATGCCCCCGCCGTGGTCGCCACCGCGCTCGGCCCGCGCAAGCCAATCACCCCACCCTCGGGCAGCTGCTGCCCGGCCTGACCGATCCCCATAATGGTGCGCACACGCTTGTCGTGAATCATCCACAGGGCGTCACCACCCAATCCAGTCATGTGCGGATACACCGCCGCCAGCATGGCGCTGGCTGCCAGCATGGCGTCAATCGCGGTGCCGCCCGCCTGCAGAACCCGCATACCTGCTGCACTTGCTTCGCCGTGGGGAGTACAGATCACCCCGCCGTGGGATTGCGCCAGCATTCAAACCTCTCTTTCCTAGCCAAAATTTATTTAATTGCTAGCAATTAAAGCAAGATTCATTCCGGCCTGACGCTTCAGCGGGCTTTCACATTGCGCTCACCGGCTGAGCACCGCGACCAATGCGCACGGCGCGGCGCGGGGCTAGACAGGACTGCGTATACTTCTAAGCTGGACAAGGGCGCAGCCGGCTGCGCCCCACCCAGTAGTCACAAATCCCGCAGAGGAAACCCTATGAAACTATTGACCCCGGCCCTGCTTGCAGCGGCAGCCTTGCTGTCGCTTCTGTCCACTGCCAGCATGGCAGACTCCCCGGTAGCCCCCGGCTACGAAGAAGAAGCGGCCCGCGCCACCGCACTGCTGAACAAGGCAGTGGCTCTGTACAAGGAAGAAGGTAAAACCGCCTTTGCCAAATTCAGCCGCCAGGGCGAGTTTACCGATGGCGACCTTTACGTCTACGTGCTCGACCGTGATGGGCGCATGCTCGCCGCCGGCGGCCCTTCTGCCGCGCTGATCGGACGCGACGTGTCGCCGCTGCTGGACGACGAGCTGAAAGAGCACCTGGCCGAAGCGCTCAAACAGCCCGACTCTGACAAGATCTACAGCGACGAGTATCGCTGGATGAACTGGCGCGACGGCAAGGTGGAGCCCAAGCGGGTTTACTACCAACTGTATGACGACAAATCTTTTGCTGTGGGCTATTTCGTGCAGCGCTCCAGCCCCGAGGCTGCAAAAAAACTGCTCGACGACGCTGCCGCGGCAGTACAGGAAAACCCGCAACAGGCTATTCAGCGCATTAACCAGCTCGATCCCCAGTTCAACCGCGACGACCTTTACGTGTTTGTGGCTGACCTGACCAGCCAGACCATGGTGGCGCATGGCTACAACCGCCGACTGATCGGTATTCACTTCCCTGACATGAAAAACCCAGCGGGTATTCAGGTTGGCCAAAAGCTGATCGATGCCGCCAACGCCGGCGAGAGTGCGGTCACCTATGAATGGCCAAACCCCGTCACCGGGCACCTGGAAGAAAAGGAAACCCTGATCCGCAAGGTTGGTAATTATCTGGTCGCGGTCGGCTACTACCAGGAAATCGAGCCAGCGGCAGAGTAACTGCCCGGCGCCCAGCCAAAGCTCAACCGCGCGCACTGGCGCCTTCGAAAAAAGCCGGCCTTTTCAGGTCGGCTTTTTCTTGCCCGCCGGTCGCCCGCGCCGGGATGCAGAACCTAACCGGCGCGGCAAGGTCAGAGATTACAGTGCCGCAGACAAAAAACTGTGCTGCTGCAACGTACAGGTACTGCCGGCTCCGCTGTCTATAACAAGGAGAAACACCCATGGTGACGCATTTCATGCACGACGGTCAGCTTGCCTGTGGCCGCGAAGGCGACCTGACCAGCAGCACCGAGTTGAACAAGGTCAAATGCCGCAACTGCCGTAATACCGAGGTGTACAAGCAGGCCCGCAAAGATCAGCGCAACGCCGCACGCCGTGCGGCGCGTAAGGGCGATGCAGCGCACAGCACGAGTGCCTGGCGCACGGCCTGGAGCCAGCGATTGGCGGCCCTCAGCGGGCCGCAACGGCTACCTCGCGGCTTTGGTCAGCAAGCCTACGTCTGACCCTGTTATCGGCAGCCGCAGTACGCCGCTGCCGATGGTCAACACCCCGCATTTAACTGCGCCACCAGCGCAGGCAGTACTTCAGCAGCCGTGCCCGCCAATGCCCATTCACGCCCACCACCGAGCAGTTGTGGCTGCGGGTTGATATGCAGCACCGCGGCGCCCGCGCGCAGGGCGATTTCCGGCACCTGCGCGGCAGGGTATACCACCCCCGAAGTACCCACCGACAACAGTAAATCGCAGTCTGCGGCCGCCGCAAACGCCGTCTCCAGCGCAGCGCTCGGCAATGCCTCGCCGAACCACACCACCCCCGGCCTGACCTTACCGCCACAGTATTCACAGCAGGGTGGCGCCAGTCGGCGCCCGCCGTCCGGCTCGCGAGGCGCCTGCTCCGGTAGCTGATGACCGGCGCCGCAGGCGTGGCACCGCGGCTGTTGCAAACTGCCGTGCAAATGCACTACGCCGATGCTGCCCGCACGCTCGTGCAAGTCATCCACGTTCTGAGTCACCAGCGTGACCTCGCGGACGCTGGCGGCCAGATCGGCAATCGCCCGGTGTGCGGCATTGGGCTGCGCTGCCAGCACCTGCATGCGGCGCCACTCGTACCACCCCCAGACCAGCGCTGGGTCGTGCTCGAAGGCCTCGACGGTGGCCAATCGCGCGGGATCAAAGTTGGCCCACAGGCCGGTCAGTGCATCTCGAAAGGTGGCGATACCGCTCTCTGCAGATACCCCGGCACCAGTGAAAACCAGCACGCGCTGCGAAGCCCTCAGTGTAGTGGCCAACAGGTGGTCACTTTGCCATCCGGGCGGCCCGGTGATCGTCATAAAAATGCCATCCTCGTGCGGTCGTCAGGAACCGCGTCACCTTTTTGCAAAACGGCTCTAAAACAAGGCCTGCTGCCTTTACGCCCGGCCAACCCTTGACTATACAAATACCTTAGCGTGGTCATTGCGTGCCCGGTTCCAGGAGCTGATTGGCACGCAACAGCAGTAACCAGCCCGGCGCTCCGCATACCGGGACCAGACTATCAAAGGATTTGGGTCGATGCAGAAGCCGCCGTCAAGCAACGCGTTCAAACCGCTCAAGCCCCAAAGCCAGGCCATGGCTCTGGAACAGCGAATTCTGTTTGACGGTGCTGCAGTGACCGCCGCGGCAGATCAGATTGACGACAGCGCTACCCACCACGCCGCCGCCAATACCACCGACGACCATGCCCCGCTGCAACCCGAGGCCATGGCCAACCCCGCTGTTGCGGCCGCACCGCGCCACCTGGTGGTCATCGACAGTCGGGTGGAGAACCACGAGCAACTGGCCGCTCAGCTACCGGATGACGTACAGGCACTGATCATCAACGGCGACCAAGACGGTATCGCTGCCATTACCGCCGCGCTGCAACAGATGCAGGATGTCGACTCCATTCAGATTCTGTCACACGGCAGCGCCGGGCAGTTCAATCTCGGCAGCAGTAACATCACCAGCAGCAACCTGGCGGGCATCTCCGATAGCCTGGAGAGCTGGAAGAGCCAACTCAGCGAGACCGCCGACATTCAGCTTTACGGCTGCCGCATTGGCGCTGGCGAGGCGGGGCAGACCCTGGTGGCTGAACTGGCGCGCTGGACCGGGGCCGATGTCGCTGCCTCGGCTGACGATACCGGCAGTATCGCCGCCGGTGGCGACTGGGAACTGGAAACCCGCGTAGGCGATATCGACAAAACCCTGGCGCTCGATGCCGCCGCCGTGGCGGCCTTTGATGGCCTGCTGGCCGACGCCGAACCCACCACCACCCTCAGCAGCGGTGGTAGTAGCGTGCTGCTGGGTGATCAGTTCAATTTCACGGTCAACCTCAGCAACCCCGCCAGCCAAGAGGGCTATGCACCCTTTGTCGACCTGTTCATACCGGCTACCGGGAGAGACGGCGACGATGGCGTCGAGTTTATTTCGGCCAGCTACCTGGGTCAGAGCCTCACCAGCCGTACCGTAACCTTTGACGAAAACGGGCTGGCCACTCACCCCCTGGCTGTTGACGCCAACGGTGAAGCGCTGATTATCAATGCGGCCGACTTCGGCATGCAGGCCGGCGACAAGCTGGTGGTGCTGGCAGTGCCCTTTGCCAGTGTGACCAGCGGGCAACCGATCATTCCAATCGAGGTAACTGCCAGCCTCAGCAACCTGGCCGACACCAGCTTCTCCAACGGTTCGCCAGAGCTGACCATTCAGGCCCGCGCCGGCTTCCAGTACGGCAACGACTCGCTGAACAACCCAACCCAGGACCCGACGCTGATCGAGGCTGACACCCAGTCCTTCGTCATCCTGCCAACCGTGATCACCTTCGATCAGACCATCAGCACGCCCGAGGGTGAAACCGCCAGCGGCCCCAACTTTGGTCGCGATTTAACCATTACCACCACGCCTGCACCGGGCCAGACGCTGACCAACGTCACCATTACCCAGCCACTGCCAGACAACATTCAGGTCACCGCCATCACCCCCGGTAACGGTGGCTCGCTGGATTCCATCACCCTGACAGACGGCAGCGTGATTACCGACCCGGCAGCGATCGCCGATGCCATCGCCAGCGATACGGTTTTCATCAGTGAGTTTACGGTTACCTATGCCGCCATGTCCGCCTCCACCGACACCGTGGTGGCATTTTATGTGCCAGAGACCGATGCCAGCGGCCAGCCGATCATCAACGCGCAGACCGGTGACGACGTTACCATTACCATAGGCGCACCCAGCGGCAGCGGCGAGTGGATCCCGGTTGACCCACGCGATGTCACCGAGCCCGACACCAGCATCGATTTCAGCGGCAACGGCTTCGAGACCAGCTTCGTGGCCAAGTCGATTACCCTCGACAAGAACGTCAGCCTGCAGACCGATATTGGCTCCAGCGGCCTGACCCCCGGCGACACCCTGAATTACACGCTGAATCTGGCGATTTCAGATTACTTCGCGTTCGGCCGCACCACCTTTGAAGCCGGCGAATTTACCGTTGCCGACCAAATGAGCGACGGCCAGACGCTAACCGGCACACCCACGCTAAGCTTCAGCCGCAATGGCGTGAGTGAAACCATCGAGCTGGTATACAGCAGTCAGGTAAATCCGGACGGCACCACCAGCATGGTGTTCGATATTGGCCAATCGCTGTCCAACGCCTTCCCCATCGTCAGTTGGCTGAACGGTGACCTGGCGTTCGACGATGAACAACAAGGCGCCACCACCGCGGTGATCAGCTATCTGGCGGTCATTGGCCAAAGTTACACCCCGCCAGCGGGCGCGCCACACAGTGAGATAAACGAAGGCGACGGCTTTGGCAACAGCGCCACCGTCACCGCCACCCTGCTGCAGGACCGCTTCAACCTGACCGGGTACGATGAGGCCGATGGCTCCAGTACCAGCAGCAGCATACCTACCAGCACGGTCGGTATTGATCTGGTGGACATTAACGGCAGCACACCGCCGCCCAACGCTGAACTGCGCCCTGGCGATGAGGTTACTTTCCGACTGAGTTACGACCTGCTCACCGGCGATTACGAGAACTTTGATCTGACCGCCTACCTGCCGCTGCCGCTGTTCAATATTTCCGGCGTCAGCTGGAGCGAGGGCGATGGCAACAACCAGTGGAGCCTCGGCGACGGCAACACCAATCCCGGCCAGATTGTTTCGGTCACCACCGGCGCCGGCAACTCGATCGTGTTCGACTTTGGCGATTACGTTAACAGCGGCGTCGACGGCAGCCGTATCGAGGTCGAATTCACCATCACCGTCGGCGACCAGCCGTTTGCCGATAACCGCTCCTTCAACGTCTTGGCGCAGTCGAGCCAGGTCACTACGCTGGATGGCAAAGCGCTGGTTTCCTCCGCCGATACTGCGATCATTTCGTCGATTGCCGAACCACTATTGGCAATGAGTCACGGCGTGGTATCCGCCAGCAATGGCACCGTTAGCGGTACCAGTGGCAACTGGAACGCACCCGGCAGCGGTGGCGCGCCCTTCTCCGGCAATATTACCGACCTGAGCGCGATTGATGGCGACGTCACTGATGTCGACGCCGGCGACCTGCTGCGCCTGGCGACGGCCATCGAGAATACCGGTGGCGGCGGCGCTTACGATGTCACCACCAGCGTGACCCTGCCCAACGGCTTGAGCTTCGTCGGCGGCAACCTGGATGCAGCCAACCTGCAAGTCACCCGCGGCGACGGCACCAGCCTGACCGAGGGCGTGGATTACAGCGTCAGCGGCAACCAGATCACCTTCCTGGATGCCAATTTCGCCGCCTCGCTGCAGGCCGGGCGTGACGGCACCGAAGCGGACAACAACGGCAGCAATATTGTCATCATCACCTACGATGTGGTGGTAGCAGACGGTATCGACGCCAGCCGCACACTGCAATCGAGCGCCGATCTGAGCAACTACGCCAGCGTCGACGGTGGCAGCGACTTCACCGGCGTCGACCTGAGCGACGAGGCCAACCAACAGGTTGCCGCACCTGAGATCAGCAAGAACTTCGCCGACGGCAGCCTCGACGACAGCGACTCCAGTGCCAGCCACACCACGGGCAGCAATCTGGTAATCGGCGAGAGCATGCTCTATGACATCGTCGTCACCCTGCCCGAAGGCAACACGCAAGGTTTGGTAATAGAAGACTTGATCCCGGCCGGCATGCGCCTGGATACCGACTACAACGGCGGCCAGGGCTATCAGCTGATTACCAGCAGCGCCGGCAGTGGATCGCTGGGCGCCGACTTTGGCGGCATTATCACGGTCAGCAGCTTTGCCGGCAGCGGCGGCAACCTGGGTGATGACGGCGCAGACGCGCAGTTCACCTTCAGCGCCGCCAACGTGAATAACGACAATGACACCGGCAACAACAGCTTCGTCATCCGCCTGCAGTTGATTGCCAGCAACGTAATTGCCAACCAGGCCAACCAGTCACTGCAGAACAATGCACAGCTGCGCTATCAGGACAGCGATGGCGATACGCCCAATGGCAGCGACAACATTGAACGCAGCCTTGGCCTCACCGGCGGCCAACCCACTATCACCTTGCGTGAGCCGACGCTAACCGTTGAGCAGCAAACCCAGTTCAGCAACAGCCGCGGCGTGGATCAGGGCGACAGCGTCGAATACATCATTACCCTGCGCAACAGCAATGCCGACAGCGACTTCGACGCCTTCGACCTCAGCTTCCTCGACGACCTGCCCAGCGAGCTGAGCGGCCTGAGAATCGATGGCATCACCTACAGCAACGCCACCAACAACGGCGGCGCCGACTTTGAACTGATCGGCAACCAGCTGCGCAGCGTTGATGGCGCGAATATTGATATCAGCAAGGGCGGCAGCATCGAGATTCGCATCTCCGGCACGGTCAACGACAGCGCCGCCAGCCAGGCCAGTTTCGACAATATCGCCAGCGTGCAGTGGAGCAGTTTGAATGACGCCGGTGGCAACCAAAGCGCCGTGGGCGAACGCACTGGTGTGGACGGCCCGCTAAACAGCGGCGTGCTCAACGACTACCGCAGCAGTTCGACCATTTCGGTGCCGGTACTGCAGGCGGTGGTGATCTCCCGCGTGGGTGGGCTGGACGACACCGCTGCGCCCAACCCGACCAACAGCGACAATGAAAATGTGGCGATCGGCGAAATCATTCGCTACCGCGTTTCCGGCCTGCTGGCAGAGGGCAGCACCAGCGACTACAACCTGCAGATCACCCTGGATGAGGGGCTGGGCTTTCTCAACGATGGCACCGCCCGGGTGGTATTTATCTCCGATAACGGCATCAGCACCGATGTCACCGATCTGATTACCGCTGGCGTGCTCAACATTACCGGCAACGAAGGCAGCGACGAAGCTCAGCCGATCCAGCCGGATCTATCCGGCAACTCACCCGGCGGCGTGCTCAACGGCGCGCAGATCAGCGTCAGCACCGATGGTAGCGGCCGCACCGTGCTCAACTTCAACCTGGGCTCACTGGTCAACAATGACAGCGATGACGACTTTGAGGGCGTCAGCATTGAGTTCAACGTGCAGGTGGAAAACAGCGCTGCCAATATTGCCGGCACCAGCCTGACCGCCACGGCGGTTGATCGGTCGGGCAGCAACAACCTGTCCGCCGAGAAGAGTCTGCGCGAGACCATAGTCGAACCCTCATTCAACGGCCTGAACAAGCAGATCATCGACTTTGATGCCAATCCCGCTGGCAACAGCGGCAGCGCCACCGTCTCGGTCAGCTTCACCCAGAACGGCGGCTCGCCGGCCTTTGATGTCAACCTCAGCGACAGCCTGCCCACCGCCAGCAACTACCAGTTGCTCAGCATTGAGATAGACGGCATAAGCTACAGCGCAGACGGCTTGCCGGCCGGCGTGACTGCCGCTACCAACGGCGCGCTCAGCGTCGACTTCGAGCAGCTCGACAGCGGCAGCACTGTCACCCTGATTTATCAGGTAGACCTGCCCAATCAGGACGCCATCGCCAGTACCGACGCCACCCTGACCTGGAGCAGCCTGCCGGAAGACTTTACCGACTGGGGCGGTTCCAACGTCGGCACCGACTGCGATAGCAACGGCGAGCGAACCGGCAGCGAAGTCGGCCCCAACAACTACATACTGCGCGAAGGCGCCGGCCTGGGCATTATTCGCGGCACCCTCTGGGACGACAGCTTCTCCGCCGACGGCAGCACCACACCGGACGGCCCCGGCCTGGCCGGCCAAACCGTTAACCTGACCTGGGCGGGCCTCGACGGTAACCTGGACACCACCGACGACAACCTGACTTTCAGCACCACCACCGACGCCAACGGCCAGTACCAATTCGGCATTCTGCCCGCCGGCATTTATCGCCTGGATACCCCTACCGATACCATCAGCTACCCGCAGCCGCTGGGCGATCTGCGCGTGCGCATTGACACCGACGGCGGCACGCTCGGGCAAATTCAGGTCACCTTGGGCGAAGGCAGCACAAGCAATGCCGATGCCGGTTACGTGCAGCAGAACGACGCGCCGGTAAACAGCCTGCCCGGCACCCAGAACGGCCTGGAGGACGTGCCCTTCACCCTCGATCCACTGTCGATCAGTGACGTCGACGCCGGCACTGGAAGCCTGCAAATCACCCTCAGTGTGCTGCATGGCACCCTCACCCTGGCCCCCGGCGCAAGCCTGCCGGGCAATCTGCAAATCGCCGGCAACGGCAGCGCCACACTCACCCTCGGCGGCACCGTCGACGACCTCAACGCCGCACTCGCGGCGCTGATTTATCAGGGCAATCTGAACTACAACGGTGAAGACACCCTGACCATGGTTACCAGCGACCTGGGCAACTTTGGCGACGCCAATGGCAACGGCATTCCTGGCGAAAGCGGCGACGCGCTGATCGACCAGGACAACCTGCTGATTCAGCTTGAAGCGGTGAACGACGATCCTATCGCCAATAACGATGCCGCCGAAGCGGTCGAAGCCGGCGGCACCGACAACGACGTGACCGGGGTCAACCCGCGCGGCAACCTGCTGAGCAACGATACCGACGTCGATATCGCCACCAATGACGATGTGCTGCGCCTGATTTCAGTAAGCTCGGGCAGTAGCAGCGTAACAGTGCCCGCGACTGGCAGTATTACCCTGACCGGCCAATATGGCGATCTGGTGGTCGAGGCCAATGGCAGCTACCAGTACCTGGTGCGCAACGATGACCCCGAGGTGCAGGCGCTGCTTGCCGCGCAGTCATTGAGTGAGCAGTTCAGCTATCAGATATCCGACATAGAAGGCGCCACCGCCAGTGCTGTGCTCAACATTACCCTGCGCGGCGCCAACGATACGCCGGTCGGCGTTGACGATCAGGGCACCGCTTCCGAAGCGGGCGGTGTGGCCAACGGCAGCGGCGGCAGTGACGCCAGTGGCAATGTGCTGAACAACGACACCGATGTCGATAGCACTGCGAACGGGGAGAGCAAATCGGTCACCGGCGTTCGCACCCAGACCGAACTCACCCCCGGCCCGCCCAGCGCCGTCAATGCCGGCACCACCAGCGACAATGGCACCGTCATTCAGGGCAGCTACGGCACACTCACCATCGGTGCCGACGGCAGCTACCGTTATGTGGTGGACAACAGCAACCCAACGGTCGAACGCATGGTGACCGGTGACCAATTGACCGACACCTTCAACTACCAGGTCACCGATGCCGGCGGCCTGAATGACCTGGCCACCCTGCGCATCGTGATCGACGGCGCCAACGACAACCCGGTCGCCAGTGACGACGTTGCCAGTGCGCAGGCTGCCAGCAGCAACGGCGCAGGCGAAGAAAGCAACCCCAGTGGCAACGTGATTACTCTACCCAGCCGGCCCGGAAACATCACCGACCCGGGTGGCAACGGCGTTGATCAGGACGTGGACCGCGTAGATCAGCCCAATACCCAGCTCACACTCACCGGCATCGTCAACGCCAGCGAAGCGGATGTCAGCCTCGACCTTGGCCTGCTCAACGCGGTGACCGCCGGCACCGACTCCGCCACCGGCACACTGATAACCGGCCAATACGGCAGCCTGCGTATCGGCGCAGACGGCTCCTACTATTACGACGTAGACAGCGAGAACCCCGACGTCATCGCCTTGGCTGTCGGTGCGTCCCTTAACGATACCTTCACCTACCAGATTACCGACAGCGCCGGCCTCACCGATCTGGCCCAACTGGTGGTGACCGTACGCGGCGCCAACGATATACCCGACGCCGGGCCAACCGCCGTGCTGGCGACTGAAGCCGGTGGCGTCAACAACACTACGCCGGGAGACAACCCCAGCGGCACCGTACTGACCCGCTCAACCGACCCCGACGGCGACCCGCTCAGTGTCGTTACCGTCACCAACAGCCAGGGTCAAAATGGCGCCGTCGGCGCGGCGTTTGCCGGCCTGTATGGCAGCATCACCCTCAATGCCGACGGCACCTTTACGTATGAACTGGACAACGACAATCCTGAAGTAGAAGCCTTGCGCCGACTTCCCGACCACCTGGAGGAACGCTTCAGTTACCAGATCAGTGACGGCCAGGGCGGCACCGCTGCCGGTGAACTGATCATTCTGGTGCGCGGCCAGAACGACGCACCGGTCGCCGCCGACGACAGCGCCACCGCAGTCGAAGCCGGTGGCAACAACAACCAGCCGGGCGCCAACCCGGTGGGTAACGTCTTGAGTAACGATACCGATGCCGACGGCGGCGAGGTCGCCAGCGACCCAATTGATTATGGCGAGACCCAAACCGTGTCTTCGGTGCGTACCGGCAGTGAGTCGGCCAGTGGTACCGAGGGCGCGCTCGGCAGTGAACTGCGCGGCGACTACGGCTGGTTGACGCTGAATGCCGATGGCAGCTACAGCTACCGGCTGGACAACAGCATGGCCGAGGTGCAGGCGTTGCGCGGTGCTGGTGACACCCTGACCGACAGCTTCAGCTATACGGTGGCCGATACCGACGGCGCTGAAGATCGCGCCAGCCTCAACATCACCATACAGGGCGCCAACGATACCCCCGTGGCCAACAACGACAGCGCCACTGCCGTCGAGGCCGGCGGCGTCAACAATGGCACAGCAGGCGTCAACCCCACCGGCAACCTGCTCGACAACGACACCGACGTGGATGGTTATGGCGAAAGCCTCAGCGTCACCCGCGTCAATCAAGGGCAGCAAAGCGCCAATGCCGGTACGCCGCTGGTGGCTCGCTATGGCACCCTGACAGTCAACGCTGATGGCAGCTACAGCTATGTTGTCGACAACAGCAATGCTGCTGTGCAAGCGCTGCGAACCAGCAACGACAGACTTACTGAAACCTTCACCTACATCATTCGTGACCTGGCCGGCGCCACCAGCTCGGCGCAACTGACCATCACCATCGTGGGCGCTAACGACGCCCCGGTCGCCGTCAACGATACCGCCACTGCCGTGGAAGCCGGCGGCACCGCCAACGCCACGCCCGGCAGCAACCCTAGCGGTAACCTGCTGACCAACGATCGCGACGTGGACGCCAGCGACAGCAAGACACTGAATGGCTTGCGCAGTGGTGCAGAAACCGCCGCCGGCAGCTTCACCGAGGTCAACGGCAGTATCACCCTTGATGGCCTCTACGGCAGCATCACCGTGGGCGCCGATGGCAGCTACAACTACCAGCTGAACAATGACAGCGCGGCGGTTCAAGCGCTGAAACCCGGCGATGTACTGCAGGAAGTGTTCACCTACCGCCTGCGTGACACCGCCGGCGCTACCGACAACGCTCAACTGACGATCAATATCAACGGCGCTTGGGATACCCCCGTCGCCAACGACAATGTGGCCTTTGCCGCAGCCGATAATGGCAGCAACAATGGCCTCAACCCCACCGGCAATGTGTTGACCAACGACCGTGACGTGGATGCTGGCGACCAGCTCAGTGTCACTGGCGCTCGCGCCGGTGGCGAAGCCGCAGGGGGTGCACTGCAGAGGGTCAATCCAGGAACCAACGGCAGCAACGGCACCCTGCTCAGCGGTCAATACGGCCAACTGATCATCGGCTCGGACGGTACCTACGAATACATCCTCGATAGCAGCAACCCCGATGTACTGGCGCTGACGCCCCTGCAGACCTTGCAGGAGCAGTTCACCTACGCCGCTACCGACCAGGGCCAACTCAGCGACGAAGCCCAACTGACCATCATCATCCGTGGCCGCAACGACGCACCCATTGCCGTCGACAACAGCGCTACCGCCGTCGAGGCTGGTGGCGTGGCCAATACCGACAGCGGGCTGAACCCCAGCGGTAACGTACTGACCAACGACCGCGACCCCGATGGCGACGAGCTGCGGGTTGCCGGCATCCGCAACGCAGGCGGCACCAGTGGCATGGTTGGCACTGCGTTGCAGGGCCTGTACGGCCAGCTCACGCTGCAAGCCGATGGTACCTGGCGCTATCTGGTCGATAACAGCAATCCCGAGGTTGAAGCGCTGCGCCTCAATGGGCAGGCCCTGACCGACGATTTCACCTACACCCTGGCCGACATCTGGGGCGCCACCGACACCGCGCAGCTGAGCATCACCATCGAGGGCCGTAACGATGCGCCGGTCGCAGTGGACGACACCGGCACCGCCGTGGAAGCTGGCGGCACCAGCAACGGCAGCGTTGGCTCCAACGCTACCGGCAATGTGCTGGACACCGATAACGACGTCGACGGCGGCGAGAGCCCCTCGGACCCTATCGATTACGGCGAGACCAAATCAGCCACCTCGGTACGCACCGGCACCGAGGCCGGCAGCGGCACGGCCGGCACCCTCGGCAGCGCACTGGTCGGCCAATACGGCAGCCTGACCCTGAACGCCGATGGCAGCTACACCTATGTGGTGGATGAAAACAACGCCGCCGTGCAGGCCCTGCGCCAGAGTGGCGACACCCTGAGCGAGTCGTTCAGCTATGAGTTGACCGATGCCGCCGGCCTGAGCGACCGCGCCACCCTCACCATCACGATCGAGGGCGCCAACGACGCCCCCGTCGCTGCCGAAGATGTTGGTACCGCCGTCGAGGCCGGCGGCACCGCCAATGGCAAGCCTGGCAGCAACGCCACGGGCAATGTGCTCGACAACGACACCGATGTCGACGCCAACGGCGAGACCAAAAATGTCTCTGCCCTGCGCACCGGCAATGAGGCCGGCACAGGCACCGCCGGTACGGTCGGCAGCGCCCTGGTCGGTGAGTACGGCAGCCTGACGCCGAACGCCGACGGTTCCTACACCTACGTCATCGACAACGACAACCCCGACGTACAGGCCCTGCGCCAGAGCGGCGACACCTTGACCGACAGCTTTACCTACACCGTACGTGATGCCCTGGGCGCCACCGACCTGGCCACCCTGACCATCACCGTCACCGGCGCCAATGACGCTCCGGTCGCCGTGGACGATACCGGTACCGCCGTCGAAGCGGGCGGCACCGCCAATGGCACTGCCGGTTCAGACGCTACCGGCAACGTGCTCGACAACGACACCGACGTGGATGCCTAT
This sequence comes from Halopseudomonas sabulinigri, assembly GCF_900105255.1. NCBI lineage: Bacteria > Pseudomonadati > Pseudomonadota > Gammaproteobacteria > Pseudomonadales > Pseudomonadaceae > Halopseudomonas > Halopseudomonas sabulinigri. The sequence continues at coordinate 3,177,254 of NZ_LT629763.1, read as the reverse complement.
GGCGAGACCAAGGCCGTCGCCTCGGTGCGCACCGGCAGTGAAGCCGAGACTGGCACCGCCGGCACCCTCGGTAGCGCCCTGACCGGAACCTACGGCAGCCTGACCCTGAACACCGATGGCTCCTACAGCTATGTGATCGACAACGAAAACGCTGCCGTGCAGGCCCTGCGCCTGAGCAGCGACACACTCACTGAATCGTTCAGCTATGAGGTGATCGACGCCAACGGCCTGACCGACCGCGCCACCCTGACCATTACCCTCACCGGCGCCAATGATGCACCCGTGGCCAACAACAACTTCGGCTATGCCGCCGCCGACGATGGCAGTGGCAACGCCGTCAATCCGACCGGCAATCTGCTGACCAACGACAGCGACGTGGATGCCGGTGACAGCCTCAGCGTGACCGCTGCCCGCCCCGGTGCCGAAGCCGCTGGCGGCGCACTGACCGACCTAACCGGTAGCATCACCCTGACCGGCGAGCATGGCGAACTCATCATCAATGCCGATGGCAGCTACAGCTACACCCTGGACACCAGCGATGCCGCCGTGATAGCCCTCAGACCCGGCCAGTTGCTGCAAGACCAATTTACTTATGCAGCCACTGATCTGGGCGGCCTCAGCGATGAAGCCCAGCTGACCATCGTCATTCGCGGCCGCAACGATACACCGCAGGCCACCGACGACAACGCCATCGCGGTTGAAGCCGGCGGCGTGGACAACTCCACCGCCGGGGTCGACCCCAGCGGAAACGTGTTGCTTAACGACAGCGATCTGGATGGCGACGCGCTTTCTGTGAGCGCCATTCGCAGCGGCACTGAAGCCGGCAGCGGCACCGACGGCACGCTTGGCGCTGAGCTGCGCGGCCAGTATGGCTGGTTGACCATCAACGCCGATGGCAGCGCCAGTTACCGGGTCGACAACGGTATGACTGAGGTGCAAGCGCTGCGCATCGCCGGTCAGACACTGGTCGACAGCTTCACCTACACCCTGTCCGATGTTTGGGGCGCGACCGATCAGGCGCAGATCAATGTCACCATCCAGGGCCGCAACGACGCCCCGCTGGCTGTTGATGATAGCGGCACGGCAGTCGAGGCTGGTGGTACCGGCAACACCACACCCGGCTCGAACGCCACTGGCAACGTATTGGGCAATGACACCGATGTCGACAGCACGGCCAACGGTGAAACCCAAACCGTTTCCTCGGTGCGCACCGGCGCAGAAACAGAAACCGGCAGCAGCGGCACCATTGGCAGTGCCCTGCTCGGCCAGTACGGCAGCCTGACCCTGAACGCCGATGGCTCCTACACCTACGTCATCGACAACGACAACCCCGAGGTGCAGGCCCTGCGCACCCGCGGCGAGTCACTGAGCGAGTCATTCAGCTACGAGGTGATCGACGCTAACGGCCTGACCGACCGCGCTACCCTGACCATCACCATCGAGGGCGCCAACGATGTGCCAGAGGCCGCCAACAACCTGGCCTACGCTGCCGCCGACAACGGCGCCGGCAACAGCGTCAACCCGACCGGTAACCTGCTGACCAACGACAGCGATATCGATGCCAGCGATGTGCTCGCAGTCAGCGGCGCACGTACCGGCGCCGAGGCCGCAGGCGGCGCGCTCAGCCCACTGATCGCCGGTAGCCTCAGCCTGACCGGGCAATACGGCCAACTGGTGATCAACGCCGACGGCTCCTACACCTACACCCTCGATACCAGCAACCCGGACGTCATCGCCTTGGGCGCGACCGCCATTCTTCGCGACCAGTTCACCTACGCCGCCACTGATCTGGGCGGCCTCAGCGATCAAGCTCAACTGACCGTCATCATTCGTGGCCGCAACGATGCGCCAGTGGGCGTGGACGACACCGCCGCCGCGGTAGAGGCCGGCGGCACCGGCAACGCCGAGGCAGGCGTCGACCCCAGCGGCAACGTATTGGGCAACGACACCGACCTGGACAACAATCCGCTGCATGTCACCGCCATACGCACCGGCGATGAAGCCACCAGCGGCACCGATGGTGCGCTCGGCGATGAGCTGCGCGGCCAGTACGGCTGGCTGACCATCAACGCCGACGGCAGCTACAGCTACCGCGTTGATAACGACATGCCTGAGGTGCAGGCGCTGCGCATTAGCGGCCAAACCCTGACTGACGACTTCACCTACACGCTGGCTGACATCTGGGGCGCCAACGATACCGCCACCCTGAGCGTCACCATCGAAGGCGCCAACGATGCACCGGTCGCCGTGGACGACACCGGCACAGCAGTTGAAGCCGGCGGCACTGGCAACGCCACGGCAGGCACAGATGCCACCGGCAACGTGCTGAGTAACGACACTGACGTGGACAGTGCCGCCAACGGCGAAACCAAAACCGTTGCCAGCGTGCGCACCGGGGCCGAGGGCGAGACCGGCACTGCCGGCAGCCTCGGCAGCGCGCTGACCGGCACCTATGGCAGCTTGACCCTCAATGCCGACGGCAGTTACACCTACGTCATCGACAACAGCGACCCCGAGGTGCAGGCACTGCGCCTAGCCAGCGACACCCTGACCGAGACCTTCACCTACAGCGTGACGGATGCCGCGGGCCTGAGCGACAGCGCGACGCTGACCATCACCCTGCGCGGCGCCAACGACGTACCGGTTGCAGCCGACAACTTTGGCTACGCCACCGCCGACAATGGCGCCGGCAACGCGGTCAACCCGGCGGGCAACCTGCTGACCAACGACAGCGATATTGATAACGGCGACGCCCTGAGCGTCAGTGCCGGCCGCACCGGCAGCGAAGCCGCTGGCGGCGACCTGACTGATCTTGCCGGCGGCAGCCTGACCCTCACTGGTCAGTACGGCAGTCTGGTGATCAACGCCGACGGCAGCTACCGCTACACCCTGGATACCAGCAACCCGGACGTCATCGCCCTGGGCGCCCTGGATACCCTGCAGGATCAGTTCACCTACGCCGCCACTGACCTCGGTGGCCTTAGCGATGAGGCCCAGCTGACCATCATCATCCGTGGCCGCAACGATGCGCCGGTCGGCGTGGACGACAGCGCCACAGCAGTCGAAGCCGGCGGTATCGCCAACGCCGACAGCGGCAGCAATGCCAGCGGCAACGTGCTGGATAACGACACCGACGAAGACAGCAACCCGCTGAACGTTACCGGCGTACGCACCGGCTCAGAGGCTGCAACCGGCACCGACGGCGCCCTCGGCAGCGAGCTGCGCGGCCAGTATGGCTGGCTGACCCTCAATGCCGACGGCACCTACGATTACCGTATCGACAACACCCTGGCCGAAGTGCAGGCCCTGCGTGTAACCGGTCAGACCCTGACCGACAGCTTTACCTACACCCTGGCTGACATCTGGGGCGCGACCGATACCGCGCAGCTCGACATCACGCTGGATGGCCGCAACGATGCACCAGTCGCGCAAGACGATGCCGGCACCGCAGTCGAAGCCGGCGGCACCGCCAACGCCACAGCGGGCTCCAATGCCACCGGCAACGTGCTGGATAACGATACCGACGTGGACAGCACCGCCAACGGCGAAACCAAAGCAGTTTCCAGCGTACGCACCGGCAGTGAGGGCGAGTCCGGCACCAGCGGTATCGTCGGCAGCGCCCTAACCGGCATCTACGGCAGCCTGACCCTGAACGCTGATGGCTCCTACACCTACGTCATCGACAACGACAATGCAGCAGTACAGGCGCTGCGCCTCGCTACCGACACCCTGAGCGAGACCTTCACCTACAGCGTGAGAGACGCTGAAGGGCTGGAAGACATCGCCACCCTGACCATCACCGTGCGCGGCGCCAACGATGCACCCGAGGCAACCAACAACTTCAATTACGCCACCGCCGACAACGGCAGCGGCAATGCCGTCAACCCGCGTGGCAACGTGCTGGGCAACGACAGCGACATCGACAATGGCGACGCCCTCAACGTAAGCGGCGCACGCACCGGTGCGCTAGCCGATGGCGGCAGCCTGGACAGCGTCAGCGCCGGCACCAATGGCAGCAACGGCACCCTTCTGACCGGCCAGTACGGTCAGTTGGTGATCGGCGCCGATGGCAGCTATCAGTACATTGTTGATGTCACCAATCCTGACGTCATCGCCCTGGGCGCCCTGGATACCCTGCAGGACCAGTTCACCTACGCCGCCACCGACCTCGGCGGTCTCAGCGACGAGGCGCAACTGACCATCATCATCCGTGGCCGCAACGATGCGCCGGTCGGCAATGACGACAGCACCATCGCCGTCGAAGCCGGTGGCGTCGCCAATGGCAACACCGGGACCGACCCCAGCGGCAATGTTCTGGATAACGACACCGATGAGGACAGCAACCCGCTTGAGGTCACCGGGGTCATTAACGGCACTGATGTCGCCACCGGCGTAGAAGGCATTCTGGGCAGTGAACTGCGCGGCCAATATGGCTGGCTGACACTGAATGCCGATGGCACCTACGACTACCGTGTCGACAACGACATGGCTGAGGTTCAAGCGCTACGCCTGTCGGGCCAGACCCTGACCGACGACTTTACCTACCGCCTGGCCGACATCTGGGGCGCAGAGGACAGCGCGGTGCTGAGCATCACCATCGAAGGCGCCAACGACGCCCCGGTCGCCATCGACGACAGCGGCACCGCCGTTGAAGCCGGCGGCATCGCCAACGGCAGCGCTGGCAGCAACGCCACCGGCAATGTGCTCAGCAACGATACCGACGTAGATAGCACCGCCAATGGCGAAAGCAAAACCGTCACCGCCATCCGCACCGGCGCAGAAAGTGAAACAGGCGCCGCCGGCAGCATAGGCGTAGCGCTGACCGGCACCTACGGCAGCCTGACGCTGAACGCCGACGGTTCCTATACCTACGTAGTCGATGAAACCAACCTCGCCGTGCAGGCGCTGCGCACCAGCGGCCAGACCCTCAGCGAGTCGTTCAGCTACGTAGTGACCGACGAGGCCGGCCTCTCAGACCGCGCCACCCTGACCATCATCGTACGTGGCGCCAACGACGCACCGGTCGCAGTCGACGACAGCGGCACCGCCGTCGAAGCGGGCGGTACCGCCAATGGCACCGCCGGCAGCAATGCCAACGGCAATGTGCTGAGCAACGACACCGACGTGGACAGCGTCGCCAATGGCGAGACCAAGAACGTCTCCGCTATTCGTACCGGCGCTGAGGCTGGCAGGGGCGCCGCCGGCACTCTGGGCACTGCCCTGGACGGCCAGTACGGCAGCTTGACGCTGAACGCCGATGGCTCCTATACCTACGTCATCGACAACAGCAATCCTGCCGTGCAGGCATTGCGCCAGAGTGGCGACACCCTCACCGACAGCTTTACCTACACCGTACGCGATGCCCTGGGCGCCACCGATCAGGCCACCCTGACCATCACTGTTCGCGGTGCCAACGACGCGCCGATCGCCAATGACGACACGGCCATCGCCGTCGAAACCGGCGGCACAGACAACGGCACCGCCGGCAGCGATGCCACCGGCAACGTGCTGGATAACGACACCGATATAGACGGCTATGGTGAAACCGCCAATGTCAGCTCAGTGCGCACGGGCTCGGAACTGGAAAACGGCACTATTGGCAGCTTGGGCGCAGCTCTTGCGGGCACCTACGGCAGCCTGACGCTGAACGCCGATGGCAGCTACAGCTACGTCATAGACAACGACAACGCCGCCGTGCAGGCCCTGCGCCTGAGCAGCGACACACTCACTGAATCGTTCAGCTATGAGGTGATCGACGCCAACGGCCTGACCGACCGCGCCACCCTGACCATTACCCTCACCGGCGCCAGCGATGCGCCGATCGCCAACGATGACAACGCCATCGCCGTGGAAGCCGGTGGCGTCAACAACGGTACACCCGGCACTGCCCCTCAGGGCAACGCGCTGGATAACGACACCGACATCGACAGCAATGACCAACTCTCTGTGGTCGGCATCCGCACCGGTAGCGAGTCCGGTAGCGGCACCGCCGGGACCCTAGGCACTGAGCTGCGCGGCCTGTATGGCTGGCTGACCATCCGCGCTGACGGCACTACCAACTACCGCCTCGACAACGACATGGCCGAGGTCCAAGCCCTGCGTACCGCCGGCGAGACCCTGAGCGAAAGCTTTACCTATACCATCAGCGATCTGGCCGGCCTGCAGGACAGCGCCACTCTCAAGATCACCATCCGCGGTGCCAACGACACCCCGACGGCGCAGAACAACTTTGCCTATTCCACGCCGGACAACGGCAACGGCAACGGCATCAACCCCACCGGCAACGTGCTGACCAACGACAGTGACGTGGATGCCGGCGACAGCCTCGTTGTTGGCGGGGCGCGGACCGGCACTGAAGCCACAGGCGGCAGCCTCGACGCGCTCACGGGCGGCAGCATAAGCCTGGTTGGCCAATACGGCACACTGGTGCTCAGCGCCGATGGCACTTATAGCTACACCCTGGATCCCGGCAATACCGAGATCCAGAACCTTCGCCCTGACGAAGCGCGGTTGGAGCAGTTCACCTATGCTGCCACAGACCTCGCCGGACTCAGCGACGAAGCCCAGCTGACCATCGTGATCCGCGGCCGCAACGACGCGCCATCCGGCCAGACCGATGCTGCCACTGCCGTCGAAAGCGGCGGCGTCAACAACGCGCAAGCCGGCGTGAACCCGTTCGGCAACGTACTCGCCAACGATACCGATCTGGAAGGCGACACCCTGGAAGTCACTGCCATTCGCACCGGAACAGAAGCCGACAGCGGCACCGACGGCAGCCTTGGCAGCGAACTGCGTGGCCAATACGGCTGGCTAACGATCAACGCCGACGGCAGCGCCAGCTACCGAGTAGACAACAGCATGGCCGAAGTGGAAGCCCTGCGCGTTACCGGGCAAGTGTTGGTCGACAGCTTTACCTACACTCTGGCCGATATCTGGGGCGCCACAGATCAGGCGCAGATCAACATCACCATTGATGGACGCAACGATGCGCCAGTCGCCGTTGATGACAGCGCAACCGCTGTCGAGGCTGGCGGCACCGCCAATGGCACCGCCGGCAGCGACGCCACTGGCAACGTGCTGAGCAACGATACCGATGTCGACAGCGCTGATAACGGCGAGACCAAAGAGGTCAGCGCGGTGCGTACCGGCAGTGGCGTTGCCGGCACGGTAGGCAGCTCGCTGACTGGCACCTACGGCAGCCTGACACTAAACGCCGACGGCTCCTACAGCTACGTAATCGATAACGACAATACGCAAGTACAGGCGCTGCGCCTGGCGGGCCAAACGCTCAGCGAGAGCTTCACCTACAGCGTGACCGACGCGGCAGGTCTCAGCGACACTGCGACCCTGACCATCACCATTGAAGGCGCCAACGACGCCCCGGTCGCCGTCAACGATATTGGCTCCGCAGACGAAGCTGGCGGCAACAGCAACGGTACCGCTGGCAGCAACGCCAGCGGCAATGTGCTGAGCAACGATACCGACGTCGACAGAGCCGCCAACGGCGAAACCGCCAGCGTCACTGCCGTGCGTAGCGGTGATGAGACTGGCAGCGGCAGCGCTGGTACCCTTGGTAGCGCGCTGGCTGGTCAGTACGGCAGCCTGACGCTCAACGCCGATGGTTCCTACACCTACGTTATAGATAATGAAAACCCAGAGGTGCAGGCGTTGCGCAGCAGCGCCGACACCTTGACGGAAACTTTCACTTACGAGGTGACCGATGCAGCGGGGCTCAGCGACAGCGCCACCCTCACCCTGACGCTCACCGGCGCCAACGATGCGCCCATTGCCGTGGATGATGACGCCATTGCCGTGGAAGCCGGCGGCAGCAATAACAGCAGCGACGGTATCGACCCCACCGGCAACGTGCTGGACAACGACCAGGACGTCGACAGCGCCGCCAACGGCGAAGTGCTCAGCGTCACCGGGTTCTCCAACGCCGAAGGCCAGAGCGCCGGGGTTGGCGAGGTACTGCAGGGCCGCTATGGCCAACTGACGCTGCAGGCTGACGGCAGCTACGAATACGTACTGAATAACGACGATCCCGTGGTCAACGCCATGCGCACCGCTGGCGAGACCCTGCGCGACACCTTCAGTTACGAGATGCGCGACGCGGCAGGCCTGACCTCCAGCGCCAACCTGAACATTCTGATTCAGGGCAACAACGACAACCCGGTCGCCGAGAACGACAGCAACAGCGCCAGCGATCAGGACGCCACACCGCAATCCAGCGGCAACGTACTGCCCAACGACAGCGATGTCGACAACGGCGACAACTTGCAGGTGGTCGGCATCAACGCCGGCGCCGAGGGCAGCGGTGGTGCCGCCGGCACTGTTGGCCAGCCGATCTATGGCCAGTACGGCACCCTGGTGATCAACGCCGATGGTAGCTACACCTACAGCATCGACATGACCAACCCCGAGGTGCTGCGCGCGGCCGGCCTGGGCCAGGTGCTCAACGATATCTTCACCTACACCGTCGGGGATCTGGCTGGCGGCACCGATCAGGCCGAGTTGGTCATCGCGCTGGACATCACCGCGCCTTACATCGATCCCCCGATCGGCCCTCATCAGGACGATGCCGGTGCTGGTGGCTCCGGGGCTAACCCGCTGCCCAGCGTTGAACCGGCCGTGTTCATTGGTCCCGTGTTGGAGCGCAACAATCTGCTGCAGCAATACAGCTTCGGCCGAATCGGCGGCGGCGATCTGCGTCAGGGCCTGCAGAACTTCAACCAGAGTGAGTCGATTGGCGAAGGCCTGGGCAATGTGCAGGGACAGTTCGTGCACAGCGTGGTGCGCAACAGCCAGTTCGACCGGGAGCTCGACATCGCCTGGCTACTGGGTCGCCAGGGCCGCATCAGCTTGAGTGCCGACGGCCTGCTCGACGATCCGGGGCTGTTCAGCGGTAACCGCGAGCCGCTGGCCGACAACAACGTTGATAACAATTCCGAGATTCGCACGGCCAGCAGCTTTAGGGCACAGATGCTGGCCGCCGCGCAGCGTTTACATTCCTCCTCGCCTTCGTCACAGTCAGGCAGCTGAGGAGTGAGCTAATTTCATGCACAAGGACAGACCATGCCAGCAAACCAGCTAAAGACTCTCAGCCTCGCGGTGACGTCGGCGATTCTGCTCAGCGCCTGCAGCAACCTGGAGCCAAAGCCCTACAGCGAGCAAGAGGCGCGTGAGCGCATCGTTGCGGATCAGCTCACCATGTACGCCGAACAGGAGCCGGTCACCGCGCCGATCTCTTTCTACGAAGCCGCCGCGCGGGCGCTGAAATACAACCTCGACTACCGCCTCAAGCTGATGGAAAGCGCGCTGGCGTCTGACCTGCACGACGTATCCAGTCATGAGATGTTGCCGCGGGTGGTTGCCTCAGCCGGTTATGCTGGGCGCAACAACGACTCCGGCGGCACCTCTATCGGCATTGAGGACCGTCAGCAGAGTTTGCGCCCTTCCACCTCACAGGAGCGCTACCGCGACATCGCCGGGCTGAACATGAGCTGGAGCGTGCTGGACTTTGGCGTGGCCTACTACCGCAGCCAACAGAAAGCCGATCAGATTCTGATGGCCGAAGAACGTCGCCGCCGCGTCGCGCAGAACGTGCTGCAGGATGTGCGCAATGCTTACTGGCGCGCACTCGGCGCGCAGCGACTGCTACCCCAGGTAGACCGTTTGCTGCAGCGCACCGAGCAGGCCCTCAGCTCCGCCCGTGAAGCAGAAACCCAAGGGCTGCTGCCACGCCAGGAGATTCTGGCCTATCAACGCTCACTGCTTGATTCGGTATCGCTGCTGACCGCTCGCCGGCAGGATCTGGAGTTTGCCCAGGCCGAGCTCAAGGCACTGATGTCGTTACCGCCGCGTTCCAAGCTGATTCTGGTCGGTGACGGCAGCGAGCCCGAGTTGCCCAGCCTGGCCGCCGACATCACCCGACTGGAAAACCTGGCACTGGAAAACCGTCCTGAAATCATGGAGGAGTGGTATCGCAAGCGCGTCAATATCACCGACCTGGAGATTGCCAAGGCGCAGCTGTGGCCAAACGTCAGCCTGGAGTTGGGCTACAACTACGACTCCAACAAGTACCTGTACAACAACGACTGGTCCGATACCGGTATCAACGTATCGATGAACCTGATGCGACTGTTCCAGCTGCCGTCGCTGGATAACGCCTCCGAGTCGCAAGCCGCCACCGATGACCTGCGCCGGGTGGCGCTGTCGATGGCTATTCTCACCCAGGTGCGCGTTAGCACGCTGCGCTATCAGTTGGCCCAACAGGACATGGGCTATGCCGACGAAAGCCTGCGCGTCGACCAGCAGTTGCTCGACTACGCCAAGGCCGCCAGCAGCACTTCGATCGGCTCGGAACTGGAGGTCATCCGCGCCGAAGGCCGCTATCTGCTGTCGCAATACCAGCGCGAGGCGGCTTACTCACGGGCCCAGGCCGCCTGGGGGCGGCTGTACAATTCGATCGGCCTGGACGTACTGCCGGAAGAGATCGCGCAACATGATATAAAGACTCTGGCACATGAAATAGAGCGCACGCTTAATGCCCAGCAAGGCCAGGGAATGCTGGTCTCACGTGTACCATTGCAAGGAGTGGTGAATGCGCCTGCTGCACCCTAAGCGTATTTTTTCCGGACCCGGTTTGCTGATGTGCCTGCTCGCGACGAGCCTCCCCTTGCAGGCGCAACAATCCGATGAAAACCTGTTATTGAATGACCCTGGCGCCATCCGCGTACTCTTGAGCGCCAAGCTGGAAACCACCCTTTCCAGCCAGATGAACGGCACCCTCGGTGAGCTCAATGCCGCCCTGGGCCAAAGCGTGGCAGATGATGCCACCCTGGTGAAGCTCAACTGCACCGAAGCGGACGCCCGCGCCAAGGTCGCCAACGCCGAGCTGGCGATGACCCGCCAGAGCCTGGAGGCCAAACGCAACCTGCGCAAGCTGGATGCCGTTGGCGATCTGGAGGTCGCCATTGCCCAGACCGAGGTACACAAAGCGGAGGCATCACGCTCGCTGGCCACGGCGCAAAGCAGTTACTGCACAGTGAAGGCGCCATTCTCGGGCCGCGTCGCCAAGGTCTACGTCAAACCCTATCAAACCGTCAGTGCCGGCACCCCGCTGTTCGACCTGGTCAGCGATGGCCCGCTCAAGGTTCGCCTCAATGTGCCCTCGCGGCTGTTTGCCCAGCTCAAGCCGGATATGCCGCTGGAAGTGCGCATACTGGAAACCGGCAATACCTATGCAGCGCATATCAGCGCGATCAACTCGCGGGTGGATGCGGTAGCCCAAACGGTCGAGCTGGAAGCTCAGCTCGACGCCGAACACCCAGAGCTGATTGCCGGCATGAGCGGTATCGCCACCTTCCCGCAAATCCATGACTGAGCGCCTGCCAAGCCCGCAACTGCTGCTGCGCATCAACACCCTGCGTGACCGCGCGCTAGCCGCAGACAGCCTCAATGCACTGGCCTTCAGCATGGCCAACGATGCCTATTCACTGCTGCAATACCATCAGGCGCTGGTGCTTGCCGTAACGGGTGAACAGGTTGAACTGCTGTGCGTTTCCGGGCTGGCCAAGCCAGCCGAAGACTCGCCCTACCTGGTTTGGCTGAAGCGCGCCGGCCGCTGGCTGAATCAGCAATTGGACGGCAATCAGCCCGCCTGGCTCGCCCGCGCCGAACTCGAGCCACCGGCCGACATCAGCGATGGCTGGGCCGAGTGGTGGCCCGCCGGCCTGTGGTGTGTGCCACTGCACAATCGCGACGGCCAGCGCCTGGGTCTGGTGCTGTTTCTGCTCGACGCCCCGCCTCCGGCACCGCTGCCCGAGCTGCTGAGCAGCCTGTGGCAGACCTGGATTTACTGCTGGCAGGCGCTCGACAGCAAACGCCGTCTGCCACGCTGGAACGCCAGCCGCAGCAAGTTAGTGATCGGTCTCGGCGTGTTGCTTCTGCTATTGCTGATTCCAGTGCGGCAGACCGTACTGGCGCCGGCGGAGATCGTCTCGCGTGAAGCGCAGATCATCAGCTCACCGGTTGACGGCGTAATCAAACAGATGCACGTACGGCCGAACCAGCAGGTAGAGACCGGCAGTCTGCTATTCACCCTGGACGAGACCACCCTGCGCAACCGCGCCGAGGTGCTTAGCAAGGGCGTAGCCGTCGCCGATGCAGAGCTGCTAGCCGCCAGCCAGCGCGCCTTTGACAACCCGCAGAGCAAGAGCGAGCTGACCCTGCTTAGTGGTCGCGCGCAACAAAGCCGCGCCGAGCTCGCGGCCGTCAAGGCACAGCTGGCGCGCACCCAGGTGCACGCGCCTAAAGCCGGTATCGCGGTCTACAGCGACCCCAACGACTGGCTGGGCAAACCGGTCTCCACCGGCGAGCGCATCCTGCAGGTGGCTGACCCGGCACAACCCGCCATGCGCATACAACTGGCAGTAGCAGACGCCATCGCGCTGGAGCCAGGCGCCAAAGTGACCCTGTTTCTCACCGCCTATCCGCTTAGCCCGCTGCACGGGGAAGTGCTGGAAACCAGCTATCAGGCGCACCCCAGCGATGAAGGCGTCTCGTCCTATCGGTTGCTGGCGAGCATTGAGGGCGAGCCCGACAACGCCCGCCTCGGCTTGCACGGCACCGCCAAGCTGTACGGCGAGCGCGTGCTACTCGGATATTATCTACTGCGCCGGCCGCTGGCCGCCGTGCGTGCCTGGACCGGCTGGTGATTGATCCAGCCGACCTGCCAACGCCGCCGCTGCGCAACGATCTGCGCCTGAGCGAAGCGGCGCCCGGCAGCAGTGGCGAACCCACCTGGGTAATTCAGGACACAGTGATCAATCGCTTCTACCGTATCGGCTGGCTGGAGTTCGAGTGCCTGCTACGCTGGGAACAGACACCGCGGCAGATCTGTCAGCAGGTCAGCGAGCAGACCAGCCTGCGACCGGAGCCCGCGCAAATTCTGGGCCTGCGCCAGTTCCTCGAGCAACATCAACTGGTGCGCCCCGACAGCGCCGCCGTCAGTCGCCTGCAAGGCAAGAGCGAAGGCAACCAGTGGCTGACCTGGCGTTGGTGGCTGCACCACTACCTGTTCTTCCGGGTGCCGCTGGTACGCCCGGAAAAAACACTGCAACGCCTGGCCGCCAGCCTCGACTGGCTGTTCCAGCCCCTGACCGGTTGGTTGCTGGTGGCGCTCAGCCTGCTCGGTATTCTGCTGGTGCTGCACCAGTGGGATACCTTCACCAGCGCGGTAGTAGATTCCTTCAGCGCCGCCGGGCTGGTCAGTTTTGCTCTGGCGTTGATTGTCGCCAAAACGCTGCACGAGATGGGTCACGCCCTGGTCGCCACGCGGCTCGGGCTGCGGGTCGCGCACATGGGCATCGCCTTTGTGGTGCTCTGGCCCATGCTCTATACCGACACCGGCGAAAGCTGGAAGCTGCGCAGCGCACGGCAGCGCCTGGCCATTGCCGCCGCCGGCATCACCACCGAACTGGCGCTGGCGGGCCTGGCCACCCTGGGTTGGGCGCTGTGTGAGCCCGGCACCCTGCGCAATGCCCTGCTGTACCTGGCCACCACCAGCTGGATACTCTCGTTGGCGTTGAACGCCAGTCCTTTCATGCGCTTTGACGGTTACTTCATCCTCTCGGATCTGCTCGACTTTCCCAACCTGCATGAACGCTCCTCGGCGCAGGCGCGCACCTTCTTGCGCCGCCGCCTGTTGGGCCTGCAGGAGGATTGGCCGGAAACCTTTCCCCTGCGCCAACGCCGGCTGCTGATCATGTTTGCGTTCATGACCTGGCTGTACCGCCTGCTGCTGTTTCTCGGTATTGCGATTGCGGTGTACCTGTTGTTCTTCAAGGCGCTGGGGATATTTCTGTTTATCGTGGAAATCGCCTGGTTCGTGGTGATGCCGGTTTGGCGAGAACTCAAATACTGGTGGGGAGCGCGCAATCAAGTGCCAGCCAAACACAAACTCATGTTCTGGGGCGCGCTGCTCGGCGTGCTGCTGTTACTCGCCCTGCCGTGGCACACACAGGTACATGGCGATGGTGTGGCCCGCGCCGAACGCCAGCTGCGGGTGTTCAGCCCCTATCCGGCGGTCCTGCGCGACATTCACCCGCGGGGTTCAGTCGCGGAAGGTGATGCCCTGGTGACGCTGGATGAGCCCGACATCATCGCCCGGATGCGCAGCAACGAGGCCAGCATTCGCAGCTATCAGGCGAGGCTCACCGGGCTGATGGCCGACCCCAGCGGCCTGGCGCTGCAGTCCGCTACCCAGCAGCGCCTGCAGGTACAGCAGGAGGAGATCATCGCCGCTCGCTCGGAAGTAGCACGTCTCACCCTCAAGGCGCCCTTTTCCGGCCAGTGGCAAGACGTCAATCCGGAGTGGCAAGAGGGGCAGTGGATCGGCAGCCGCGAGCCGCTGGGCATACTGATCGACCCGAGTAGCTGGCAGGTCGATGCCTATGTCGCGCAGGATGAAGCACACCGACTGCGCAGGGGCGCCGAAGTGCGCTTCTACAGCCGTGGCCAGCCCCGTCCGCTGCACGGCAAGGTCATCGCTGTTGCCAGCGCCCGCGCCAGCCAGTTGGCCCACCCCATGTTGGCCAGCCGTTTCGGTGGCCCGCTGAGCACCACCGACGGTAGCCGCGAGCTGGCGCCGAGCAGCTCGTTGTTTCACGTACTGATTCAGTTGGAGCAGGCCCCACCCTCCGCGCAGGAAAGCCTGGGTGACGTGCAGATTGAGGGCACCCGCCGCAGCCTGCTGGCCGAAGGGCTGACCTACATGGCGGCGGTGTTCCTGCGCGAAAGTGGTTTTTAGCGTTGGCGAAACTGCCGCACGCATCTCATTTCACCTACAGATGCAAGTCAGCTCTGAGCGATTGCGGGTTAGCCGCTTTCCCTAACGCCCACTGGGCTCCCTTGCGCTGTCCCTGGAGTTGGCTGCTTTGCTCAAGCTGCCGCGGATGTGAGGCCGGGAGGGACCCCGTTCACTCCCTCCCACCAAACACATACCCCGCCAACGGGACGCCCATGGCTACGGTGTGGAAGGCAGTAGCACCTCGGTCACTGCCTGCAGCGCCCGCCACCACATGCAGCGGCAGCAGGTGCTCGGCATCTGGATGAGCCAAACGCGCACTAGGGGCCTCTGTCCAGTCTTGCAAAGCCTGATTGCGCTCACTCGGCGGCAAGCCGACCGTCTCGGTCAGCCACTGATCGAACGCCGTGACGACGGGTGTCGGCAGCGCGAGATTGGCGCGCATCAACGGAATGTTGTGGAAGCTCATGCCGCTGCCAATGATCAATACCCCCTGCTCCCGCAGCGGTGCCAGCGCCTGCCCCAACGCCAAGTGAGCAGCAGCATCCATATCGGCCCGCAGCGACAGCTGCAGGACCGGAATATCGGCCTGCGGGCGTACCAGTTTCAACGGAATGAACACCCCGTGATCGAAGCCGCGCTGCTGCTCGATAGCGGTTGCGAAACCGGCCTGCTCGATCAGCTGCGCCACTGGCCCGGCCAGGTCCGGCGCGCCTGGTGCCGGCCACTGCAGCTCGTAGGTATGCGGCGGAAAGCCGTAATAGTCGTACAGCAGGCCGGGCGCGGCCTGGGTGTTGAGGGTAAACACCGATTCTTCCCAGTGCGCGGAAATCACCAGCAGCGCTTGTGGGCGAATACCCAGCGTAGGCAGCAGCTCACGCAACCAGTGCGCCGTAGCATCCCAGGTATCCGCTGGCTGCCAGGGCATGAAAAAGCAGGGACCGGCGCCGTGGGGTAAAAAGACGGTGGGCAGCAGCTCGCTGGCCATACGCGACTCCTTGATCAGAAAGCCGAGCGCGACGGTGCTGCCGCGCTACTTGGGAAGAGAGGCTGAGTTCAGATGGGCAGGCGCAGGCGGGCATCCAGCGAGAAGCGATCGCCGCCGCGCAGGAAAATGCCGAAGGCGGTCAGAGCCCAGAACAAGGGATACTCCACCCCGCCGTTGGTCCAGAAGAAGCCGTTGGCAACATGCACCGTGAGCGCAACACCCAGCATGAAGGTGATGGCCAGCGCGGCCGGACGGGTCAGCAGGCCCAGTACCAGTGCCAGACCGCCAAAAAACTCCACCAGCCCGGCCAGCAGAGCGAAGAGCACCCCCGGCTGCATGCCCAGGGTCTCCCCGAAGAACTGACCGGTGCCCTGCAGGCCGTAGCCGCCAAACCAGCCAAACAGCTTTTGCGCACCGTGCGGCATCAGCATCAGACCGGCAGTAATGCGAATCAGGGGATAACCCAGCGGGGCCAGTCGTGCGATGAACACGGGGCCGGGGGTAGCGGTGCTGCTGTCGATAGTGCTGCTCATGGTGGTGCTCCTGTAGAACTGATGATGAAAACGGGTTATCCCGTGGTTGGAAGACATCCTATAATCGTTTCCGAAAACACATAAGACAGCAGGATTGGAACTCATGGTTGACAGAACAGAAACCCTGAGCGGCTCGCTGGACGACCTGCAGGCCTTTTGCGCGGTGATGGAATTCGGCAGCATCTCGGCGGCCGCCCGCCAGCTGCAGGAAACCAAGGGTAGCGTCAGCCGCCGGTTGTCTCGCCTAGAGGCCCGCTTGGGCGCCGCACTGCTGGCCCGCACCTCCCGCGCGGTCAGCGCCACCGAGGAAGGCACCGCGTTCTACCTGAAGGCCCGCGATGCGCTGTCGTTGTTGGCCGAGGCCACCAACGATGCTCGGCAATCCAGCTCGGTACCCCAAGGCCATCTGCGCATCACTGCGCCCATGGACCTGGGCATTGATGTGCTGCCGCCGATGCTGGTGCAGTTCCGCGCGTTGCATCCGCAGATCAGTGTCGAGCTGCTACTGACCGACGCGCCGCTCGATCTTGCCGCCAACCGGGTTGACCTCGCGCTGCGCGCCACCCCCGGCAACCTGCCCAGCATGAACTACCGCGCGTCCATCCTCTGCGGCTTTACCCTTGGCCTGTATGCGAGCAACGCTTATCTGCGGCAGGGCACTGCTCCGCAGCATCCAACCGAGCTGGCATTGCATCCGCTGGTGACCTGCCGGGAACTGGTCGGCACCACCAGCCTGGGCCTGACCGACAAGCGGGGTAAAACCAGCGAGATCCTGCTGCAACCCAGTGTCCGCACCAGCGATTACGCCAGCGCTCAACGCCTGTTGCTGGCCGGCGCTGGCATCGGCACGTTGCCAGACCTGGTCGCCGCCCGAAGTTTGGCCAGTGGCGCGCTGCTACCGGTGCTGCCCGAGTGGCATATCAGCCGTGGCAGCCTGTACGCCATCAGCCTCGGCGGCGCCGAAGCGCCAGCCAGGGTGCGTGTATTTCGCGAGTTTCTGCGCACCGAGCTGGCACTACTACAGGCACAAACCCCAGCACAGACCTGACCGCAAGCGCTATAGCCATTACACTCTGCTCATACACCCAAGGCTGGATTCCGCATGCAGATTGAGCTGATCGAGATTCGCGACCACCTGAGCCGCTTTCCCCCCTTCGATGAGTTGCCCGAAGAGGTACTCAACGATATCGCCCGCCAGGTGGAAATTGCCTACTTCAAGGCCGGTACTGACATTCTGGCCTTCAACCAGGAAATCCACGAGCTGCACTACGTGCGCAGCGGCGCGGTGGAGATATTTAGGCGCAATGGTGACCTTTACAACCGCCTGACCGAGGGTGGCATCTTCGGCCACTTCGGTCTGCTGCGGCACAACCGGGTGCGTTTTCCGGCGCGCGCCATCGAAGATACCCTGCTCTACTACATCCCTGGCGTGCTCTTTGATCAGCTCTGTGAACAGCACGAAACCTTTGCCGACTTCGTCGAGGCCGAGGGCCAATCGCGCCTCAAGGCCGCCGTGGATAACGGCCGCGCCAGCGAGCTGATGAAGATCAAGGTGCGCAAGCTGATCTCGCGGCTGCCCGTTACCGTCAGCCTGAACACCAGCGTGCAGCAGGCCGCAAGGGTCATGACCGAGCAGGGCGTGTCCTCCCTGGTGGTCGTCGATCCGCAGCTGGCCTGGCCCGACCCTGAACGGGTGCCGGTAGCCGACCCGCAACACGCCGTGATGGTCGGCATCATGACCGACCGCGACTTTCGTACCCGAGTGCTGGCCGAGGGGCTGCCGCTGGAAACACCGGTGGCCGAGATCATGTCGCCCAACCCGATCACAGTGCAGGGTGACGATACTGTGTTCGAGGCCATGCTCAGCATGCTGCGCAACAACATTCACCACCTCCCGGTGGTGCAGCGGCGCCGGCCAATCGGGCTGATCAACCTTAGCGACATCATCAAGTACGAGTCGCAGAGCAGCCTGTATCTGGTCAGCAGCATTTACAACCGGCAATCGGTCGTTGAGCTGCAGAGCCTGTTGCCCGATGTGCGCGCCACCTTCGTGCGCATGGCACGCGATGAGGCCAGTGCCCACATGATCGGCAGCGCCATGTCGGGTATCGGCCGCAGCTTTACCCAACGCCTGATCGAGCTGGCCGAGGATCAGCTGGGGCCGGCGCCGGTGCCCTACTCCTTCATGGCGCTGGGTTCCATGGCACGCGATGAGCAGTTGGTGGTCACCGATCAGGACAATGCCCTGGTGCTGGATGACAGCTTTGATCCCAAACAGCACGATGCGTATTTCCTCAAGCTGGCCACCTTCGTCAGCGATGGGCTGGCCGCCTGCGGTTACACCTACTGCAAGGGCGGCATCATGGCCACCAACCCCAAGTGGCGCCAGCCGCTCAAGGTGTGGCGCAAGTACTTCAGTGACTGGATCGCCAACCCCAAACCGGAGGCGCTGCTCAACAGCTGCATCTTCTTCGATCTGGACAGCGTGTACGGCGAATCGGCACTGGTCGAAGAGCTGCAGGAGCTATTGGCAGAGCAGGCCAGCCGCAGCGAAGCCTTCCTCGGCGCCCTGGCACGCAACGCCCTGAATCGCACGCCGCCGCTGGGCTTTTTCCGCACCTTTGTGATGGAGAAGGACGGCGAGCACAAGAACGTGATCAACTTGAAGCGCCGCGGCACGGCGCCGCTGACCGACCTGATCCGCGTGCATGCGCTGGCCTGCGGCTCGCGCGCGCAGAACTCCTTCGAGCGGCTCGACGCCATCGCCGCGACCAAGTTGATGCCCCCCGAGGCCCTGGAGCGGCTGCGCTATGCGCTGGAGTTTCTGTCGCTGGTGCGGATCCGTCATCAGGCACTAGCCATCGAAGAGGCCGACGAGCCCGACAACGACGTGGAGCCGGAGAACATCTCGGCCGCCGAGCGCCAGGCTCTCAAGGATGCCTTTCAGGTGCTCAGCAACGCGCAGAAATTCCTGCGTTTTCGCTACCCTCACCTGCCGGTCACGCGGCCACTATGATTCGTTTCACGCCAGGCGCGCCGCAACAAGCCAGCGCTCCACCAGACTGGCAGCGACAATTCGCCAGACTGACTGAACAAGCGCAGCACCCCGCGCTGAAAGCTTTCTATGCGGCTGGCTGCCCGGCAGTAGACTGTCCACTTGATGCGGCGCCGCTGCTCGCCTTGGATATCGAAACTACCGGCCTGAACCCGCAGCGTGACGCCATCGTCAGCCTCGGCCTGGTGCCCTTCAACCTGCGCCGTATCCAGTGTCGACAGGCGCAGTATCAGGTGGTCAAACCCAGCAGTGAGCTGAGCGAAGAATCCATCACCTTTCACCGCATCACCCACTCCGACATTCAGGAAGCACCGCGGATCGCCAGCATCATCGAAAACCTGTTGCAGGCCATGGCCGGAAAAGTGGTAGTGGTGCATTACCAGGCCATCGAGCGCGGCTTTCTTGATCAGGTCTGTCGCCGGCATCTGGGCGAGGGCCTGCAGTTCCCGGTGATCGACACTATGGCGCTGGAAGCCCGCCTGCACCGTGGCAGCGGCGAACCCAACTGGTTTCAGCGGTTTCTCGGCAAGCGCAGCCAATCGATCCGGTTGGACGACAGCCGCCAACGCTATCACCTGCCCCACTACCAGGCGCACCACGCGCTGACCGACGCTATTGCTACTGCCGAACTGCTGCAGGCCCAGGCGCTGACGCACTACGACCCTAAGGTCCGGGTCAGTTCGCTGTGGAGTTGATACAAAAAAGCCGGGCCACAAGGGCCCGGCTTTTTTGCAGCGCACCAACCTTACTTGCGCGGTTCGCTCATCAAGCCCTTGATGATGGAAATACACCCCACCAACAGCACTATGGTGAACGGCAGGCCGGTAGACACCGACATCGCCTGTAGCGCCGCCAGGCCACCGCCAAGCAGCAATGCGATGGCTACCACACCCTCACTGATAACCCAGAATACACGCTGCGGCACCGGTGCATTGACCTTGCCGCCGGCGGTGATGGTGTCGATCACCAGGGACCCGGAGTCAGAGGAGGTAACGAAGAACACGATCACAAGCACAATGCCGACAAAGGAGGTAATCGCGGTCAGCGGCAGCTCACCCAGCATGACGAACAGCTTGAGCTCCAGCGCGGCTTCCTGCACGCCGGTAAAGCCGTCGGTAACGAACTGGCCGATTGCGGTACCGCCGAAAGCGGTCATCCACAGCACCGACACCAGCGAGGGCACCAATAGCACGGCAATCAGAAACTCACGTACCGTACGACCACGGCTCACGCGGGCGATAAACATGCCGACAAAGGGCGACCAGCTGATCCACCAGGCCCAATAGAAAGCAGTCCAGCCCTGGGTAAAGTTGGCGTCTTCACGACCAATCGGGTTGGACAGCGCCGGCAGGTTGGCGGCATACGCCATCAGGTTATCGAAGAAGCCGGTAGCGATCGCCAGCGTTGGCCCAACGATGATGATGAAACCCAGCAACACGATGGCCAGTACCATGTTGAGCTCGGACAGGCGCTTGACGCCCTTGTCGAGCCCCGCCACCACGGACAGCAGCGCCAGCCCGGTGATGCCGGTGATCAGCAGTACCTTGGTGACATTGCCGGTGCCGAAATCGAACAGGTAGTGCAAGCCGGCCGTGGCCTGCTCCGCACCAAAACCCAGCGAGGTAGCCAGACCAAAGAGCGTGGCAAATACCGCCAGAATGTCGATGATGTGGCCAGGCCAGCCCCAGACCCGCTCACCCAGAATCGGATAGAAGATCGAGCGAATGGTCAGCGGCAGCCCCTTGTTGAAGGAGAACAGCGCCAGCGCCAGTGCCACTACGGCGTAGATCGCCCAGGGATGCAGGCCCCAGTGGAAGATGGTCGCGGCCATGCCCAACCGCGCCGCAGCCTCAGCATCGCCGGCCGCACCGCCCAGAGGTGCCCAGTCGGTGCGCAAGCCGTCTTCGCCGACAGTGACGCCGCCCAGCGAGGACGCGAAGTGTGACATCGGCTCGGAGACGCCGTAGAACATCAAGCCGATGCCCATACCGGCGGCAAACAGCATCGAGAACCAGCCCAGATAGTTGTAGTCCGGCTTGGCATCCATCCCACCCAGGCGCACCTTGCCCAGCGGCGAGACGATCAGGAACAAGCACAGCAACACAAAAATATTCGCCGCCCCCAGGAAGAACCAGTCCAGGCTGCCCGTCAGCCAGTTGCGCAGCTCGGTGAACAGCGGCGCCACTTCGCTTTGCAGTGCCAGCGTGAGCACCACAAAAAGCACTACAGCAAGAGAAGAAATGGTGAAGACTTTGCCGTGGATATCCACGTTGAACAAAAAATTGCCGGAAATATTGTCCTGCCCGATGACGTAATCCGTGTCGATCAGGTTGGCATCGCCGGTAGGAGCCGGGATGCCTTCATGCTCGGCAAGCTCCTTTAGCGGGTCGTGATCATTCAATGGTTCTGTTGCCATTTGAAGTGCTCCGATGTGCAAAGTGACGCGGTCAAAAACAACCACGAAGAGGGTGCAGGTCGCTCCGCGATAGCGAAATAACTGCAAGAATTGACAGCCCTCAGAAGGCCAATGATGTGTACAGCAGGTATCGACATAGCAGCGTTTACCGCCAAGCGGTTCAAGACACTGTTCAGCTTGTATCCAAGTGTTGCTGCGCTACATGATAGCCATTAGAGCGCCATTATGGAAATCGCAGGGCCGCGCGGGTGTCGCAGATTGGCCGACGTTGACCGATTATGGGCTGTCGTTTTTTGCCCTTTCCTGTAACAGGTAGGCGCCGGCAAACAGCATGTTGATCTGCTCATGAGCCAGTTCCAGAATGGCCTCCCGGCGCTCGGGCTCGCCGATATAGTCGAGCGAAAGATAGAGCAGGTTGCGGCTCAACAGGGTGGCAATCAGCTTGATCTGGGCCGGGCTGATGCCCTTGGGCGCCAAACCCAGCGCCTGCACATCGGCAGCCATGTCTTCGGCAAAGCCGTCCATCTGCTTGCGCAGCTCGGCGCGCAGCAGCTCGGAGGGGCCGTGCAACTCGCGCACCGCAATCACCACGCGGTCACGGTGTTTGAGCACGTACTCGAAGTAGAGTTTGACCGTTTGCTGCGCGACCCGGCGGCCGCGCAGCGCCTCTTCCTGAAGCGGGTCGATACTGCCATCGGCGATACTTTGTCGCGCCGCCTTGCGGCGCAACTGGCGCAAGGGCGCGCGCAGCGTCTGGTTGCTTTCGCGCAGCAGTTGCAGCCCCAGGTCATCCATGTCACGGAAGTGGCGGTAGAAGGTATTCGGGTTGAGGCCAGCCTCACGCGCCAGTTCTCGCAGGCCCAGGCTGGTTATGCAGCGACTGCTGGCGGCAAGACGCACCGCAGCATCCATCAGGGCGCGCTTTCCAGGCGCCTCTGCCGGTCGAGTTCCCGTCTTGCGGGCTTCAGCCATGCTTCACCTGCCGCTCGGATGGGCGCATAACCGGATCAACGCGAGCCGACGTCGAGAATCTGCAGCACCTCGCGGGCGCTATAACCGTACTCTTTCATCAAGGCCTTCAACTCATCATTGAAGGCCAGCTCCTCCTTTAAGCCGACATCCTGCTTCATGCTCTCCAACTGTGCCAACTGTTCGGCGAGCAGGCGCTCGGCCGCGCGAAACTCGGATAATTTGCTCATGGTTACCTGTCAATAAAGAGTAAGGAGAAAAAGGTAGAAAAAGATTGTTTCTGGATTCTACACCAAGTACGCGCACATGCAGCCGCCGTAACTGCGCACGCCGCACAGCTGCATGTTAGGCTGCGTTCATCATCCATCGAAGCGGAGACACCACCATGCAGCCGGAGCCCAATGCGCTCACCCTGCCCCCGCTGACCCAAACCCGCGACGGCGCGCAGCGGCGTGTTGGGGTCGAGCTGGAAATGAACGGTATCGAGCTCGACCAGCTGACCCGCCTGGTCGCCGAGCATTGCGGCTGCAGTGTAGAGCGCACCAGCCGTTACGAGCGCACACTCAAGGGTGACGCCGCTGGCGACTGGATAGTCGAGCTCGATTCCAGCCTGCTGAAAAAGATGGGCCGCGCCGAGCGGCCCCAGGACCCGACCTCGGCCGAACTGGTCAGCTCCGCCGAAGACGCCATCATTTGGGTAGCCGAATCGCTGGTGCCCTACGAACTGGTCAGCCCACCATTGCCACTGGACCGTCTTGGCGTGATCAACGAGCTGATCGCCTTGCTGCGCGATGCCGGCGCCAAGGGTACTACCGATCGCCTGACCAACGCCTTTGGCATGCAGTTCAACCCGGAAGTACCGGCCACCGATGCGCGCACCCTGGCCGCCTACCTGAAAGCCTTTCTTTGCCTGTACGACTGGATCCATGAACGCGCGCGCATCAACTTTGCGCGGCGTCTGACCACCTATGTGGACCCCTTTCCCAGCGCTTATGTGCGCAAGGTTACCGCGCCCGATTATTGGCCTGATCTGCCTACGCTGATCGACGACTACCTGCAGCACAACCCGACACGCAACCGCGCGCTCGACATGCTGCCGCTGTTCCGCCATCTGGACGAGGACCGGGTGCTGGCCCACACCCAGGACGAGCTGATCAAGGCGCGCCCGACCTTTCACTATCGGCTGCCCGACTGCCTGATCGACCAACCTGGCTGGGACCTGACGCCGGCCTGGAACGACTGGCTGGAGGTAGAAAAGCTCGCCAACGATCAGGATCGCCTGCAGGGTTGCTGCAGCGCCTATCAGGCTTACCTGGGGCAGGGCCTCGGCCGCTTGCTGGATAACTGGCCAGAGCGCCTGACCCGTGACTGGCTGCCCGACATCCCATGAGTAAACCTGTCATAGCGATTACCGGCCCGACCAAGGGGGCCGTGGGCCCGCGCTTTCTGGTCGCCCAGGCGGTGCGTTACTACGGCGGTGAACCGCTGCAACTCAAGCCCGGCGACGAAACAAAACACCATGGCTACCAAGGGGTAGTAGTCACCGGCGGGCACGATATCGACCCGGTGCTGTATGCCGCCGAACCGGAAGTCAAACCCAAGTATGACGCCGCCCGTGACACCCTCGAAACCGCGATCATCGATGATGCACTTGCCCGCGAACTACCCCTGCTGGGGATTTGCCGTGGCGCACAACTGCTCAACGTCCGCTGCGGCGGCAACCTGTTTCAGGATTTGAAGTCACGCCGCAAACTGACCTCCAACCGCCGCACCCTACTGCCATTGAAAACCCTGTGCCTGGAGCCCGACAGCCACCTGGCGCGATTGCTCGGGGTAGAGCGCGGCAAGATCAACAGCCTGCACAATCAGGCGATTGATCAGGTGGGTAAAGGGCTGGTGATCAGCGCGCGCGATCTGGACAACATCACCCAGGCCATCGAAGCACCCGGGCGGCGCTTTGTAATGGGCGTGCAGTGGCACCCGGAGTTTCTACTGTTCATGCACCGCCAGCGCCGGCTGTTCAAGGCGCTGGTGACGGCCGCGCGGGAAGTGGGCTAGCGCAGTGGTAAAAAACCTATTCGTGACCCGCGGCAAACCTGGAGAAGTCTGGCGGACTTGCCTTACTCCGGAGTCGCTGGCAGCCTCGGCGGCACAGCGTGATTACCCGCCAAGCGCCGCCATGACCTCGCCCGCACAAAGCGGTCGCGTCTCTGTGGCCTATCCAATCCATTCAAGCCGGAGCAGCCGATGCTCAATGATCCACTGAAAACCCTTTCCGACCTGGTCAGTGCTGCCCATGCGCAGATTCAGGCCACGCATCAACACATCAATCCGGTGGTAGAAGTGCGCCAGAGCATGCGTGATGCGGGCATCCCCGCCGATGTAGTCACCCTCGACTGCCTGCGTACCCAGCGCCGTATCACTCTTATCCTGCACGACCAGCAACCGGGCATGGTGCTCTACCAGTTCGTGACGCGGGAAGAAGAAGTTGGCGGTGAATTCAAGCAGCTGCCGCTGGCAGAGATGAGCAGCGCCACGCTGTTTGACTGGATGCAGGACTATTTCGGCTGAATTGAGCCGCTATATCTCTATAACTCTATAGCCAGCGCTTGCGCGCGTGCAGGTAAGCCGCAGTGTCGCTGTAGCCCAGCTGCTCGGCGATCTGTGCACGGGTCAAACCCTGCATCTGCAGATAGTCATCCAGCTCTGCGCGCACGGTATCCAGCAACTGGCGGAAGGTCAGGCCCTGTTCGTGCAGACGACGACGCAGGGTGCGCGGAGTTTGGTGCAAGCTGCCGGCAAGCTGCTCCAGCGTCGGGGTGTCGCCCTGCAGCAGTTGCTGGCGCGCCAGCTCCGCCACCTTGCCGGTCACCCCGCCAAAGCGTTGCTGCTGCGCCAAACGGCGGTCCAGCTCGGCACAGACGGTTTCAAACAGCGCCTGGTTGCGACCGGGCATGGGCAACGCCAGCGTGTTTTTGGCAAACCACAACTGGTTGGCTTCAGCAGAGAACCGCAGGTGCTCGCCAAAAAACGCGACATACTCCTCGGCGTAGCCAGGGCGTACGTGGCGGAAACTCGCGCGCTCGGGCAGCCAATGCTGACCGGAAGCCGCGCGCAATTGCGTCATGGCCATACTCATGTAGTGCTCGACCAGATAACGCTCCAGCGCCGGTGGCACCTCCACACTGATCCGGACCACGAGGTGCTCGCCCTCCTCGACGTAACTCACCGAATCCATCGCCGAGGCGAGACTGGCATAACGCACCCAACTGTCCAGCGATTGCCGCACGTTCGCGGCAAAAAAGCCCATGTAGGCCAACACGTGCCAGTCCTGCCGGGTGAACAGTGAAAACAGATGCAGGCCGATGGCCGGGTCATGCTGCGCCGCGCGCTGCCAAAGCTGCTCCAGTTCGATCAGGCTGAAGTCATCCTGCGCCGCGCCCTGCTGATCAAGAAAGCGTTGCAGCACCTGGCCAAGCGGGCCGTGGTGATATCGCTGCGCGGGGATTTTGGCCGCTTCGACGAGGTTTTTGTCCTCAGTGCGCATGTTGAGGAAATCCGATTTGGCTTTTCATTGTTATGTCCTGACTCATAGCCAATGCTCAACGAGGTTAGCATGGAAACAACAATAACAAATCTGAACCCTACCGTAGTTGTCGCCGCGATCTTCTTCGGTTTCATCATTTTGGAAATGGTGCTCGGGCGCTTTTTCCAACCCAAGGGCGAGCGCCGTGACGCGCTGCTCGAAACCATCGGCTCCACCCTGCTGCTGGGGGTGACTGTACCCGCCATCACCTTTGCGTCTGCCGCCCTGCTCGGTCACTTCCTGCCCCAGTGGAAAGACAGCCTGGCGGGCATCCCGTGGATTGCCGGCTTCGCCCTGTTTCTGCTGCTCGATGACATGACCCAGTACTGGTGGCACCGCCTGGCACACCGCGTGCCCTGGCTGTACGACCTGCACCGTGCACACCACTCGGCCAAGTACATGAGCATCCGTATCGTCTACCGCAACAACAGCTTTTATTACTTGCTGATGCCCGGCATCTGGCTCTCCGGCATGCTGATCTACATGGGCTTGGCGCATGTGTATTTCGTGTACCTGATTATCAAGCTGAGCGTGATTTTCGGCGCCCACAGCAGCGTGCCCTGGGACGCCAAGCTGTACAAGATCAAGGCGCTGCAGCCTTTGATGTGGCTGGTCGAGCGCACCATTTCCACCCCGGCCACGCATTCAGCGCACCATGGCCTGAATGCCGATGACGGCGTGACCAACTACAAGGGCAACTTCGGTAACCTGTTATTCTTCTGGGACGTGCTCTTTGGCACCGCCAAGATTACCCGTCGGCGCCCGACCGAGTACGGCATCGAAAATATTCGCCCGGCGAGCTGGCAGCAGGAGCTGTTCTGGCCACTGGTGCGCAAGCCAGCGCGCCGTAAAAAACCCGCCGCGCCCACCACAGAGGCTTCTTCATGAGTTTACGCATTACCCTGATCGCCGGCTCCAACCGCCCGGACGCCCAGAGCAGCCGGGTAGCCCGCTACCTGGCTGCGCGCTTGCAGCAACTGGGCGCCGAGAGCGACATCATCGACCTGGCCGCCGAACCCTTGCCGCTGTGGCCAGCAGAAACTGACAACAACCCCTGGCCTGACATGGCCGAGAAGTTGCGCGCGGCGCAGGCGGTAGTCGTCATTACCCCCGAGTGGCACGGCATGGCCTGCCCGGCGGTGAAGAACCTGTTCCTCTACGCTGGGCGCCGCGAGCTGGCACACAAGCCAGGGCTGCTGGTGAGCGTCTCTGCGGGACAGGGCGGCGCCTATCCGATTGCCGAGATGCGTAGCTCCAGCTACAAGAACTGCCGGCTGTGCTACCTGCCGGAGCACCTGATCATTCGCCATGTGGAGTCGGTGATGGGTGAACAGGATGGCGGCGAGGATGATCAACGCATCCGCGCCCGCGCTGACTGGTCACTGCAGTTGTTGCTGGATTACGCCGGCGCCATGCGCGAGCTGCACGAGAAGCACCGCAGCCCACCGCCGGACTTCATGAACGGTATGTAACGAACGGCATCAGCTGGCGCCCGGACTCAGGTCCAGCCCGCTGATGCGCCGCACCGGCGTTTGCACCGCCGCCTCCAGCACACCGAGGCGACTTTCCAGCAGGCTGAAGTGTTGACTGGCGCGGGTAATGGCGGTGTAGACCAGTTCCTTGGTCAGCACCGGGTTGCGCGCCTCCGGCAGCACCAGCACAGCGTGCTCGAACTCCGAGCCCTGGGACTTGTGCACGGTCATGGCAAACACCGTTTCCACCTCTGGCAAACGACTGGGCAGCACAAAGCGAATGCCGCCCTTGCCATCATTGCGCGGGAAGGCAACGCGCAGCGCTTCGGTTTCCGACTGACCGGCGTGCAGGGCCGGCTCACGAATGCGCAGGGCAATGCCGATATCGCCGTTCATCAAGCCCAGACTGTAGTCGTTGCGGGTCACCAGCACCGGGCGTCCTTCATACCAGAGCGTGTCGGCACGCAGCAGGCCGCGGCGGGTCAGCAGATCGGCGACCCGCTGGTTGATACCTTCGACGCCCCATTCGCCCCGGCGTACCGCACAGAGCAGCTGAAAGCGATCAAAGGCATTCAGCACGGCAGCAGCCCAGGCTACCCAGCGCGGGTCATCAGCAGGTACATCTGCTCCCGGGCGCTGCTCCCTGAGTGTGCTCAGATAAGCACCATAGCCCGGCAGCGCCCCGTCACCACCCAGCACCAATGCGCTGAACGCGGGATCGTTGCTGCCATTCAGGCGGCGACTCTGGATGTCATCAAATTTGCCACGCTGCAGCAGATCGCGCGCGGCGGTGGCATCGCAGCGGTTCACGGCGCGGGCCAGCTCGCCGATGCCGCTGTCGGCGCCAAAGCGGTGGGAGTGGCGCAGCATGGCGGTTTGCTGCTCCAGCAGATGGGTCGACTCGTCGCCGGGCTGCAGGCCGCTGCCTGCCAGCGACTGCCCACTCACCTGCTGCAGCCAATCGACCGTGGCCGGTGAGTAGCAGCCGGCGTCGGCGCGGCGACACAGATCGCCCAGCACCGCGCCCGCTTCCACCGAGGCGAGCTGATCCTTGTCACCCAGCAACACCAGGCGCGCCTGCGGCGGCAGAGCGGCCAGCAAGTTGGCCATCATTTCCAGGTCGATCATCGAGGCTTCGTCTACCACCAGCACATCCAGTGCCAGCGGGTTGCCCGCGTGATGGCGGAAGTGGCGGCTCTCCGGCAGGCTGCCGAGCAGACGATGCAGCGTGCTGACTTCGGTCGGAATCGCGTCGCGCACCGCTTTGTCGACTGGCAGTGCTCCCACTTGCCGCCCAATCGACTCGGTCAGCCGCGCAGCGGCCTTGCCGGTCGGTGCGGCCAGGCGAATACGCAGCGGCTTATCCGCTTCCACCGCGGGCGTCTGCAGCAGCGCCAGCAGGCGCACCACCGTGGTGGTTTTACCGGTGCCGGGGCCGCCGGTGATGATGCTGAAGCGCCCGCGCGCCGCCAGCGCGCAGGCAATGCGCTGCCAGTCCGGGTTCTGCTGACTGCCGGTAAACAGGGCATCGAGCCGCGCGGGCAGGTCCCCTGCCACAGGCAACGGTTGCTGCAGGCGCTGATGCAGAATCGATACGACCTGCCGCTCGTGCTGCCAGTAGCGGCGCAGATACAGGCGTTGGCCGATCAGCACCAGCGGGCAGCTGCCCTGCTCCGGCGGCTGACTATCAACTACCCGGCTGGCCCGCAGCGCCTCGCACCATAGTTCCAGCGTGACGCCCGCCAGCACGGCCGAAGGCAACGGCGTGTCGAGCAGGCTTTCGCCCTCCGGTGGCAGCGACAAGGCAAAGTCCGGTTCGGCCAGCGTCGCGGCCAGATCCAGGCAAACATGCCCATGGCCCAATTGATGGCTGACCAGCGCCGCCGCCAGCAGCACTGCCGGGCCGGTGTCCGGTGCCTGCTCCAGCAAAAAGCCAGCGAAGGCGCGGTCCAGCGCGCGCAGCCAGCCGTTGGCCTGCCAGTCATCCAGCAATTGCAGCAGCGCGGCTGCGCTATCGAGCTGCTCTGCAGAACGGTCGAGCGTGCCGAGCAGATCCAGTTGATCACCCTGCATGGTCAATCTCCTCAACCGGCTGACCGGCAAACAGGCGATCCAGTGTTTCAATCAGTTCGCGCGGCGGGCGCTGATGGCAGAGGCCGCCGTTCTCCGCGTCGACGCCGCGGACAAACCAGTAAAGCGCACCGCCAATGTGGCGGTCGTAATCATAGTCCGTCAGCCGTGCCTGCAACTGGCGGTGCAGCGCCAGCAGGTAGAACACGTATTGCAGGTCGTAGCGGTGTTCCAGCAGCGCCCGGCTCATGGCCGCCTCGCTATAGTCGGCCGGGGTCGCACCCAGCCAATTGGATTTGTAGTCGAGCACGTAATAACGCCCTTCATGCTCCAGCACCAGGTCGATATAGCCCTTGAACAGGCCATTCAGGCGGTCACGCTGCAACGCCGGGCGCGGCAACCCGTCCAGCGTCATCGCCGTGACCAACCGATCGATCTGCTGCACGTCGACCTTGCTGGCGGCAAACATAAAGGCCATTTCGCTCTGGTAACGCGACGGCGGCAGCTCACCCAGCGCCAGCTCGGTACTGGGTACTAGCCCCGGGCGCTGCAGCAATTGCCCCAACCAGTCACTCAGACACTCACTCCACTCACCCCAGCCTCTACGCTGGCAACGCGGCGCCAGCCAGCGGTGGCAACGCTCGGCATCCTTCAGCGCCGCAAAGCCCTCCTGCGCCGCCAACTCCAGCAAGCCGTGCAAAAAGGTGCCGGGCTGCGGGCCACGCGGGAAGCGGTGAATGGTCGGCTGCTCGCCACGGCGCAGCGGCACAAAGCGACTCTGGCGCTCGTCGTCGGCAATCCACTCGGCCAGCGCACTGTCGGTACTCTCTCCGCTGAGCGCCAACGCACTGTAGGAACCGATCCACCAGGAATCGAAACGCCCGTGCGCCGGGCTGCGGGCATCGACCAGCGCCGGGCCGTCATTCAGTTGCGCCAGCCGCTCATCACGGACCTCTGGCGCGGCCTGCAGCGCGACCACCTCGCCGTCCGGCTGCCAGCGGGTCAGCCAGTCTTTCAGTTGAGTAGACGACTCCAGCGCGGCGCCACCGCCGAGCAGCCAGGCGATCGCGCCGTGATGCAGCACCGACTGCTTGTTGTTGCCACTCTTGAGGTCGGCCATACCCAACCAGCAGGCGTGGCG
The DNA here is from genome assembly GCF_900105255.1 of Halopseudomonas sabulinigri. Classification (NCBI taxonomy): domain Bacteria; kingdom Pseudomonadati; phylum Pseudomonadota; class Gammaproteobacteria; order Pseudomonadales; family Pseudomonadaceae; genus Halopseudomonas; species Halopseudomonas sabulinigri. The sequence goes on along the minus strand of NZ_LT629763.1, from coordinate 3,146,215 downwards.
GGCGCGGGTCAGCGCCACATAAAGCAACCGCAGATCTTCACCCAGTCGCTCGCGGTCGGCCTCGGCCACCTGATCCGCGTCCGGCTTCAATACCCAGCCGTCACTCAGGCGCAGCGGCTGATCCGCCCGCACCGGGCGACTCAGGCAAATGAAGGGCAGAAATACCAGCGGGTACTCCAGACCCTTGGACTTGTGGATGGTCACCACCTTAACCAGCTCGGCGTCGCTTTCCAGCCGCAGCACCTGTTCGTCCCCTGCGCCCTCGTCAGCGCGGCGGATCAGCTCGGCCAGATGGCGGATAAGCGCCTGCTCACCATCCAGCTCGCGGGCCGCGCGTTGCAGCAGCTCGGCCAGATGCAGCAGGTTGGTCAGCGCCCGCTCGCCATCGTCCTGCTGTTGCAGCCGGGCAGGCAGCGCAAAGTCGTGCAGCAGGCGGTGCAGCATCGGCAGCACACCCTGGCGCTGCCAGATGCGGCGATAATCGCGGAACTGGTCGACCCGCTGCTCCCACAGGCGCTCGTCCTGATTCAACTGATCCAGTGCTTGCCAGTTGAGGTGCAGGCTGTGGCTGGCGAGTGCCGCGCGCAGCAGGCGGTCGTTGCCGGGCTCGGCACAGGCGCGCAGCCAGCGCAGCACATCCTGCGCCTGCTGCGTTGCCAGAACCGAATCCTTGTCAGACAGATAGACGCTGCGCACACCGCGAGCGGCCAAGGCATCACGAATCAGCTGCGCCTCGCGGCCGGTACGCACCAGCACCGCCATATCGGCCGGGCGTACCGACACAAACGGCTTGTCGCTGCGGGCAAAGCCAGCGCGGCCCTGCTGTCCGGCCTGCAGCAAGGCGGTCATTTCGCTGGCGCAGCGCTCGGCCATTTCCCGCCGATAGGTGTCACCCGTCAGCGGCTCTTCGGACTCCAGCAGCCAGGCGGTCAAGGCCGGCGCCTGTTCACCCTGATAGCTCCACACTTCGCTGCGCCCGCGCGCCTGCACCGGCAAAAACGGCATGGGGTTATCGTCGCCCTGGCGGAACAGGAAGGCGCCAGCGGCAAAGTGCTGCTCTGCCTGCTCGAATACCCGGTTCACCGCCGTGACCATCGCCTGGCTGGAGCGGAAGTTGGTATCCAGATTCTCGTGCCGCCCGGCGGTGTCGCCACGGGCCCGCAGGTAGGTGTGAATATCCGCGCCGCGGAAGGCGTAAATCGCCTGCTTGGGGTCGCCGATCAGCAGCAGCGCGCTGTCCTGATCATTTTCCGCTACCCGGTAGATTCGGTCGAAGATGCGGTACTGCAACGGGTCGGTATCCTGAAACTCGTCGATCAGCGCGACCGGGAACTGCTGGCGGATCACCTCCGCCAGTCGGTCGCCGTTGGGGCCCTGCAGCGCGGCATCGAGCCGGGTCAGCATGTCATCAAACCCCATCTGCGCGCGGCGACGCTTTTCCTGCTCGAAACGCACCGACATCCAGTCCGCCGCGTGGCGCAGCGCATCACCCTCGGGGTTGGGCAATGCGGCCAGCGCCTCGCGCAATTGCGGCAAGCCGCGCAACGCCGGGTGATCGGGCACGGCGCCCTTCTTCCAGGCCTCGCCGAGGCCGTCTTCGCTGAGCCGGGCCCAGGCTGCCGGCGGCAACTCTAGCTTCACCTGCTCGGGCGCCAGCGCCCACTGGCGCAGAGTTTCGAACCAGGGCGCGTAATAGCGCTTCTGAATCTTGCGTTTGTCGACCACGCCCTGCTCTACCGCCTGATCCAGCAGCGCTTCAAGGCTGTCTGCCAAGTCGGCACACGGAGCCTTGAGTTCAGCCAGTTGCGCATCGCGCTGGGCCAGAGCTTCGTCCAGCAGCGCTTGCAGTGCCGTTGTCGGTTCATTTGCAGCGGGGGTGAACAGCAACCGTGCCTTACCGAGCAGCGCTTCCGGCTGCTGCCAGCTTTGCTGCACCCAGGCGAGCGCTGAACCCTGCAAGTGATAGCAATGCAATCGCCAGTAGTCACGCGCGACCTCGGCCAGCAGGTCGCGTTGGTCAGTTTCTAGCGTCTGGGTAAACAGGCTGCCGCTGTCGAAGGCGTGCTCGCGCAGCATGCGCTGACACCAGCTGTGAATGGTCGAGACCGCGGCCTGATCCATCCACTGGGCGGCGATATCCAGCTTGCGCGCGGCGCTGGCGTGTTCGGTTTCGGGGATGTCCGCCAGCAACCCGGCGACGATCGGGTCCGGCTCATTCAATTCGCCACGGAAGGCCTGCGCGCCCTCGACCAGCCGCGCGCGAATGCGGTCGCGCAGTTCCTGGGTCGCGGCTTCGGTAAAGGTTACGACCAGCACATCCGGCGGCAGCAGTTCACGGCTGAAGGCGCTTTCGCCCTCGCCGTGGCCCAGCACCAGCCGCAGATACAGCGCAGAGATGGTGAAGGTCTTGCCGGTACCTGCACTGGCTTCAATCAGGCGGCTACCGCGCAGCGGGCAGCGCAGGGCCAAGGGGCGTTGGTTGCTCATGCTTCGCCCTCCGATGCCTGCGTAATCATCAGCCATTCATCCTCAATTGCCTGCGCCAGCGGCTGATAGAGTGACTGCGCCCAGCCGATGAATTCGTCGTTCGCCTGCAGGCTGGCAAAGTCGGGAAAGCTGCGTTGCAGTGCCGGGCTGCCGTCCACCTCGCCACGGCTGAAATCGTTGCCCTCGTAACAGAGTTTGGCAGCACCCAGACGTTTCTCGTCCTTGCCCTCGGTCAGCCAGGCAAAGGCGGTTTCTACTGCCACAGGCAGCGGTCGCTTCAGGCCTTGGAGGTAGCCAAGCAACCAGTCATTCACGATGTGCTCGGCACGCTCCTGCTCCAGCGGCAGCAGTTGAATACTGGCGTCGGCGCTGATCAGGCAAGTGGTGAGTCGATGGCCCGAGGCCGCGGCCAGCACATGCTGGCACAGCTCACTCAGCAGTTTGCGCCAACGCGGCACGTCTTTCTTACCGAGCAGTTTGCCGGTGACCAGCTGCACGCGCATCAGGCCATCGAGCTGGGCGCAGCGGCGCACACCGGCGAGCCAGCTGACTACCTCAATCTTCGCTTCTGCCGTACGCGCCGACGCCTGCAGCGGCAGCGGATACTCCAGCGGCTGGTCCCACAACAACAGTTGCTCACGGAAGCGCTCCAGCTGCCCGCCCAGCGGCTCAACCAACTGGGCCAGCGTCAACTCACCAAAACCGGCCAGCGGCAGGCTGCCACGCTGTTGCAGGCGACTGGCCTGCTCGACCAGCAGGGCCTGCCAGTCATCCTGCAAATCGGCCTGCTGCACCTGCTCCAGCAACCACTGGCTGAGCTGGTGCCGTTGCAGACCGTCGAGCGCAAAGGGTTCGTCGTCTTCGGTGTTGCTTTGCTGTTCCTGCAACCACACCTTCAGCCGGGCGGCAAAGAAGTGCTCGACCGGGTTACGCAAAAAGCGCTGCAGCGCCAGCAGCTCGATGGGCGCTTCCAGCGTGACCGGCGCCAGCGGCTGGTCGGCGTCCTCCTCGGCATGAGGATCGTGCAGCTGACGCCACTCGCAGGCGTAACTGAACAACGCGGAATCGGCGCTGAAATAGGCGCGGCTGAAGGGCTGCAGCGGATGCTCGACGGTCAGCGCGTGCAACAGATCAGCGTCATCCGCCGTGTGCCAACCAGCGGCCAAATGGTCGCGCAGCTGGCCGATCAGCACCGACGGCGGCCGTTCGCTGTTATCACGAATGCTGCGACCCACCCAACTGATATGCAGCGCATCGCGGGCCGAGAGCAGCGCTTCCAGCAGCAGGTAACGGTCGTCTTCGCGCCGCGAGCGGTCGCCCGGGCGGTAGTCCTTGCCCATCAGGTCGAAATCCAGCGGTGGTTGCGCGCGTGGGTAGTCGCCGTCGTTCATGCCCAGCAGGCAGATGCGTTTGAATGGAATGGCGCGCATCGGCATCAACGTGCAAACGTTGACCGCACCGGCGAGAAAGCGCTGACTGAGCTGGCTCTGGCCGACACCATCGAGCCAGGCTTCCGCCACCACGTTGAGCGGCAGCGCAACATCCAGCGCAACGCTGTCGCATAGCTCCAGCCAGTTGGCCAGCCCTTCGTGCAGCTGCGCCAGCAGCAGCTGGTCCCGATCACTCTCGGCTAGAAAGAAGTCATCCAGCAGCTGACGCAGGCGTTCGCCCCAGACTACCGGCAGCGCCGCGTCAGCCAGCTGGGTTTCGTGGCGATCCAGCGCATCGATCAGGCCGCTGAGCGGGCCGATCAGCGCGGCATCCAGCCCGCCGATTTCGTCATAGGGTTCGATCTGCTGCCACGCCTCGGCACCGCCGCTGGCGTAACCCAGCAACATGCGGCGCAGGCCGAAACGCCAGCTGTTGGCTTCCAACCCGTCTGGCAAACCCAGAGCGGCGCGGCGCTGCTGATCCAGCCCCCAACGGATGCCTGCGCCCTCGATCCAGCGCTGCAGAGTCGGCAGATCGGCCTCACTCAGACCAAAGCGGCTGCGCAGCGCCGGCACATCGAGCAGGTCCAGCACCTCGCTGACCGGCAGACGGCTGTCGGGCAGGCGCAGCAAATGCTCCAGTGCAATGAGCAGCGGTTCCTGGCCGCGCTGGCCTTGATCGGCCAGGGTAAAGGGGATCGCCCGCGGGTCGTCACCGCTGTGCTGACCGAACACCGCCTGAATGTGCGGCGCGTAGAGATTGACGTCCGGCACCATAACGATGATGTCGCGCGGTTTGAGGTCCGGGTCAGCAGCAAAGGCGGCGAGCAGCTGATCGTGCAGTACTTCCACCTCGCGCTGCGGGCTGTGTGCCAGATGAAAGCGGATGGACTGATCACGCGCCGGGTCGACCGCCGGCCACAATGCGCGAGACTCGGCCAGCGGCCGCAGGTGCAGGATGTCCTGCTGCAGCTGCTGCAGTAATGTGTCGCCAGTGGGCGCTTCAAACAGGTCAACCCGGCCACCGGCGATATCGGCGAAGCGCGCTTCGTAACTGGCGCGCTCGTCGTGCTGATCGAGCAGGTTGATGTAGTCACGGCCCTGCTTGCCCCAGGCGGCCAGCAGCGGATGGGCGTGCTGATGCAGGGTGCTGTCGTCCAGCTGAATCGGGCTGCCCGGCCGCCGTTGGTGACGGCGGTATTCGTGGCGCAGCAGGTCCTGATCGGCAACGATATCGCCCCAGTGGTACTCGCAGGGGTTGAGGACGCAAAGCAGCACCTGTGAGAAGCGCCCGATCACCGCCAACGCTTCCAGCGTCTGGGCGGGCAGCGACGAGATACCAAAGACGATCACCCGCCTCGGCAGGCTGGCCGGTCGGCTGTCACAGTCGAGCAGGTACTGGACAAAACGCGGATGAATACCGGCCCGGCTGTCGCTCAGGCGCTCAGCCCCCACGTCCGCCAGCACAGCACGCCAGAGCGCCGGCTGCCAGCGCTCTTCATCATCCAGCGGTCGCGCGCCGGTGCGCGCCAGGCCAATATGATCACGCCCGGCGGCCCAGTCGTTCAGCCAGTCGGCGCGGTAGACCTGATACTGGTCGAACAGGTCGGCGAGCCGCACCGCCAATTGATAGCGCTTGCGGCAGTCGTGGTCGTCGGCGAGAAAGCGTTTGAGCGGCGCAAAATCGGGCTGATCCTGCAGTGCGGGCAGCAAGCGCATCAGCCGCCAGGTCAGCGGCAGTTTATCCAGCGGGGATTGTTCCGGCACACTGTCGCGCCCCAAAACGCCGCGGTAGCTGTCCCATAGAAACCGCGCCGGCAGCTGCACATCCAGCGCCGCCGCGATGCCGCAGCCGCCCTGAGCAGGGTCTGCCGCCAGCGCCATCTGCAGCCACTGGGCAATACCGTTGCTCTGCACCAGGATGACTTCGTTTTCCAGCGGCGCCAGCGGATGCGCCCGCATCCAGTCCACCGCCAGTTCACGCAGGGTCTCCAGGCGGTTGCCGTGGATGATCATCAAACCGGGGGCGAGGCTGTTGGCGTCCTGCATGGGGGCTCCTTACGGGTGAAGAGACCGCAGTCTATCACCGCACTGCGACAGACGCGGTCGCAGTTAGACGCCTAGACCTGGCTACCCAGAAAACGTCGCTCCCAGGGGGTTATCTCGTCCATGAAACTCTCCAGCTCCATGCGTTTTGTCGCCAGATAACCGTTGATGAACTCGGCACCAAACAGCCCGCGCGCGATCTCGCTGCGGTCCAGCCGGTGGATCGCCTCATGCAGCGTACCAGGCAGAACCAGCTCATCCGGCGCAGTGAATTCGCCCTGCGCCGGCGCGCTCGGTTCACAGCCGTGGTCGATACCATAAAGGCCGGCAGCCAGTGAGGCGGCGACCGCCAGATAGGGGTTGGCGTCGGCCCCGGGCAGGCGATTCTCAACCCGTCGCGCAATCGGCTCGCTGGCGGGAATGCGCAAGCCGGCGGCGCGATTGTCGTGCGACCAGCAGAGATTGTTGGGTGAGGCATAAGCATGGCAAAAGCGTTGGTACGAGTTCACGTAAGGCGCCATCAGCAAGGTCAGCTCGGCCATGCAGTGCTGCAAGCCGCCGATGAAATGGTTAAAGGCAGCGGTCGGCTGCTGGGTGGTCGCCTCGGTAAAGATGTTTTGCCCACTAGCCTGATCGACAATGCTCTGATGAATGTGCATCGAGCAACCCGGCACGCGGGCCAGCGGCTTGGCCATGCACACGGCGATCAACCCGTGTTTGAGCGCGACCTCGTGCAGCATGTGCTTGAACAGAAAGGTCTGGTCGGCAATCAGTACCGGATCGCCATGCACAAAGTTGATTTCGAACTGACTGACGCCCATCTCGTGCATGAAGGTGTCACGCGGGATACCCAGCGCCGCCATGCCCGCGCTGATTTCGTCAAAGAACGGCTTGAGGCCATTACTGGTGCTGACACTGAACGCGCCAGCCCCCACTTCACGGCGGCCGTCGAGCCCAACCGGCGGCTGGAAGGCCTGGGTATCGTCACGGTTGGGCTCAAACAGGAAAAATTCCAGCTCGGTCGCCACTACCGGCTGCCAGCCGCGCTCGGCGTACCGGTTGACCACCTTGCGCAGCAACGCGCGGGTCGACAGGCCCGACAGCTGGCCATCCAGCTCCACCGCCTCGCAGATCGCCAGCGCGCGGGACTGATCCAGCCAGGGCAGCACGTGCACCTGATCGGCTTGCGGGCAGAGCACCAGATCGCCGTCGTCGTGCCCATAAAACTCGGCCTCGGGATAGCCGCCCATGATGCACTGCAGCAGCACGCCGCGCGCCAGCTGCAGGCGCCGCTCGCTGAGAAAACCCTCCACCGTCATGACCTTGCCACGCGGCACCCCGTTCAGATCCGGGGTTACACATTCAATATCAGCCACACCCGCCAACCGCTCGGACATGGGAACTGCAGACAGGGGGGACGTCATGGCGCGACTACCTTTGCTGGCCGGTTTGCCGAAAATGGCGTTGCCGGATGATACCCCATCCGCTTGCAAGCAGACCAACCGAGTGAGAACGCGACTGTCCCAGCGAGCCATCGCGACAGCGACAGGACACTTGCAAATGGAACGAACATTCATTCATTATTGGTCGGCCAATATGCTGCAACCGCAGCGACCATAAAGACAAGAAAGGTACTCCGATGAAATCAGTTGCCCGCCGTGGTTCAAGGCTCAGCCTTGGCCTGCTCGTGTTGCTGTTGTCCGGCTGTTTAAGCAGCGGTGACGGCAGTGACTCGGATAATTCCACCACCCCGCCGCCTCCGGCCGCCGATACCCGCGAAAACAGCGTCTACCTGCAGGCCGCCGCTATAGGTGTTGCCGACCTGGACGCAGCCCTCAAGGTCTACAAAGAAGGTCTCGGCATGACCGAGATCAAGCGCGTTATCCGCGATGACCGCATCGAAGTGGTGCTGCAGTCCGCCGACAAGCGCGGCTCCAATGTCGTATTGATGAGCTTTACCGATGGCGTGGGCCGCAACACCCAGCAGAACCCCGGCAAGCTGGTGTTTTACGTAAAAGATCCGGCCGCCTTTGCCACCCGCTTTACCCTCGCCGGCGGGCGCATCACCGTACCGCCCGCGCCCCAGGCCAGTGTCGGCGGCATTGTGGTTGGCTTTGGCCGTGATCAGGACAACAACCTGATCGAGATTACCGGCAGCGACGACGCCACCGACTCCTACTTCAGTGCTTTCGGCATTGGCGTGTCTGATCTGGAGTCAGCGCGTGACTTTTACGTCGAGACCCTGGGTTTCGAGGAAGACCAGTTCCTGCAGATTCCCGGACAGTACGATGAGTACATCCTCACCTCGCCGGTGCCCGGTAGCTCAGCGCTGGTGCTGATGCACTGGACCAGCGCCACGCCGCGCAACTACACCGACAACCCAGTCAAGCTGGAGCTGGCAGCCGCGCAGCCGCAGCGACTGCGCGATGCGATCAGCGAGGCTGGCGAGAACGTTAGCCAGGAGCCCGCGCCTTCTGCCGACGCCGACCTGAACGACGCCCTGGTCGGTTACGCCTCGGATGCCGACGGCACCCTGCTGGAAATTCGCCAGTCGATCCGTGCCTATCTGAGCGGCGCCGCGATTGGCGTGGCCGACCTGGACGCCGCTGTCACCTTCTATACCGACGGCCTGGGCATGCAGGAAATGGAGCGCCGTACCCGCGACAACCGCGAAGAAGTCGTGCTGGAATCTGCCGACGGCCGTGGCTCGCAGGTAATCCTCATGGGCTTTACCGACGAGGTTACCCGCAACTATCGCCAGAATCCGGGCAAGCTGGTGTTTTACGCCAAAGACGCCAACGTTTTCGCCCAGGACATTCGCGATGCCGGCGGCGTGGTGCTGGTCGAGCCTGTAGACCAGGGCCCTGCACTGGGTAATGCGATAGTCGGTTTCGCTCGTGATCTGGACAACAACCTGGTCGAGATCGTCGGCGATAGCGCCGCTAGCGAGTCCTACTTCGGTGCCTTCGGTATCGGCGTCAGTGACCTCGCGGCCGCCAAAGCGTTCTATGCCGATACCCTGGGCTTCAAGGTGTCGCTGTTTCTGCCCATTCCCGGCCAGTACAACGAGTACATCCTGCAGGGTTACGGCGGTTCGGCACTGGTATTGATGAACTGGACCAATGGCACGCCGCGCAATTACACCGACAACCCGGTCAAACTGGAGATCGCGACTGCGTCACCGGAGGCATTCATCGAGACTATCGATACGGCCGGCGAGCGCGTGCTGCAAGAGCCCGACGTATCCGAGGATGCCGGGCGCGAAGGCGAGCTGGTCGGCTTCGCCAAAGACGCCGACGGTACGCTGCTGGAAGTACTGCTGGCGCCCTGGGGGCAACCAACAGACGCGCCCTGAAGTGCGAAACTAAAAAGGCCAGCTGAGAAGCTGGCCTTTTTATTAACGCAAACCGCACTTGGAATCCGCTGTCAGAAGCTCAGTGCGCGGTCGCCCTGCTCATCCTTGACGCGGGTCGGCAGACCCATTTCGTTCAGCAGGTTGATGAACGGCTTGGCGTCCAGCTCTTCCACGTTAACCATCTTCTGCACGTCCCAGGCGCCATTGGCGATCAGGATGGCCGCCGCGACTGGCGGTACGCCCGCGGTGTAGGAGATACCCTGACTGCCCACTTCGGCATAGGCTTCAGCGTGATCGGCCACGTTGTAGATGAACACTTCCTTGTCCTTGCCGTCCTTCTTGCCCTTGACCACATCACCGATGCAGGTTTTGCCGCTGTAATCCGGCGCCAACGAAGACGGATCAGGCAGTACGGCCTTGACCACCTTGAGGGGCACCACTTCCAGACCTTCAGCGGTGGTGACCGGCTGTTCGGACAGCAGCCCCAGGTTCTTCAGCACGGTAAACACATTGATGTAGTGCTCGCCAAAACCCATCCAGAAACGCACATTCGGCACCTTCAGGGTTTGCGACAGCGAGTGCACTTCATCGTGACCGGTCATGTAGCTGGTCTGCGAGCCAACTACCGGCAGATCATCGGTACGCTTGACCTCGAACATCTGGTTGCTGGTCCACTGGCTGTTCTGCCAGGACCAGACCTGACCGGTGAACTCACGGAAATTGATTTCCGGATCGAAGTTGGTCGCAAAGTACTTGCCGTGGCTGCCGGCGTTGATATCAATGATGTCGATCGAGTCGACGCTGTCGAAGTATTCATTGTAGGCGACGCTGGCATAGGCGTTGACCACGCCCGGATCAAAGCCGACGCCCAGAATCGCAGTAATGCCATTCTGCTCACAAAGCTCACGGCGTTTCCACTCATAGTTGGCATACCACGGCGGGGTTTCGCAGATCTTGGCCGGGTCTTCGTGGATGGCGGTATCCAGGTAGGCAGCACCGGTTTCGATGCACGCCTGCAGTACCGACATATTGATAAAAGCGGATCCAACATTGATGACCAGTTGCGACTCGGTCTTGGCGATCAGCGCCTTGGTAGCTTCCACATCCAGCGCATCCAGCGCGTGAGCCTGCAGCTCACCGGCGGTTTTCAGACTACCCTTTTCACGCACGCTGTCGACCAGCGCCTGGCACTTGTCGAGTGTCCGTGAGGCGATATGAATGTCGCCCAACACATCGTTATGCTGCGCGCACTTATGTGCAACCACCTGGGCTACACCGCCGGCACCAATAATCAGAACGTTTTTCTTCATTGCTCTTCCTCGCAACGCCTCCTTGGATAAAGGCTGGGTTGTGGCCTCAGGAGAGGCTTTCTAGGTAATCCTGGAAACCGAACTCACGGACCAATTGCACATCACCATCAAGTTGCTTGATCGCAATGGCGGGCATGTTCACGCCATTGAACCAGTTCTTCTTGACCATGGTGTAACCGGCCGCGTCGATAAAGGAGAGACGATCGCCAACGTTCAGTTCGCGATCAAACTGGAACTCGCCGAAGATATCGCCAGCGAGACAGGATTTGCCGCACACCATGTACTGGTGCGGGCCATCACAGGGTGCCATCTTGGCATCCTGGCGGTAAATCAGCAGATCCAGCATGTGCGCTTCGATCGAGCTGTCGACCACCGCCAGCTGCTTGCCGTTATAGAGGGTGTCGAGCACGGTCACTTCCAGCGAGGTGCTGAGCGTGATCGCCGCTTCGCCCGGCTCCAGATACACCTGCACAGCGTACTTTTCGGAGAAGGCCTTGAGTCGCGCGCAGAACAGATCTACCGGGTAATCGTCGCCGGTAAAATGAATGCCGCCGCCCAGACTGACCCACTCTACCTGCTGCAGCAGGTGACCAAAGCGCTCTTCAATCTGGCCGAGCATTTGATCGAACAGGGCAAAGTCGCCGTTCTCACAGTTATTGTGGATCATGAAACCGGAAATCAGCGGCAGCACGGCCTCGATCTTCGCCGCATCCCACTCGCCAAGGCGGCTGAAGGGACGCGAAGGATCAGCAATCAGAAAATCGGAACTGCTGACGCCGGGGTTCAGCCGCAGGCCGCGTACTGTATCGGCCGACGCATCGCTAAAGCGCTGCAGCTGGCTGATGGAGTTGAAGATGATCTTGTCCGAATTGCTCAGCACTTCCTCAATTTCGTCGTCGGCATAGGCCACGCTGTAGGCGTGGGTTTCACCGCCAAACTTGAGGCGCCCTAACTTGACCTCATTCAATGACGAGGATGTGGTGCCATCCATGTACTCACTCATGAAGTCGAACACGGACCAGGTGGCGAAACACTTGAGGGCCAGCAGGGCCTTGGCTCCGGAGTGTTCGCGCACGTAGGCGATCCTCTCCATGTTCTGCTTCAACTTGCTCTTGTCGATGAGATAGTACGGCGTCTTGATCAATTCGGTTATTACCTCCAGCTGTCAAAAGCCCACAGTGATCGGGCGTTGGAAAGCGCGCGATTATAGTTTAACCAGGCGGTTGCTTCGATAAAAAATTCCCCCGCCGCCAGCCGCGTGAAGACCCCAAGGGTACACCGGCAATGCTTCAATTTCACTTCAGCGCCCAGAATCATGCGTAACACGCATCAAATAAACAATCAAAATGCATTAGCCATATAACCAGGACACTACCTATAGTTGATATAGCGCCACCATTTCTTTCGCTTACAACAATAGCGCGTCATCCAGTGACGCCAGCCAATTCTGGGAGACACCCGATGCGATCACGTACCCTTGTCCACTGCCTGAGCGCTCTGGCCGCGAGTATCAGCCTGAACAGCTTTGCTGCGCCCAACGCGGCGACCGACACCACTGCCGCGCACAACAAGGCGGTCCTGCAGCAGCTTCCCTTCGCCGACAAGCAAGCCTTCAGCGATGCCGAGCGCGGCTTTGTGGCCAAGCTACCGGATGGCAAGGTCACCAACGACAACGGCTCCGTGGCCTGGGACATGAGCGAGTATGGCTTCCTCAACCAGGAAGACGCTCCGGACACCGTCAACCCCAGCCTGTGGCGGCAGGCGCGCCTGAATGCCATTCATGGTTTGTTCAAGGTGACCGATGGCGTGTATCAGATTCGCGGCATGGATCTGGCCAATATGACTATCATCGAAGGCGACACCGGGCTGATCATTATTGATCCCCTGCTATCGCCGTCCACCGCCAAGGCCGGTCTGGAGCTGTACTACCAGAACCGCCCAAAGAAGCCTGTTGTGGCGGTGCTCTACACTCACAACCATGTTGACCACTGGGGTGGGGTAAAAGGCGTGCTTGACGAAGCAGACGTCAAGGCCGGCAAGGCGCACGTCTACGCACCTGCTGGTTTTATGGAGCACGCGGTGTCCGAGAACGTGATCGCCGGCCCGGCAATGAGCCGCAGGGCGGCGTACCAGTTTGGCGCGACGCTGCCACCAGGCGAGCGCGGGCATGTCGACACTGGTCTGGGCAAAGCGCTGTCCAAGGGAGATCGCACCCTGATTGCGCCTACCGATACGGTACCGGACAACGCCACGCTCACCATCGATGGCATCGAAGTGCAGTTCCAGATGGCGCACGGCACCGAAGCCGAGTCGGAAATGATGATGTACTTCCCCAAATTCAAGGTACTGGATACCGGCGAAGTCACCAGCCAGCACATGCACAACGTGTATACCATCCGCGGCGCCGCGGTGCGCGATGCCAGCGCCTGGTCGCATTATATTGATGTGGCACTCGAGCGTTTTGGTGACAACACCGATGTACTTATTGGCCAGCACCACTGGCCAGTCTGGGGTGAAGACAAAACCAAAACGTTTCTGTCGGTGCAGCGCGACATGTACAAATACCTGCACGACCAATCAGTCCGCATGATCAACAAGGGCTACCTGCCGGGCGACATCGCCGAGCAGCTCAAATTGCCGGAGAGCCTGGATCAACAGTGGTATGCGCGTGGCTACTACGGCACGCTGAGCCATAACGCCAAAGCCATCTATCAGCGCTACATGGGCTGGTACGATGCCAACCCGGCCAACCTCAATCCGTTGCCGCCAGCACAAAACGCGGCCAAGACGGTTGAGTATATGGGCGGAGCGGAGAAGGTGATTGAGCAGGCGCGCAAGGATTACGCCAACGGCGAATATCGCTGGGTGGCCTCGGTGATGAGCCAGGTGGTCTTCGCCGAACCCGACAACCGGGCGGCACGCGAGCTGGGAGCCGATGCGCTGGAACAGCTCGGTTATCAGGCCGAAGCCGGCACTTGGCGCGGCGCCTATCTCACCGGCGCCATGGAGCTGCGCGACGGCTCGACCAAACCCACGGACGGCTCGCTCTCGCCCGACGTACTGCAGGCGTTGGACACCGGCATGTTCTTCGACCTCATGGCGGTGCGTCTGGACGCGGCCAAGGCCAACGGCAAGCATCTGGTGATCAATTGGCAGTTGAGCGATACCAAGGAAAACTACCGACTGAATCTGGAGCACTCGACCCTGACCTATCGCGCCGACGCTCAGGATGACGACGCACAAGCGACCGTTGTAATGACGCGAGAAACCCTGAATCAGATCCTGCTGAAGCGCACCACCTTTCCGGAAGCGGTGAAAGCAGGCCAGATTACGGTATCGGGCGAACCTCAAGCGTTCTTCGGGCTGCTGCAGATGCTGGAAGTACCTTCCGGCAGCTTCCCGATCATTGAGCCAGTAAAAGACTAAGACGCCAGCAACCAAGAAAACCCGCCACTCGGCGGGTTTTCTGCATCAGGGTTGCTGTAAAGAAGTCATCAGCCGCCCGGTAAAGAAGGCCCGCTGCTTGCCGAGATTGAACAGGCGCGGCGCAAACAGCCAGCTTTGGGTCACGCCCATCAACTGGGTATAGACTAACAGTGCCAATTGCTCTGGCGCTTGCGTCTGCGGCACACTGCCGTTGGCCTGTGCCGCTACCAGCAACTCTTGCAAGGTACCTATCATGCTGCGCGTCAGCTTGCGCTCACGCTTTAGCGTCGCGGCAACCGCGTCGGTCAGCTCGGTCTTGTTCAACAGAATCTCGAACGACTGCCGAAACCAGGCATCTTCCACCAGCAAATCAAACCAGCGCGCGACAAAACGCTCGATGGTCGCCAGCGGCGGCAAGGCGGTACCACGCGCCTCTGCCACCAGCAGTTCCAGCGGCTCCTGAGAATAGGCCAGCACGGCCTGAAAAAGATCGTCCTTCTTCTTGAAGTGCCAATAGATGGGGCCACGACTATAACCGGCTTCAGTGCCAATCATCGCCAAGGTGGTATTCGAATAGCCGTTGCGACTGAACAGCGTCAGCGCGGCTTCAATGATTTTAAGGCGGGTTTTTTCCGCGTCTTCTTTGGTTCTGCGCATGGGTGTTCCAACAGATGTTGCCGGCAACCTGGCTGCCGGCAACAGTCAGGCGTGATCAGAGAGCGCCATCGGCCGCCATCTGCATGTACTCGGTATCAAAACGCAGCTTGATATTACCGGTATCGCCCAGGGTTTTGTCGTTGGGCAGACTGATACCGACGAAATCGGCAGAATCCGCGCCTTCGCCCAGCAGCCCTTTCTCGAACGAGAACTGACGCACGCTATCCATCGCTTCGACAGCTTCTGCGCTGCGGATGAAAGTCAGTGCATCAGCCGGCTGCCAGAACATCTTCATGCCCGCCAACTGAGCCTCATAACCGGCTTGGTCGGTACCCGAGGCTTCACCCAGGGCGGCGCGGGCTTTCTGACCGGCTTCGCTGTCGGTGCCCATTTCGGCCATCAGCTCGAACCAGGCACCTACCAGAGCCTTACCCAGCGCGGGATTGTCCTTCAGGGTTTGCGTGTTGACGATGGTCAGGTCCTTGATGTGGCCGGGGATCTGGCTGGAGTCGAACACGCGATTGGCGCCCGGCATCGTCAGAACTTCATCCAGCAGCGGATTCCAGGTGACGACGTTTTTCACTTCCGGCGTATTGAAGGCAGCAACCATATCCGCATCGCTGGTGTTGACTACAGTAACGTCGCTCTCGGTCATACCCACGGAATCCAGCGCACGAGCAAGCAGGTAATGAGAAACCGACAGCTCGACCAGATTGACCTGCTCGCCCTTGAGGTCTTTCAGGTCGCTGCTGCCTTTCATCACGATGCCGTCGTTACCGTTGGAGTAGTCACCAACAATCAACGCGGTGGTATCCACGCCGCCGGCAGCGGGAATCGACAAGGCATCCATACTGGTCGCTACCACACCGTCAAACTGGCCGGCGCTGTACTGGTTGATGGACTCGATGTAGTCATTGATCTGCACGATCTCGACTTCAATGCCGTATTTATCAGCCCATTTTTTCATCAGCCCGGACTCGTCGATGTATTTCCACGGAATCCAGCCAGCATAAATACTCCAGGCCAGCTTGAAGCTGTCTTTCTCTTCCGCCGAGGCGACCGGCACCATTACCGTGCTAGCAGCCAATGCAATGAGTGCACCGGAAACAACCTGCTTGAAACGTCGTGCAAAAGGTACGGACTTTTTCATGACTCTACTCCAGATGGTTTTTAGTTATCACCTTAGCTACAGGTAGACAGCAAGAACCGGGCCGCCGGCAGCGACCCGCTCGGATCAGAAGAACTTGAGGTAGCGCTTGAGCTCCCAGTCGGAAACGTGGGTGTGGTACTCGGTCCACTCCTGGCGCTTGTAGTTAACAAAGCTAGCGAACATGGCATCACCGAACACCGCTTTGGATAGAGGATCGGCCTCGAAGGCGTCGATAGCTTCGCCGAGGTTCTGCGGCAGCATTTCAATGTCCATTTCGCGAACCTGCTGGTCGGTGTAGTTGTACATATTCTCGCGGTGCGGTGCGCCCGGATCCATGCCCTCGCGAATGCCTTCAAGTCCCGCAGCCAGCATCATCGCTGCGCCCATGTAGGGATTACAGGCGATATCCGCCGCCCGACATTCGACCCGCGCCCCCTGGGATGGGATCCGCAGCATGTTGGTGCGGTTGTTGTTGCCGTAGCAGACGAAGACCGGCGCCCAGGTCGAGCCCGACATGCTGCCCTTGCGTACCAGCCGTTTATAGCTGTTGACGGTCGGCGCGATCACCGCACTGATTGCCTTGGCGTGCTTCATAATCCCGGCAATAAAGTGGTACGCCATTTCAGTCACCCCACAGCCGTGCGGATCACTGCCATTGGCCACGTCGAACAGGTTCTTGCCGGTTTCCCGGTCCGCCAACGACATGTTGTAGTGCGCACCACTGCCGGTGCGGGTGGCCGAGGGTTTGGGCATGAAGCTGGCAAAAGCACCGTGCTTGCGCGCGATCTCGTTGGCCATCAAGCGAAAGAACACCAGACGGTCGGCCATCCCCAGCGCGTCGGTATAGGTGAAGTCGGTTTCAAACTGGCCGTTGGCATCCTCGTGATCGAAGGAGTAAACATCCCAACCCATCGCGTTCATAGCCTCGACCAGCTCGCCAATAATGGGCATGTTGTCCATTAATCCGCGGGGGTCGTAACAGGGTTTGGCCAGGGTATCGCGGGCACTGATGGGCTCAAAAGAGCCGTCATCGCTGTCCTTGAACAGGAAGAACTCGGTCTCAATACCCAGGTTGAAAGTCAGCCCGAGATCAGCTGCAAGGCTGACCTGCCGCTTGAGAATATTGCGCGAGCAGGCCTCAAAGGGCGCACCATCCAGGTAAAGGTCACTGGCAAACCAGGCCAGTTCAGGATTCCACGGGCAAACCGTGGCGGTGGAGGCGTCAGGCATGGTGGCGACTTCGTTATCGCTGATATCCTGCGGCACCCCATCCAGCGCAGCGCCCGTATACAACTCCGAGCCCTTCATCATGCGGCCAAGGTGCTCCAGCGGCACAAACTTGCCCTTGATGACGCCATGCAAATCTACATAACCGCCGAGCGCATACTTGACGCCCTGTTCGTGCAGGTTCTGTTTCAGTTGCTCGGTTGTAGCGTGCTCACTCATGCTGATACTCCGTTGATTCTGACCGCACCCGCTGCGGTAACTGGTACGGATCTTTCATTCAATATACATGCCAGCATGCATGTATATTGAATGGATAGCGCCCATTTACAGCAGCCGAGAAACACCAAGCGGATACGTGGAACACCAATTTATGAAATTAAATCAGACAGTTGTTAAAACTTACCGGGCCAGAAATTTCAGTCTCCAGAGCGGCGAGACACTCCTTGACGCTCAGTTAAGCTACGCACAGGTAGGCCAGTTGAACGCCGATAAGAACAACCTGGTCGTGCTGCCCACGTACTATGGTGGAACACACGAAGGCAACTTGCCCCTGATTGGTGCAAACAGCGCCCTGGACCCCGAGCGTTACTGCATCGTCATACCCAACCTAATAGGCAACGGCCAGTCCAGCTCCCCAAGCAACGCACACCCGGAGCAGCGAAACGCTCGCTTTCCAACCATCAGTCTGTATGACAATGTCTGCCTGCAGCATCAGCTCGTGCAGGAAACCTTTGCCAATGCATCTATCGCCTTGGTAGCAGGGTGGTCCATGGGCGGCATGCAGGCTTTGCAGTGGGCATGCCTATATCCAGAGCAAGTCCGTGCAGTTGCCAGCATCTGCGCCACCGCCCGCTGTTGGCCGCATAACCAGGTATTTCTCGAAGGAGTGAAAGCCGCGCTGACCTGCGACCCGAACTGGGATAACGGTGACTACACGACACCCCCCGCCGCTGGGCTTAAGGCATTCGCTCGCGTTTACGCCGGCTGGGCCTACAGCCAGGCGTTCTATCGCAACGAAACCTATCGTCAACTCGGCCACCAGTCCATCGAAGACTTGCTGCGCTTTTGGGAGGACGATCATCTGCAGCAGGATGCAAATGACCTGCTGTGCATGCTGAATACTTGGCAAACAGCCGATATCAGTCGGAACCCCATATTCAATGGCGATATGACGGCAGCACTCGGCGCCATCCAGGCCCGCACTCTGATCATGCCCGGCAGCAGTGATCTGTACTTCACAAAAGAAGACGCGGCTTACGAAGCTGGGTTTATTCCGGATGCCCGGCTGAATGTACTCAGATCTGAATGGGGACATTGCGCAGGTGCACCTGGGCGAAACGCCGCAGACACACGGTATATTCTTGGCGAGATTAATCAGTTACTGACGAAAAAATGAGCCAATGAAAAAGGAGACCAAAGCCTCCTTTTTTCAGTCATCAGAAGTTGTAACGTACGCCAGCAGACAACAAGTCCACATCATAGGCGTCTGCAACGTCGTTATAACGCTCAGACTCAGCAACAACCTCAAAGGTAGGTCTCTTGAGCTTGCCGGCCTAGCACGGCCTTTTCTCCCGCCCAAAGTAAAACCCCCGATCTGTTTCCAGATCGGGGGTTTTGGTATAAGCGCTTGACGATGACCTACTCTCACATGGGGAGACCCCACACTACCATCGGCGATGCATCGTTTCACTTCTGAGTTCGGGATGGGATCAGGTGGTTCCAATGCTCTATTGTCGTCAAGCAATTCGTTACTGCCCGGCGAGCCGAACAGCTTAAAAGCTTGAATAGGTGATAGAAGAACGGTAAGTCGTAATCTCGACAAGTTCTAGAATTGTCATTCTGTGTGCCTGATAACACCAGATTGCTTGGGTGTTATATGGTCAAGCCACACGGGCAATTAGTATTGGTTAGCTCAACGCCTCACAGCGCTTACACACCCAACCTATCAACGTCGTAGTCTTCGACGGCCCTTTAGGGGAGTCAAGCTCCCAGTGAGATCTCATCTTGAGGCAAGTTTCCCGCTTAGATGCTTTCAGCGGTTATCTTTTCCGAACGTAGCTACCCGGCAATGCATCTGGCGATACAACCGGAACACCAGGGGTTCGTCCATCCCGGTCCTCTCGTACTAAGGACAGCCCCTCTCAAATCTCAAACGTCCACGGCAGATAGGGACCGAACTGTCTCACGACGTTCTAAACCCAGCTCGCGTACCACTTTAAATGGCGAACAGCCATACCCTTGGGACCGGCTTCAGCCCCAGGATGTGATGAGCCGACATCGAGGTGCCAAACACCGCCGTCGATATGAACTCTTGGGCGGTATCAGCCTGTTATCCCCGGAGTACCTTTTATCCGTTGAGCGATGGCCCTTCCATACAGAACCACCGGATCACTAAGACCTACTTTCGTACCTGCTCGACGTGTTGGTCTCGCAGTCAAGCGCGCTTTTGCCTTTATACTCTACGCACGATTTCCGACCGTGCTGAGCGCACCTTCGTACTCCTCCGTTACTCTTTGGGAGGAGACCGCCCCAGTCAAACTACCCACCATACACTGTCCTCGATCCGGATAACGGACCAGAGTTAGAACCTCAAAGTTGCCAGGGTGGTATTTCAAGGTTGGCTCCACGCAGACTGGCGTCCACGCTTCGAAGCCTCCCACCTATCCTACACAAGCAAATTCAAAGTCCAGTGCAAAGCTATAGTAAAGGTTCACGGGGTCTTTCCGTCTAGCCGCGGATACACTGCATCTTCACAGCGATTTCAATTTCACTGAGTCTCGGGTGGAGACAGCGCCGCCATCATTACGCCATTCGTGCAGGTCGGAACTTACCCGACAAGGAATTTCGCTACCTTAGGACCGTTATAGTTACGGCCGCCGTTTACCGGGGCTTCGATCAAGAGCTTCGCCGAAGCTAACCCCATCAATTAACCTTCCGGCACCGGGCAGGCGTCACACCCTATACGTCCACTTTCGTGTTTGCAGAGTGCTATGTTTTTAATAAACAGTTGCAGCGGCCTGGTATCTTCGACCGGCGTGGGCTTACGGAGCAAGTCCTTCACCCTCACCGGCGCACCTTCTCCCGAAGTTACGGTGCCATTTTGCCTAGTTCCTTCACCCGAGTTCTCTCAAGCGCCTTGGTATTCTCTACCTGACCACCTGTGTCGGTTTGGGGTACGATTTCTAGTTACCTGAAGCTTAGAAGCTTTTCCTGGAAGCATGGCATCAACCACTTCGCGTTCTAAAGAACACTCGTCATCAGCTCTCGGCCTTAAGCGCCCGGATTTACCTAAGCACTCAGCCTACAACCTTAAACACGGACAACCAACGCCGTGCTGGCCTAGCCTTCTCCGTCCCTCCATCGCAGTAACTAGAAGTACGGGAATATTAACCCGTTTCCCATCGACTACGCCTTTCGGCCTCGCCTTAGGGGTCGACTCACCCTGCGTCGATTAACGTTGCGCAGGAACCCTTGGTCTTCCGGCGTGGGAGTTTTTCACTCCCATTGTCGTTACTCATGTCAGCATTCGCACTTCTGATACCTCCAGCCAACTTCTCAATTGACCTTCACAGGCTTACAGAACGCTCCTCTACCGCTCATCATAAGATGAACCCGTAGCTTCGGTGTATGGTTTGAGCCCCGTTACATCTTCCGCGCAGGCCGACTCGACTAGTGAGCTATTACGCTTTCTTTAAAGGATGGCTGCTTCTAAGCCAACCTCCTAGCTGTCTAAGCCTTCCCACATCGTTTCCCACTTAACCATAACTTTGGGACCTTAGCTGACGGTCTGGGTTGTTTCCCTTTTCACGACGGACGTTAGCACCCGCCGTGTGTCTCCCGTGCTGACACTCGCTGGTATTCGGAGTTTGCATCGGTTTGGTAAGTCGGGATGACCCCCTAGCCGAAACAGTGCTCTACCCCCAGCGGTGATACACGAGGCGCTACCTAAATAGCTTTCGAGGAGAACCAGCTATCTCCGAGCTTGATTAGCCTTTCACTCCTATCCACAAGTCATCCGCTAACTTTTCAACGGTAGTCGGTTCGGTCCTCCAGTGCCTGTTACGGCACCTTCAACCTGCCCATGGATAGATCGCCCGGTTTCGGGTCTATACCCAGCGACTAAACGC
>NZ_LT629763.1:3015000-3122500 GCF_900105255.1 Halopseudomonas sabulinigri | reverse complement strand
GCGCAAGGCCCGAAGGTCCCCTGCTTTCTCCCGTAGGACGTATGCGGTATTAGCGTCCGTTTCCGAACGTTATCCCCCACTACCAGGCAGATTCCTAGGCATTACTCACCCGTCCGCCGCTCTCAAAGGAAGCAAGCTTCCTTCTACCGCTCGACTTGCATGTGTTAGGCCTGCCGCCAGCGTTCAATCTGAGCCATGATCAAACTCTTCAGTTAAATACTGATTGGGTTTTGAAAAAACCCTAAACTAGGCTCAGCTTTACAAAAAACTCTTGAATTCACAGAGTAACTTGCTTGGCTGATAATCTTTCGGATCATCACATCCAGTCAGCAAGCACCCACACGAATTACTTGATTCAAATTGTTAAAGAGCGATTCGGTCAGCGTCTCCGCCTAACCAAGGCCGCGTATTCTACGCTAACCTTCTGTTCCGTCAAGCATTTTTTTGAAGTTTTTAACCGCTTCAAAACCTGCTTGAGCGACCCGCGCCGGCTTCGCCGTTGCGTGTCAGGGAGGCGCATTCTACAGGAGCTAAACCCCTTGTCAACACCTTCCGTCAAACTCGATGAGAGCTTCTCATCAACCTGATTCAGACCTTAACTTCAGCCCCGAATCAGAGCGGCGCATTCTACGCCATCTCGCCAGCCTGTCAACCCTTATTTTCAAGCTAACTTATTGATTAATAAGCGCTTTACTTGGAGCTTCCTGCTCAGCGAGAGGGCGAATTATAGAGACTTCAGCGGGGCCGTCAAGCCTTTTTCAACACAATGCGCGCAAACTTCTTTTTGCCCGCCTGGCAGACGTAGGAAACACCAGGCTTGAACACAAATTCGCGATCCACAACCTCGCCATCCACCTTCACCGAGCCGGCAGCCAGCAGGTCGCGAGCAGCTGCCGCATTCTTTACCATTCCCGCACGATTGAGCACCGCCGAAACCGGAAGATCATCATCAGCATCAATTTCCACATCCGGGAGGTCCGCTGGCAGCTCGCCATCCTTCAGCCGGTTGCCGGCAGAACGATGCGCATTGGCCGCAGCCTCCTCCCCATGAAAGCGCGCGACCAACTCCTCGGCCAACTTGATCTTGATGTCTCGCGGATTGGCCCCGACCCCTACGTCGGAGCGCAACTGGGCGATGTCTTCCATGCTGCGAAAGCTCAGCAGCTCGAAGTAACGCCACATAAGGCTGTCCGGCATGGACACCAGCTTGTTATACATCTCGCCAGGAGCATCATTGATACCTATATAGTTATTCAATGATTTGGACATCTTCTTGACGCCATCCAGGCCTTCAAGAATCGGCATGGTCAACGTAATCTGCGGCTCTTGACCATACTGGCGCTGCAGCTCGCGACCCATCAGTAGATTGAATTTCTGATCGGTACCGCCCAGCTCCACGTCGGCCCGCATGGCGACCGAGTCATACCCTTGTACCAGCGGATAAAGAAACTCATGAATGGCGATCGACTGCCCGCTCTTGTAGCGCTTGTCGAAATCATCACGCTCCAGCATGCGCGCCACGGTGTGGCTGGCAGCCAGCTGGATCATCTCGGCCGAACTCATCTTGTCCATCCAGGTGGAATTGAACATCACCGTGGTCTTGGCCGGATCGAGAATCTTGAAAACCTGCTCTTTATAGGTTTCCGCGTTGGCCGCGACCTGCTCGCGGGTGAGCGGCTGGCGCGTCACGTTCTTGCCCGACGGGTCGCCGATCATGCCGGTGAAATCGCCGATCAGGAACAGCACCTCATGACCCAGCTCCTGAAACTGACGTAGCTTATTGATGAGCACTGTGTGGCCGAGGTGCAAATCCGGCGCGGTCGGATCAAAACCCGCCTTGATTCGCAAAGGTGTGCCGCGCTCAAGCTTGGTGCGCAACTCACTCTCCACCAGAATTTCATCCGCGCCGCGCTTAATCAGCGCCAACTGCTCGTCAACGGGCTTCATAGTTCCAGATATCCTGTGCATGCAAGGGTCAGAGAAAGGGGAAAAATCAGGGGAACAAACCATACAACATTAGCTATCAATTACAAGCTCGGCGGGCAGCTGGGCAAAGGTGGTCGCAACTTTGACGCGGCAAATCTGACAGACGGGTTTGGCAAAGACTTGCCAAGGAGGCTTTTCAATTATAATTTAGCAAGTTAGTCCACTTTATATAGAATTTATTACAAGAGCGCTTATGGGTTCCCAAGATACGAAGTCACCGCGATACCCCAAAAGCCACCTCGTGGCAGCTAGTGGAATCGCCGCAGCGCTGAGCATTTTTCTGCTCGTTATTCCAACCACCGATGTCGAAGCCAAGAAGACTTTTGTTCAACTTGAGCTGCAAGCCCCAGAATCCGCTATCGATCAGGCCTCCGAGCAAGAGTTGGACGCACTGGTCAGCGATACAGTCACACTGACCAAGCCGCTGGATATTGCCAAGCAGGCCACGCAAACCGCTACTGCAGCCCCCTTGCTGCCTGCCGACGCTGCACCTGCTGTAGCAACTGGCCCGCAATGGCATAGCCTGACCGTCAACAGCGGCGACACTCTGTCCGTGCTATTTGAGAAGGCCGGCGTGGGCGTCAGCACCCTGCATGAGGTCATCAATAGCAGCCCCGAGGCCAAGCGCTTCACCCGCCTGAACGTTGGTCAGGTTCTGGAGCTGCAGACCGCCGAAAGCGGCGAACTGCTTGCGATGCGCTCCAAGCTGAATGACCTGGAAACCATCCGTATTGACCACTCCGACGAGGGTTACAGCTTCAGCAAGGACGTTATCGAGCCTGAGGTCAGCGAGCGCTACGTACAAGGCACCATCGACAGCTCACTGTTTCTGGCCGCGCAACGCGCCGGCCTGAACCACAATCTGACCATGCAGATGGCCAGTATCTTTGGTTATGACGTCGACTTTGCCCGCGATATCCGCAAGGGCGACCATTTCGAGGTGCTGTTCGAGGAGCTGCGCGTCGGCGACAAGACGGTCGGTAGCAAAAATATTCTGGCGGCCCGTTTTGTCAACCGCGGCAAAACCTTCACCGCCGTGCGCTATACCGATCAGAACAACTTCACCAGCTACTATCGTGCCGATGGCACCAGCATGCGCAAGGCCTTCATTCGCACGCCGGTCGACTTCGCCCGCATCAGTTCACGCTTCAACCCCGGCCGTCTGCACCCCGTACTCAATCGTATTCGTGCGCACAAGGGTGTGGATTACGCGGCCTCTACCGGTACGCCGATCAAGGCAACCGGCGATGGCCGCGTGGTTTCTGCTGGACGCAAGGGCGGCTATGGCAACGCAGTGGTCATTCAGCACGGCCAGAAGTACCAAACCCTGTATGGCCACATGAGCCGATTCGCGCGCGGCATCACCGCTGGCACCCACGTGACCCAGGGACAGGTCATTGGCTACGTCGGCATGACCGGCCTGGCCACCGGCCCACACCTGCATTACGAGTTCCGCGTAGACGGTCGCCATGTAGACCCACTGGGTGTCAAGCTGCCCGTCGCCGACCCCATTCCCCAGCGCGAGCGCACTGCGTTCCTAGGCATCAGCAACAAGTTGATGGCCAGCATGGATCAAAACCGCACCACACAGATCGCAGCACTGGAGCAGTAAGTGTGCGCTCTCTATGTCGGTATCATGTCAGGCACCAGCCTGGATGGTATCGACATAGCTCTTTCTCGGTTTAATCCAGATCAGCAGCAGGCAGAATGCCTGGATGCCATTTGTCTCGACATCCCCAATGAGCTCAAACAACAACTGCTGAGTCTGTGCGCCAGCGCGGATGACGAACTGGTGCGTGCCGGCCAGGCCGGTAACCACTGGGCCACACTTGCCGCCGCAGGCGTTAACCAATTGCTGCAGCGCAACCAGCTGAATGCGGCCGCCATACGCGCCATCGGCAGTCATGGCCAAACCGTCCGCCATCACCCTGAACTGGGCTTCAGTCTGCAGATCGGCGCGCCTGCCCTGCTGGCTGAACTGACCAACATCAATGTCATCAGCGACTTTCGCAGCCGCGACCTTGCCGCCGGTGGCGAAGGCGCGCCGCTCGTACCGGCGTTTCATGCCTGGCTACTGAGCGATCCGCAACGTACGCGCACGCTGATCAACATCGGCGGCTTTGCCAATCTGACCATCATGCGGCCAGGCAAGCCGCCCGCCGGCTTTGATAGCGGCCCAGGTAACGCTTTGATGGATGCATGGATTCAACAGCACCAAGGCCTGGCCTACGATGACGCGGGCCAATGGGCGCGCCAGGGTAGCGTCGTGCCCGAGCTGCTGCAGCAACTGTTGGCCGACCCGTACTTCGCCCGCCGCGGCCCCAAAAGCACCGGCCGCGAGTACTTCAATCCTCGCTGGCTCGATCAGCAGCTGTCACGCTACGGATCGTCGATACCGGCTGCCGATGTGCAGGCGACCTTGCTCGCACTGACAGCGCATTCGATCGCCGATAGCGTCAGGCTTACTGCGAGCGACAGCGCGGCGGTATACCTCTGTGGTGGTGGCGCGCGCAATACTTTGCTGCTCGACCAGCTGGATCAGCTGTTACCCGAGCAACAGGTAGCTACAACGCAGGCGCTGGGCGCAGATCCTGACTGGATGGAGGCGATGGCCTTTGCCTGGCTGGCGTGGCGTTTCGACGAGCGTTTGGCGGGCAACTTGCCGAGCGTGACCGGCGCACGGGGTGAGCGCGTGCTCGGTGCGCTCTACCCCGCCTGACGGGTAGCACGACAAAGAGAGTTAGATCGAGAAAGACGAACCGCAGCCGCAGGTTGTCGCGGCGTTGGGATTATTGATAACAAAACGCGAGCCTTCAAGGCCTTCCTGGTAGTCCACTTCGGAGCCAGCCAAATACTGAAAGCTCATCGGATCGACGATCAGCTTGACGCCGTCTCGCTCGACAATGGTGTCATCCTCGGCCAATTCATCGTCGAAGGTGAAGCCATACTGGAAACCCGAGCAGCCACCACCTGTAACGAATACACGCAGACTGAGCCGGTCGTTACCCTCTTCTTCAATCAGGTTACGTACCTTGCTTACGGCGTTATCACTAAAAACCAGCGGGGTGGGAACATAGACTTCAGCGGTAGACATACAACCTCCAGCAGCAGGTGCCGCAGCACAACAATGCTGCCATTATCCTTTTTCCCGAGTCTTTTGGTCAACTATTGTCAGGCACAGCCAACAGGTCCTGGTCGAGCGGCAGCTGTGCTGTAGCTTCATCCAGATAATTCAGTTGCCCACTGATCTGTGCGCCCATCACCATTTCCATAAAACGGTAGTGCAAATCGCCGCTAATCCGTGCCTTGGCATCCAGCTCCAAATGCTCAAGCGCGTGGACATCGCCGGTCACCTGGCCGTTGATCAGCACATGCGGCGCGCGAATAACACCTTCTACGTAACCGTGTTCACTGACGCGCACCAGCCCTTCGTCCGCTTCAATGTTGCCGATGACCCGGCCATCAATCTGCACAGCACCCGTGAAACGCATGTCTCCGGTAATCTGCGCATCCTGGGCGATGATCGTGGTTTTGCCACCGAACTGACTGATGTCCGCTTTTTTATGCTTATCCGATCCCCACATCAGGGTATTGCTCCTGTGACTGTCCAATCAAAAACCTGCTCGACGACGGGTTTGCCCTCCTGACTGGCAACAACCTTGACCTGTTGTGGCACGAAGCCCTCGGGCAAGGTCAACCGGGCCTGCTCGCTGCTGGCCGGCACCACCTGAAAATAGCGAAAATCAACTGCCAGCGTGCTGGCATCGCCGGTCAGCTGATCCAGCGTCAAACTGCTCGCCTCGCCAGCCTGCTCGCCCATTACCGTCAGCTGCAAGTCAGCCTGCACGGTATCACTCTCGTTACCCACGCGGCTGACCATGACTTTATAGCGGAAAACGTTGGCAACTTCTGTGGCATGCAACTCAAAGGCCTGAATTCGGATACCCGGATCCATCGCACTGGGTGCGAGCACCCCCTGGTATTGCGCCAGGCTCTGCTGCACCTTGAACAGCTGCGCTTCCAACTCGTGCACGGTTTCGCGCCCTTCGACCGCCGCATCCCGCGCTACCAGCAAATCCACTTCCAACTGGTGATAGCGCTGCCGCCAGTCTTCGACTTCCTTGACCAATTGGCCCTGACGCTCAATCAGCGCCTGGCGCTCCAGCTCGTGCGGCTGTTGAGCACGCATAGCTGCTTCCCACCCTTGCCAGGCGCTCACCGGAACCAAGATCAACAACAGGATAACCACGCCGCGCTTCCAGCGCCGAAACGCCTTCGAGTCCCGCGGGTGAATGGTGACGCTGTGTTCCCGCAGGGCGCGCCGCCGTTTGAAGTCAATCATCAGGGCATCAGGGCCGGGTGCGCCAACCCTGCACGCTCATCAAGCCCAAAGAGAATATTCATATTCTGCACCGCCTGCCCGGAGGCACCCTTGACCAGATTGTCGATTACTGACAGCACCACGACCTTGTCACCACCTTGCGGGCGATGTACGGCAATCCGGCAAACATTGGCGCCGCGCACGCTGCGCGTTTCGGGGTGACTCCCAGCCGGCATCACATCAACAAAGGGCTCGTCGGCATAGCGCGCTTCAAACAGCGCCTGCAGGTCGACACTGGTATCGGCAACCGTCGCGTACAGCGATGAGTGGATGCCGCGAATCATGGGCGTCAAATGCGGCACAAAGGTCAGCCCAACCGGCTGGCCCGCTGCCAACTGCAGGCCCTGACGAATCTCCGGCAGATGCCGGTGACCGGCCACCGCGTAGGCCTTCATGCTTTCCGTTGCCTCACAAAACAGTGATGGCACGCTGGCGCCACGCCCGGCACCACTGACGCCTGACTTGCAGTCGGCAATCAGGTGCGCCGGATCAGCCAGGCCGGACTCCAGCAGCGGCAGGAAGCCCAGTTGAGTCGCCGTGGGGTAGCAGCCCGGCACGGCAATCAGCCGGGCGGACTTGATGGCGGCGCGATTGACCTCGGGCAAGCCGTAGACCGCCTCGCCCAGCAGCTCGGGTGCACCGTGCGGCTGGTTGTACCACTTGCTCCATTCATCCGGGTCACGCAGCCGAAAATCCGCTGACAGATCGATAATCTTCACCCCGGTCAGCAAAAGCTCAGCCGCCAGCGAATGTGCAACCCCGTGCGGGGTGGCAAAAAACACCACATCACAGGCACCCAGCAACTGCACGTCGGGCACGCTGAAACGCAGGTTGTCGTAATGACCGCGCAGGTTCGGGTACATGTCGGCAACGCTGACACCTTCCTCGGATCGCGAAGTAATGACCTCGACATGCGCCTCGGGATGCTGGGCCAGCAGCCGCAGCAGCTCTACCCCGGTATAACCGGTTCCGCCTACAATGCCTACTTTGATCATCATTACTTCCTGAATACGGTTGAATGGTGTTTGAATGACTCGCCTCGCGCTGTCGGTAAAACGACGTGCGCTGCGGCACCCTATGATAAAAGCGCTGACAGAAATTACCAGCGCGGGGACCCAATCCCGACAGGAGCCTCTCGTGTACCTCTGGATCAAGGCCTTTCACATCATGGCCGTTATCACCTGGTTTGCCGGCCTGTTCTATCTGCCCAGACTGTTCGTCTATCACGCCCAAGCTGAAGACGAGCTCAGCCGTGAGCGCTTCAAGGTAATGGAGCGCAAGCTGCTGCGCGGCATCATGAACCCCTCCATGGTGGTCGCGCTATTGCTTGGCGCCTGGATGCTCTACCTCTCCCCCGGCTGGCTGAGCCAGGGCTGGATGCACGCCAAATTGACACTGGTCGCACTGCTGGTGGTCTACCACCACCTGTGCGGTCGTATTCGTACGCGCTTCGCCGCCGACGCCAATACGCACTCGCACGTATTCTATCGCTGGTTCAATGAAGCGCCCGTGCTGGCCCTGGTAGGCATCGTGCTGCTGGTGGTGCTCAAGCCATTCTGAACCGGCTAGTCAGCGCGCACCGCACGCTCAGCCGCCCAGGCGCGCAGCGCGCTTAGCTTCTCCGCCATGACCACGGACAGCGGCGAAGTTTCGCTCAGCGCCCTGAGTACATGGGCATCGCCCACGGACTGCTCACTGGCGGCGGCACTGTATACCGCGCTGACCACCGCCTGCTCTATCTCCGCACCAGAGAAGCCGTCGCTGGCCTGCGCCAGCGCCAGCAGATCAAAGGACTCGGCAGCCAGCTCGCGCTTGGCCAGATGAATGCGAAAAATGTCTGCACGCACCTCTACTGCCGGCAGGTCGACAAAAAACAATTCGTCGATACGCCCTTTGCGAATCAACTCCGGCGGCAGCTGCGAAACGTCGTTGGAGGTGGCCACCAGAAAGACCCGTGATCGCCGCTCGGCCATCCAGGTCAGCAACGTGCCCAGCAGGCGCCGCGACACGCCCTGCTCACCGCCATCCGGCGCCAGCCCCTTTTCGATCTCATCGATCCACAGCACACAGGGCTGCAGGGCATCGGCCAACTGCAGCGCGTCACGCAGGTTCTTTTCGGTTTCACCAATGTACTTGTTGTACAGCCCGGCGACATCCAGACGCAGCAGCGGCAGCCCCCAGAGCCCGGCCACCGCTTTGGCCGCGAGACTCTTGCCCGCGCCCTGCACGCCGACCAGCAGTACACCGCGGGGAATATCTTTAATGCTTGTGTTGCCGCTGAAGGCGCTTTCCCGTTCGGTCAGCCAGCGTTTGAGCTGCGCCAGGCCACCCACGTCAGCAAAGTGCGCCGTTTCCTGCTCGTAGCTCAGCACGCCCTGCATATCGAGCAGTTCGAACTTGGCCTTGTTCAGCGTTGGCAAATCTTCCTGGGTAATCGCGCCGTCATCCACGATCAGGTTGCGCGCTAACCGACGAGCCTCTTCGTGCGTGGTGCCGCGCAGGTTGCGCACCACCTGCTGCAGCGTCTGATTGTCGGTGCGTACCCGTTCACCCCGATTCTGCTCGCTCCAGCGTGTGGCTTCTTCTCGCACGATGGCCGCCAGCTGTTCGTCAGACGGCATACTCAGACTGATACGCGCTGCCAGCCGGCTCAACTCGGCTGGCAGCGGCAGCGCATGGCTGACCAGAATCAAGGTAGGTGCCGCCGCCTCACTGGCCATGGCCAGGCTCTTCAACAGGCGCACGATGCGCGGCGAATCGAGAAAGGGGTGCAGGTCGCAGAACACATATAGCGCAGGTTCGCCCGCGCGGCGCACCTGCTCGAGCGCGGCTTCGGCGTCGCGGGTATCGGTCTCTGCGTCCATGTCCGTGCCAAAGCCCAGGCGGCTGAGACCGTCGATGTGATTCCAGGTGTACCAGGTCTGCGCGCGGCGCACCGCCAGGGTGCCGATGGTTTGCAGCACCCGTGCCTCTTCCCAGGACTCGATCACCACCAGACGAACACGCGAGTCCAGCACCAGTGCCAAATCATGAATATCGTTTTTCAAACGCACACTCCCTTGCTGCTTTTTCCACTCTGCGCGCCGCTGCCGCAGGGCGAACTAGTGTCATTCTATTGCGCTGCCGTTACACTGAGGCCATCGTATCCGGGCCTACCGGCATCATAATGCATCGCAAGGAGCTCAGTGTGGACTGCCTGTTCTGCAAGATCATCGACGGCAAGATTCCGTCCAAGAAGATATACGAAGACGAGCAGTGTTTCGCCTTCCATGACATCAATCCGCAAGCCCCGGTGCATTTTCTGGTTATCCCGAAGAAGCACATCGCGACCCTGAATGATCTGACCGCCGAAGACAGCGCCACCGTCGGCCACCTGGTATTCACCGCTCAGAAGCTGGCGAACGAGTTGGGCTGTGAAGCAGGCTTTCGTACCGTATTCAATTGCAACGAACAGGGCGGCCAGACGGTCTACCATATTCACCTGCACGTACTGGGGCAGCGGCAGATGAGCTGGCCGCCGGGCTAAGCCGCGCACCGATCGCCACTTTACCCAGGCCCTGACCGCTACTGTGAACTCGCCGACGAGGGACAGCATATGAGTACATCACGCCATTACAGTTTTATCGACCGCCTGCTGAACCAGGCTGATCAGTCACTGCGCACGCTGATTCCGGGCGCAGCGCAGCCAAATCGACCATCACCGGCCCAGCACCTGGCCAATGTGCCCATGGACGAGGAAGAGCGCCAGCACATCGCCGGCCTGATGCGTATCAACCACACCGGCGAAGTCTGCGCCCAGGCGCTGTATCAGGGTCAGGCGCTGACTGCCAAACTGCCGGATGTGCGCGAGAAGATGGAGCACGCGGCGGCCGAAGAGATCGACCACCTGGCCTGGTGCGAGCAACGCTTGACCGAACTGAACAGCGGCACCAGCGTGTTCAATCCGCTGTTCTACGGTATGTCGTTCGGCATTGGGGCCGCCGCCGGCCTCATCAGCGATCGCATCAGCCTGGGCTTTGTCGCTGCCACCGAGCAACTGGTGGAACGTCACCTTGATGACCACCTGCTGCAGCTGCCGGAGGAGGACATCAAGTCACGGGCGATTCTGGAGCAGATGCGCGAAGATGAAATCGAGCACGGCAATCAGGCATTGGAGGCAGGGGGCGCGGTATTTCCGGCGCCGGTCAAGCAGGCCATGACCCTGTTATCCAAGGTCATGACCAAGGCAGCTTACAAAGCCTGATTTACTGCACGGCGGGTATCTGGCGCCTTGACATGGAAAACGCCAAACAACATGACCAGCGCGAACTGCGTGAGTGGTTCGCCGATCTTCTTCAGTTGCTTGCCGACCAGCGCCCACTCCAGCAGGTGAATCAGCAATATCGCCAGCGCCAGCCAGTTGAGGCGCTGCGGGTCGGGCACCTGCACCAGACCAAGCAGGCTGAGGATAACCACCAGCCAGAACGCCAGAGTCACTAACTTACCGATAAGAAATACCACGCGCATATTCTTGTTCCTGTCCTTGGGTGATGGCCGCTGCCACACAGCGGCCTACCTGCGTCATGGTATTACCTGCGGCGCATAACAGAAGGGCCTGCGTCGCCACTCATCAAACTGAACGTGCCAACTACCGCCGTGTGCGCCAGCGCTTTCAGTCGATCTCGACTATTTCGTAGTCGTGGGTTACCTCAACGCCGGCCCGCCCCATCAGAATCGATGCCGAGCAGTATTTTTCGGCCGACAGCTCTACCGCGCGTTTGACGTGGGCTTCCTTCAGGTTTTTGCCGGTAACCACAAAACGCAGGTGGATCTTGGTAAAGACCTTGGGCTCGCTATCAGCACGCTCGGCATCCAGCAAGGTATGCACATCGCGAATATCCTGCCGCGCTTTCTTCAGAATACTGACTACGTCGTAGCTGGCGCAGCCACCGAGGCCAACCAATACGGTTTCCATCGGGCGAATACCCATATTGCGGCCACCAGACTCCTCGGGACCGTCCATCACCACCGTGTGGCCACTGCCGGACTCGCCCAGAAACATGACGCCGTCTACCCACTTGATATGCGCTTTCATCTATTGGCCCCGCCACTCGTTTGTCTCAGAGGAGGCGCAGAATACCACAGCCGGCAGGTGGCATACTGCCGCACTGGCCATAGCCGCAAAAACTGGACATAATCCCGTTTGGTCTCAAGCTTGAGGCTGACACGGATGCCCCGCATCTTCGGTTTGCGCGACTACGGCCAGGACACATTTAATGGTTTCGATCACCCTGACACCTAAAATAAAAAATCTAGATGCATTCCTTGCTCATTGTCACCGCCGCCGCTTTGCCGCGCGCAGCACAGTCATTCACGCCGGTGACCAATCCGACAGTCTGTTCTACATAATCAAAGGCTCGGTCACCATTCTGATCGAAGATGATCAGGGCCGCGAAATGATCATCGCCTACCTCAATCAGGGCGATTTTTTTGGCGAGATGGGCCTGTTCGACATGACCCCCGCGACCCACGACCGTACTGCCTGGGTGCGCGCCAAAACCGAATGCGAAGTTGCCGAAATCACCTACGCCAAATTCCGCGAACTGAACCAGCGCGACCCCGAGCTGTTGTACGCTGTGGGCAAGCAGATGGCCGAGCGCCTGCATGCGACCACACGCAAGGTCGGCGACCTGGCCTTTCTGGACGTCACCGGTCGTGTTGCCGGCACCTTGCTCGATCTTTGCAAGCAACCCGATGCCATGACCCACCCTGATGGCATGCAGATCAAGATCACCCGCCAGGAGATCGGCCGCATCGTTGGCTGTTCACGTGAAATGGTCGGCCGGGTGCTCAAGAGCCTGGAAGAACAGGGCCTGATCGAAGTCAAAGGCAAAACCATGGTGGTCTACGGCACCCGCTAACCTCACGTTCTTTTCTGCAGACCGGGACAAGGTGCCCGGTGCCAGCCTCTGCGCTTGCGTCCTCGGCAGTCGCCGCCCGCCTCATGTACAATTCAGCGACCACGGTTTCTGATAATAATGAGGTGAACATGGGCTTGAATAACGATTGGATGCAACGTGACATTTCGGTGTTGTGGCACCCCTGCACCCAGATGAAAGACCATGAGCACATGCCGGTGATTCCGGTGCAGCGCGGCGAGGGTATCTGGCTGCATGATTTTGAAGGCAACCGTTATATGGATGCCGTCAGCTCCTGGTGGGTCAACATCTTCGGCCACGCCAACCCCTATATAAACCAGCGCATCAAGGATCAGCTCGACACCCTGGAGCACGTAATTCTGGCCGGCTTCAGCCATCCGCCGGTGATCGAGTTGTCCGAACGCCTGGTGAAAATGACACCGGCGCCGCTAACCCGCTGCTTTTATGCCGACAACGGCTCATCCTGCATCGAAGTGGCGCTAAAAATGAGCTTCCATTACTGGCTCAACATCGGCAAGCCCGAGAAAAAGCGCTTCATCACCCTGTCCAACAGTTACCACGGCGAGACCCTGGCCGCCCTCGCCGTCGGCGACGTGGCGCTGTACAAGGAAACCTATCAGCCGCTGCTGATGGACGTGATCACCGTACCCTCACCCGACTGCTACGACCGCGAAGAGGGCGAAAGCTGGGAAGCGCACAGCCGCAAGATGTTTGCCCACATGGAGCGCGCGCTGGAGCAGAACCACACCGAGGTCGCCGCCGTTATTGTTGAGCCGCTGATTCAGTGCGCCGGTGGCATGCGCATGTATCACCCGGTCTACCTCAAGCTGCTGCGTGAGGCTTGCGACCGCTACGGCGTGCACCTGATTCACGATGAAATTGCCGTCGGCTTCGGCCGCACCGGCAGCCTGTTCGCCTGTGAGCAGGCCGAGATCGCGCCGGACTTTCTCTGCCTGTCCAAGGCGCTGACCGCTGGCTACCTGCCGATGGCGGTGTGTATGACCAACGACAAGATCTACCAGGCGTTCTACGACGACTACGAAAGCATGCGCGCCTTCCTACATTCGCACAGCTACACCGGCAACCCGCTGGCCTGCGCCGCGGCGCTGGCAACCCTCGATCTGCTGGAGCGCGACAACGTAATCGAGGCCAACAAGGCGCTGTCGGCGCACATGGCCAAGGCCACTGCGCATTTTGTGGATCATCCGCATGTTGCCGAAGTGCGCCAGACCGGCATGGTACTGGCCATCGAGATGGTCAAGAACAAGGCCACCAAGGAAGCCTATCCCTGGCAGGAACGGCGTGGCATCCGTGTCTATCAGCACGCACTGAAGAACGAGGCCATGTTGCGCCCGCTCGGCAGCGTGGTGTATTTCATGCCGCCCTACGTGATCACCCCGGACCAGATCGACCATCTTGCCAGCGTTGCCTGGGAAGGTATTCAACTGGCAACGCGGGACTGAGCCAATGCGCGTTTCCCGCTTCTACCTCGACACACCGCTCAATGAAGGTGAGCAGACACTGACCGGTGACGTTGCGCATTACATCGGCCGCGTGCTGCGCCTGGGGCCGGGCGCCAAAGTGCAGATATTCAACGGCAGCGGTCAGGAATGGCCGGGCGAAGTCATGGCGGCGGGCAAGCGCGAGGTGCTGATCAAACTGCAGGCGGCGATTGCCGGCCTGCCCGAATCGCCCCTGCAGACTCACTTGGGTCAAGCGATGTCGCGCGGCGAGCGCATGGACTGGGCGATCCAAAAGGCGGTGGAGCTGGGCGTCAACCAGATCACCCCGCTGTTTACCGAACGCTGCGAGGTCAAGCTGCAGGGTGAGCGCGCCGACAAGCGCCAGGCACACTGGCAACAGGTGGCAGTGAGCGCCTGCGAGCAGTGCGGCCGCAGTGTGGTGCCCGCCATCAACCCGCCGACCAGTCTGCACGACTGGCTGCCGGCACTGACGTCTGACCTCAAACTGGTACTGCACCACCGTACCGACCAGGATCTGGACCAGTTGCCCAAGCCCGGTTCGCTGGCCCTGCTGATTGGCCCCGAAGGTGGCCTGAGCGCCGACGAGATTCACCTGGCTGAAACCAGCGGCTTCGTGGCCGCCCGCTTTGGCCCGCGCGTACTGCGTACCGAAACCGCCCCGGTAGTCGCCTTGAGCATGGCGCAACAACGCTGGGGCGACTTCTAGCCTGCGGCTTCTAGCTCAGAGCGCAACGCTGCCGATTGACCACACCCCCACCCTTGGGTAATGTTCAGCCGTTTTATCCACGCCGCAGACGAGGTAGCGCATGGCCCGCAAAAAAACCACCGTGGACTTTGAACAGTCATTGGGCGAGCTGCAACAGTTGGTCGAGCGACTGGAAAGCGGCGAGCTCAGCCTTGAAGAGTCTCTTAGCGCCTTCGAACAAGGTGTCGTACTCACCCGCGACTGCCAGCAGGCGCTCAGGCAGGCCGAGCAGAAAGTGCAGCAGTTGGTCGAGAAAAACGGCGAGCTGAGCACCGAACCCTTCGACGGCGCCGCTGAATGAGCGAGTTTGCTGCCTACCTTGAGGCCTGCCAGACGCGTATCAACGGCTTTTTGCTGAGCCAACTGGATACCCCGCAACTTCGCCTTGAGCGCCTGTATGCCGCCATGCGCTACAGCGTCGTCAACGGTGGCAAGCGTGTACGTCCACTGCTGTGCTACGCCAGCTGCGAAGCCCTCGGCGGCGACCCCGCTGCAGCCAACCCCGCCGCCGGCGCGGTTGAACTGGTGCATGCCTACTCGCTGATTCACGACGATCTGCCGGCCATGGACGACGACGACCTGCGCCGTGGCCAGCCCACCTGCCACCGCGCCTTCGACGAAGCCACCGCCATTCTTGCCGGCGACGCCCTGCAGGCGCTGGCCTTCGACTGGCTGAGCACGCTGGGTGACTGGCAGCCGGCGACTCGCCTGCAGATGGTACAGACCTTGGCCCGTGCTGCCGGCCCCCAGGGCATGGTGGGTGGCCAAGCCATCGACCTGGGCGCCGTCGGCGAGAAGATTGATCTGGCCACGCTGGAGCTGATGCATCGGCACAAGACCGGCGCGCTGATCAGCGCCAGCATTCAGCTGGGTGCCCTGGCCAGCGAACGCGCCAGTGCCGATCAACTGCAAACCCTGGCCGTGTATGCCGACTGCATTGGCCTGGCCTTTCAGGTGCAGGACGACATACTCGACATCGAAAGCGAGACCAGTGTTCTGGGCAAGCGTCAGGGCGCCGATATCGCGCGCGACAAACCCACCTACCCGGCTCTGCTGGGGCTTGAAGGTGCGCACCGACTGGCCGACCAGCTGCGCGATCAAGCCGTCGCCGCACTGCAGCCACTGGGCGCCGCGGCCGTCCACCTGCAGCAACTCGCCGACTACATAGTGCAACGCCGTTTTTAAACAACCCTGCTAACTGTTGGGCTATCGGGGTGCATCGGTTAAACTGCGCACTTGTTTTCCTGCCATTGCCAATGGCATTCAGAGCCTTGTTTGATGCCCAGCACTTTCCACGAAATACCGCACCAACGCCCCAGCACCCCCCTGCTGGACAGTCTTGACGACACCGCGCAACTGCGCGAGCTGGACGAAAGCCGTCTGCCTGAACTGGCCGATGAGTTGCGGCTGTTTCTGCTCTGGAGCGTAGGCCAGACCGGCGGGCACTTTGGCGCGGGCCTGGGGGTTATCGAGCTGACCATCGCGCTGCACTATGTTTACGCCACCCCGGAGGACCGCCTGGTCTGGGATGTAGGCCACCAGGCTTACCCGCACAAGATTCTTACCGGTCGCCGCGAACAGATGGCCAGCCTGCGCCAGAAAGATGGCCTGGCCGCCTTCCCTCGCCGCGTAGAAAGCCCTTACGACACCTTTGGCGTTGGTCACTCCAGCACCTCGATCAGCGCCGCGCTGGGCATGGCGATTGCGGCCAACCTGCAGGGACTGGATCGCCGCACGGTCGCAGTCATCGGCGACGGCGCCTTGACTGCCGGCATGGCCTTTGAGGCGCTGAACCACGCCAGCGACGCCCAGGCCAACATGCTGGTAGTACTGAACGACAATGACATGTCGATCTCGCGCAACGTCGGCGGGCTGTCCAATTATCTGGCCAAGATTCTTTCCAGCCGCACCTACTCGCACATGCGTGAGGGCAGCAAGAAGGTGCTGTCGAAACTGCCGCAGGCCTGGGAACTGGCACGCAAGACCGAAGAGCACGCCAAGGGCATGCTGGTGCCGGGCACCCTGTTTGAAGAGCTGGGCTGGAATTACATCGGCCCGATCAACGGCCACGACCTGCCCGCCCTGGTAAAAACCCTGAAGAACATGCGTGAACTCAAGGGCCCGCAATTTCTCCACGTAGTCACGCAAAAAGGCAAAGGCTTCTCGCCCGCCGAGGCCGACCCGATTGGCTACCACGCGATTACCAAGCTGGAACCCAAGCCCGCCGCGGCCACCGGCGCCAGCAAGCCAAAATTCTCGAATATCTTCGGTCAGTGGTTGTGCGACATGGCCGCGCAGGACGCGCGCTTGATCGGCATCACCCCGGCGATGAAGGAAGGTTCCGACCTGATCGCCTTCGCCGAGCAGTATCCCAACCGCTACTTTGATGTTGCCATTGCCGAGCAACACGCCGTGACGCTGGCCGCCGGCATGGCCTGCGAAGGCGCCAAGCCGGTGGTGGCGATTTACTCGACCTTTCTGCAACGCGCCTACGATCAGGTTGTACACGATGTAGCCGTACAGAACCTAGATGTGCTCTTTGCTATCGACCGCGCGGGGCTGGTGGGTGAGGACGGCCCGACCCACGCCGGTAGTTTCGACCTGTCGTTCCTGCGCTGCCTGCCGAACATGGTAATCATGGCACCAGCCGATGAGAACGAAACCCGGCAGATGCTCAGCACCGGCTTTCTGCACAACGGGCCAGCGGCCGTGCGCTACCCGCGCGGTACCGGGCCGGGCACCCCCATTGACCCGGCGCTCGACACCCTGCCGATCGGCAAGGGCGTGGTCACCCGTGCGGGCCAGGAGGTGGCCATTCTCTGCTTCGGCACTCTGCATCAGCAGGCGCTCAAGGCAGCCGAAGCGTTGAATGCCAGTGTGGCCAACATGCGTTTCGTGAAGCCGCTGGATACCGCCCTGATCGCCGAGTTGAGCGCTACTCACAAGCTGCTGGTTACCCTGGAAGAGAACACTGTCATGGGCGGCGCCGGCAGTGCCGTCAATGAATGGCTGCTGGCCGAGGGGATAGCTACCCCGGTGCTCAACCTGGGGCTGCCCGATGTTTTTGTCGAGCACGCCAAACCCGCACAGATGCTGGCCGAATGTGGACTGGAAGCCGCTGGCATCGAAGCCGCCATTCGCCAGCGCCTGAGCACCCTCCCCGAGCCTGATCAAGGGCTTGACCCCACCGACTGAAAGCCCTAGAGTCCCGCTCCAATTCTTGGTACTCGCACTGGGTGCCTGATCCGCCACGCGGATCGGGTGAAACGGGAAGTCGGTTCAAGTCCGACGCTGCCCCCGCAACGGTAAGGAATCGCAGGTCCACCTGCAGCTGCTGTCAAGCAAGCCACTGTGCACCGCACGGGAAGGCGACCGCAGTCAGATTCTAAGCCCGGAGACCGGCCCACTGCGCTAAGTTGCTGCGCCCCTGCGCCACGACTTTACTGCTGAGGTGTCGCGGAGGGCGTCACCGGTCGGCGTGGTCGTCCGCTGCCCGGACCCCTCCTGACTCCCCGCCCTCCTCAAAAGCCGTACTTTTGGGGATTCTGAATGAACAAGTCACTCTTTCTGCTGCCCGCGCTGCTGGCCAGCGCCATCGCCCAGGCCAACGAGGCCGTGGACCTGCCCGATACCATAGTGACCGCCTCGCGGCAGGCAGAGTCCGCCAGCGACAGCTCAGCCGCCACCACCGTGTTTACCCGTGACGACATTGATCGCCTGCAACCTGCCAGCGTCGCCGACCTGCTGCGCCGCGTTCCCGGCATGTCGATCACCACAACCGGTGGCATCGGTAGTCTGACCAGCCTGTCGCTGCGCGGTACCAGCGCCACCCAAAGTCTGGTGATGATTGACGGCCAGCGGATCGGCAGCGCCTCTGCAGGCCAAGCCAGTCTTGAATTCATCAACGTTGATCAGATCGAGCGTATCGAAGTTGTCCGCGGCCCGCGCTCGGCGCTCTATGGCTCAGACGCCATTGGCGGTGTCATTCAGATTTTCACCCGCCAGGGCAGTGATGGCCTGAACCCTCGCATCAAGCTTGGCGTCGGTAGCAACCAGACCTACACCCGTGAGTTGGGCTTGTCGGGCGGAAACGGTCAGACCCGTTTCAACCTCGGCGCCAGCCTGAATGAAACCGCCGGCATCGACCGCACTCGCCACAACGCCGACGGTGATCAGGACCGAGACGGTTATCGCAACCGCGCCTACAACGCCAGTTTCGCGCACAACTTCACCGACGATCTGGAAGTCGGCATCCGCGTACTGGAGCAAAGCGGTAATACCGAGTACGACCTGTTCGGCAACCCGGAAGACGATTTCCGCCTCAGCACCGTGGCAACCCACCTGCAATGGCAGGTCAACGATGTGTGGCGTACCCGTGTCGAGGCCGGCCATGCCGAAGACAAGCGCGACAGCAACTACGACTTTTTTGCCTTCGCCTACAATACCTACCGCGACTCCGCCAGCTGGCTGAACAACCTGCAATTGGGCGAGCGCAACACCCTGCAGGCCGGGCTGGATTGGTATGAAGACCGCCTGAACAGCACCTCGGCATTCAACCAGACCGAACGTTACAATCAGGCCGCGTTTGTGCAGCATCGCTACGATGCCGAGCGGTTCAGCACCGACTTCGGCTGGCGCCATGACGACAACGAGCAGTTCGGCCACGAAAACACCTTCAATGCCGCGCTAACGGTGCCGCTCGACACTAATCAGCAAGTGATTGCGTCCTATGGCGAAGGTTTCCGCGCACCCACCTTCAACGACCTGTACACCGCCTTCGGCGCCAATCCAGACTTGCAGCCCGAGAAATCCAAAAGCTACGAACTGCAATGGCGTGGCCAGTGGGACGATACCCAGTTGCAGGCAGCCGCCTATCGTACCGACATCGAAGACCTGATCCTGCTGGACCCTTTCTTTGTCGCGCAGAACATCAGCAGCGCTCGCATTCACGGCCTGGAGTTAAGTGCCGGCACTACAGTGCTGGAATGGAGTACGCTGGTTTCCGCCACCTGGCTCGACCCACGCGACCGCGAAAGCGGCAAGCAACTGCCGCGCCGGCCGAAACGTCTGCTGAGTATTGATACCGACCGTCAGTTCGGCGTTGTCGGCCTGGGCTTCAGCCTGGTTGCCAACAGCACCCGTTACAACGACCTGGATAACACCCAGAAGCTTTCCGGCTTCGGCACCGTAGAAGCGCGCGCCAACTGGTTGATGAGCGATGCGCTACGCTGGGACCTGAAAATCGGCAATGCCTTCGACAAGGACTACCGTCTGGCCAATTACAACTACAACGGCCAGACCTACGCCTACCAGAACGAAGGGCTGACCGGCAATCTGGCACTGACCTGGACGCCTCAGTTCTAAGCACTGCCTGAACGACAGCCTGGATGGCTTGACCCGTCCAGGCTGGCTTTTATCCCCCCACAACGCTGCCACCCACCTCTACGCAACCGCAAAACCAGATCACAGCTTGTCGCTTGTCCCTTGCGGCGTGGCGCTGCGTTTAAGGCATAATGCGCCTTTGCCCAGACCGGACCCGATTCCCGCATGTTTTTCACCGACGAGCGACTGCACTTCTTCCGCCCGCTCACCAGCAAATACCGCGAACAGATAGTCGAATGCCTGCGCCTGCTGCACGAGCGGCTGTACAGCGCGCGCGCCGATTATGGTGAGTCACTCAAGCGTGAGCAGGTACTGGATATCTTCTGCGAGGCGCTGGAACGTGCGCCCTTGCTGGAGGGTGAAGACGACGACAGCGGCCGCTTCAAGAGCAACCGCGAACAGGCCGGCTGGGTACTCACAGCTCTGCTGGAGCACGGCTGGCTGGAGCGCCAGGTCGACCAGGCCACCTTCCAGTCCACCTATCCGTTCAGCCGCATGGGCCGGCTGTTTACCCAACCGCTGGTGGAAGCCGACGGTCGCAGCGTGCGCACCCGCCACCGCAACACGCGCAATACGCTCAACGCCCTCTCGGCGTTTCTCAATCACGGCGAGGTTTATGACCTGCTGGATGCCCACGAGTACTCCGAGCGCATCATCGCCGACTTCACCGACATCATCGCCGAGTTGGAAGAGCGCAAGCGTGAACTGGTGCGCGAGGTAGAAGCGCAGCAGCTGGTACAGCAGGCCAGCGACCAGTTCTTCGATTTCATGGAGCGCCGCTTTCAACCGGACGTGGCCATCCGTCTGTCCGCCGACAGCGTTGAAAAGCACCGCGAGCGCATCCAGGAGACCATCGAACGCATCCGCCGCAAGCCGCGCGAATGGAAGGCACAGGCCGAGCGCGACCTGCGCCGACTGGCCCCGGACCTGCTGATCGACGCCAACAGCTCGGTGCTCTGGCAACTGCTCGACGGCATCGAAAGCCGCCTGCGCAATGCCTCGGACATCATGCTGCCGGCGCTGCGCAAAACGCTGCAAGGCTTTACCCAACGCGCCGACATCATCATTCGTCAACTCAGCTACCTGCATAGCCAGAAGCACAGCGACGTGGTGGGTCTGTGCCGCGAGTTGTCCAGTCTGCCGGCAGACGAGTGCGCAGCGCGGCTCGATGCCGCCGGCGAGGCCATGGCCAGCGTGCGGCTAGGGCTGGTCGACCCGGCCAGTGTGCGGCTGCGCGAGCGCCGCGAGCGCCCGCCGGTGCAGAGTCTGATGAGCGATCTGGACCAGCCGGACGACGACACCCTGCACGAGCTGGGCGTACAGCAGCTACTCGACAAGGCCTTCACCATCAACGCCAGCAACCTGCGCGACTACCTGCGCAGCGCGCTGGGCAGCGGTACGCGCATCGACAACCGCGACCTGCCGATCAGCAACGCGCGCGACCTGCTTGCGCTCAGCCACCTGATCGAACTGGCCGGGGCCGATCATGCCAGCCATGGCCTGCGCGTGCGTATCGAGCCCACGGGCAAGCCAATCACCGACGAAACCTATTTCTCCCGCCGCGATGGCTTCATCATCGACCTGGAACAAGACGATCATGCGTGACGCACTGGATAGCCAACTCAACGAACGCGGCCTCAGCCCGGAAGCCTTTTCGGAATTGATGATCCGCCTGCTCGACCGCGGCGTGCTGTGCCGCGACGAAAGCCAGCGCGAAGCCGAACTCTACGATCGCTACCTGCAGGTCAGTGAGCTGGTGGAAGATTACCTCTCGGTGCTGCGCATCCGTGTGCTGCACGAGCCACGCTTCAATCTGCTGCGCATCTTCCCGCCGGGTGCCGAAGTACCCGGACTGGCCGATACCGACGACAGCTTCAGCAGCGGCCTGCGCGAACGGCTGAGCCAACAGGAAGTGGCGCTGATCCTGGTGCTGCGCGCCGAGTACGACCAGGCGTTGCGCGAAGGCCAGATCGACGAGTTTGGCCAGGTGATGCTGTCACTGGAAGCGCTCAACCTGAGCTGCCGCAACTTGCTCGGCCGCTCCCTGCCCGAGCAGCAGGGCGAGCGCAAGGCCCTGCTGCGCCGTCTGCGCCAATTGCGGCTGATCCGCAGCCCGAGCGATGCCGCGCTGGATGAGGGTGAGGCCTGGCTGACCATCCGCCCCGGCATCATCAGCCTGGTGACCGACAGCGCGCTGGCACAGCTGGCCA
This sequence comes from Halopseudomonas sabulinigri, assembly GCF_900105255.1. NCBI lineage: Bacteria > Pseudomonadati > Pseudomonadota > Gammaproteobacteria > Pseudomonadales > Pseudomonadaceae > Halopseudomonas > Halopseudomonas sabulinigri. The sequence goes on along the minus strand of NZ_LT629763.1, from coordinate 3,100,394 downwards.
GCGCGCCGACCGATGACAACGACGACCTGCCCGCCGAGGATAGCCACTGATGTATCTGAAACGCTCAATCACCGTCAACTGGGGCAACCTGCCGGTTGAGGAACTCGAGTACGGTCCGGTCAACCTGTTCTCCGGTGGCAACGGCTCCGGCAAGACCACAGCCGCCGACGCCCTGCAAACGCTGATGACCGCCGCCCACGACAATCTGTTCAACTACAACCCCGGGCAGGATGAAACCACCCAACGTGGGCGCGGCGGCAAGCAGGTGCGCACCCTCGCCTCCTATGTGCTGGGCTGCGACGACGGCGCCTTTGCGCGGCCTTGGGACACCGACGGCTACATCGTCGGCGTGTTCCACCCGACCCAGGGCGAATCTGCCGACCCCTTTACTGCGGTCATCGGCGTACGTGCCCACCTGGACGCCGCCGGCAGCAGCCGCCAGGCCCGCCAGGACGAACTCCTGCTGATGATAGTGCCGGGCGAAATGCTCTCGCTCTCGCACTTTGTGCAAAGCCGCGACGATGGCCGCCACGCGGTCAGCGTCACCGAGCTGCCTAACCTGCTGCGCCGCCAGTTCGGCAAACAGCAAGTCGAAGTGTACGAGCGCAAGAGCGCCTATCTGGCTCGCCTGTACGGCGCGCTGCGCGGCCGCCCGGATGCCGTCTCGGTGCGCGAAGCCAAGAACGCCGCGCGTACCTTTGCCAATTTCATGGCCTACAAGCCGGTCAAATCCATCGATCAGTTTGTCGCCGAAGAGGTGCTGGAGGCCCGCGAGTTTGGCGACACCATCAAACGCATCCGCGAGCTGCTGCGCACCGTGCACGGAATGGAGCAGGAAGCCAGCCGCGTGCGCGCGGCGGTCGAGCTACTGTCGCACGCCAGCCAGCAGGCCGAGCGCTACCAGCAGACCTGGCTGGAGCGCACCGGCCTGACTTACGCCGCTGCCGCACACAGCTGGCAAAAGAACCAGCAGGGTTATCTGGCCGCGAAGGAAGAGCAGAAACAGCTGAGCAGCGAGCTCGCCAACATCAGCGAGGAGCAGAAACTCACCGCCGAGCGCATCAAGCAGGCCCACGCTGAGCTGGTACAGCTCGAAGCCCGCCGCCAGGGCATCCCCGCCCTGCAGAACAAGGACCAGCTGGAGCAACGCCAGAGCCAACTGAGCAACCAGCTGCGCGGCGCGGTGCCCGCACTGCTGACCCAGGCACAGCAGCGTGACCGAAATATCGATGCCCTGCGCGCCACTCAACAGTTGCTTAGCCAACACAGCCTCAGCTTGTCATTGCCGGCCCTGGCCAGTCGTGGCTGGCGGGAGCGCAGCCAGGCGGTGTTGAGTGCCGAGCAAGCTCCGGTGGCCGACCTCAATCAATTGCTGGCGCGCGACTGGATTGACCTTACCCCGCTGGACGCCGGCCTGGACGCCATTCGCAGTCAGCAGGCCAGCCACAATCAGCTGGCCGAGCTGCTCAGCACGCAGGATGCTGAAGGCGTTACGGTGCTGCAGCAGCTTGATCGCCTTGAGCAAAAAAGCGCCGCCGAGCTCAGCCAGCTGGAACGCCAGATAAACCAGACCAATCAGCGCATCAGCGCGCTGAAGTCCAGCCGCGTCAGCTACCCGCTGTATGTTGAGGAGGCGCTGCGCACCATTCGCCAACGCTGCCCGCAGGCCGACCCGCGCGTGCTCTGTGACCATGTGGAAATAGTCGACCCCGATTGGCAGATGGCAATCGAAGGCTATATCGGTGGCAGCCGCTATGCGATTCTGGTCGAGCCCGAGTTCGAGGCCGAAGCCATCCGTATCGTGCGCCAGATGAACAGCCGCGAGCGTAACCGTGCCCGCGTGATTCAGGGCCACAAGGCACGCCAGGACGCCGAACGTATCAGCCTGCCCGAGGACTCCATCCTCAAGGTCATGCGCTTCAGTCACAAGATTGCCGAATATTATCTGCGCGCCTCCTACGCCAGCGTTAGCCGCGTGGCCGACGCGGAAGCCCTGCGCCATACCCGCCGTGGTGTGACCAGCGAGGGTATGGGCTCGGGCAATTACGCACTCTTCCGTTGCGACATTGACGACAGTCAACTGGTCTTCGGCGCCGCTGCCCGCGAGCGCAACCTGGCGGCGCAAGAGGCCGCGCTGGAGCAGCTCAGCGTGCAACGCCACAGCCAGCAACAACAGCACCAAGCGCTTCAGCAGCTAGCCCGCCAGCTGGGCCAGATTCAACCGCTGGACTACGCCGCCCGCGCCGCCGCCCTGCTCGACAGCCAGCGGCAACTGCACGACGTCGAACAGCAACTGGCCACGCTGGATCTGGGCGAACACCGCGATCTGGAAGATCAGCAACAACGCGTCAGCCAGCGGCATGCCGAGCTGGAGCAGAAGCGCGACGCGCTGGGCGAGCAGCATGGCGAATTGAAAGAAAAGCTGCGCGGCCGCGAACAGCGCATTCAGCATTTTGCCGCCCAGAGCGATCAGCTATTAGACGCCAAGGACGCCGCCGAACATGCACTACTCGAGGCCGCCGCCAAAGTCCCGGGCTTAGACCCACAAGCGCGATTGGAAGAGCTCGACAGCATGCTGCAGCAAAGCGGCGGTCAGTTCGACTTTGCCGCCGACAGCCTGGCGCTCACCGACCTACTGCACCGTCAGGCAATTGAACTACAGCGCGCGCTGGAGCAGTACAACCTGCAAGCCCAGCCAGCCGACATGCTGATGGCAGACACGCCGGCAGAACTGCACAGCTTGGCGTTCTTCAGCCACGTCGGCGGCCTGCACCAGCAGCTCGACAACCTGCACAACCGCCTGCGCAACAACGTGCTGCTGGAAAAGCAGGAACAGCTCGCCAGCCTGCGTGACAGCTTCAATACCACTTTCGTCAGCGACTTGTGCCACGAAATTCACCAGGCCATCAACGACGGCCGCCGCGTACTGGAGAACCTCAATCAGGAGCTCGAGCACCACCAGTTCGGCGCCGACCGCGAGCGCTTTCAGTTCGACTGGGACTGGCTGCCCGAGTACAAGGGCTATTGGGACTTCTTCAAGGAGATCATGCAAACGCCCAATTTGGGGGACGGCGCCAGCCTGTTCGACAGCAGCCTGTCCGACAAGGCCAGCGGCATCCGCGATCAGCTGCTCAGTCTGTTGCTCGATGGCGATGAACAGCAGGCCCTGCGCGAGCTGGAGCGTATCAGCGACTACCGCCGCTATCGCCGCTACGACATCCTCAAGCATCCCGCCGGCAAGCAACCGATCCGCCTCAGCGAATACGGCACCGGCTCGGGCGGCCAGTTGGAAACCCCGGCCTACATCATCCGCGCCGCCGCCGTCACCAGCGCCTTCCGCTTCAACGAGGGCGACAGCCACCTGCGCATGGTGATCGTCGACGAAGCCTTCATGCACATGGACGAAACCCGCTCGCGCGAGGTGATCGCCTACCTGACCGAAACCCTCGGCCTGCAGCTCACCTTCATCATGCCCACCAGTAAGGCCGGCCCCTTCCTGGAAATGGTCAGCAACCAGTTTGTGTTCAGCAAGGTGCCGAGCAAAGTGGCCGTCGGTGAACTCAACACCCGCGTGCTACTCGACCGCCAACAACTCAACCGCGACAAGGTGGCTGAGCTATGGGCGCAGCATCGTCGGGTTATTCGGCAGCAGGGGGCGCTGGAATTTATGGCGGACTTATGAGCGAGTTGCCACCCCCTCCACGTTGCATAACCGACGAGCCTTGGTTGATGCACTTGCTCGACTGGTTTCTAACCCGGCTTGAGACAGACCGCCAACGAGATGTCATCAGAAGGGTTACCGCAAAGAATATTCCAGCGTTATTTGATTTCAATGAAGCGGTTACTTATCGCTGGGAGCTGATAAGTGAAGAGCTGGCGAACAACTATGAGATTTTCCAAGTTCGTTACGCTCGTCAGAGCAGTACAACGGAGCGCTACCAAGACGCCCAGTTGCGCCTGAACTCTCTCGCTGAACCATTGCTTAGGCTGTGGCTCAATCGTCCTGAGATTTCAGAAGAACAGCTTGCCTGGCAAAAAGCGATTGATCTTTACGCGGCAGATTCCGCCGAGCAGCGGAAGGTATTTCACCAGCGCAGGATAGATATTCCGGGATTGACGCCCAATCAAGTAGTACAAGGACTGGTTGCCGTAGGCAACCACTTGCAACAAGGCTTTAGCCTACGCGAACTATCGGCACGTTGCTTCCTGGGTAACTCCAAGGTTCTGGATCGGCGATACGACCTACTGGCGCAGCTGTATGGAGCGGACGCCGAAGCCATTAAGGCACGACCTCTGTTATTAAACGTATGGGCCCCAGTCGCGTTTGACCGAGTATTAATCGTAGAAAACCAGGATAGCTTTCTACGCCTGTACGAAAGGCCGCCAACCAGCTGCGCCCTACTCTATAGCGGTGGCTTTCGGGCCGGAGCCCAACGCCTGCTCAGCGAGCATACTTGTTTCAGCTTTTTACCCGGATCAGACCACGGTTATTTCAAGCAAAACTGGCCACCTACCCAAGCTCACTTCTGGGGCGACCTTGATTATGCAGGCATGAGTATCTTGCGGGCTTTGCGTAATAGCATTCCCACGCTGACAGCTTGGCGTCCGGGCTATGCGCCGATGTTAAGCTCTCTGCTCGAAGGGGCTGGCCATACTCCCGAGCAAGCAAAAAAAGAAGAACAGACAGACCCACTCAACACAGGGTGCGATTTTGCGGACGCGGAAATATTGCCAGCACTACGCATGACCGGACGCTTCATCGATCAAGAAGGTTTTCTGATCAATGAAGGTCAAGGCTGACGCAACCAGTTTTTACCGAACTCAAACCGACGAGTTGGACGGTTTTACATTGTAATCAGGCAGCAAACACTTCAAGCATCTTGCTGCAGAAATCATCCAGATCGTCAGGCTTGCGACTGGTGACTAGCCCGCTGTCTTCGCACACCGACTGGTCCACCCAATTACCGCCGGCGTTCGCAATATCGGTCTTCAGACTGGGCCAGGACGTCAGAGTACGGCCCTCGACCACGCCCGCCTCGATCAGCGTCCAGGGCGCGTGACAGATAGCGGCAACCGGCTTGCCCGCGGTGAAGAACGATTTGATAAAAGCGACAGCGTCTGCGTCCATCCGCAACGCATCCGGATTAGCCACGCCACCGGGCAGTACCAAGCCATCGTAATCACTAGCCGAGACCGCCTTCACGCTTTTATCGACGGTAAAGGAATCCGCCTCGCTCAGGTGGTTGTAGCCTTTGACCTCACCGCTCTCAAGCGACACCAGATGCACAGTAGCCCCCGCGCCTTTCAGGTCTTGCCAGGGACGCGTCAGCTCGATCTGCTCCACGCCATCAGTGGCGAGAAACGCAATGCTTTTGCCGCTCAGTGAATTGCTCATAAATTTCTCCTGTTCGGATAGGTGTACTTGTTATGGCCGCGTATCCGAACAGTGGTTCCGACAGTTTTAAATTGTGTCTGCGTATTCAGAGAGCATCAATGAAAGACTACGGCGCAGAATATCCGTCATTCGTGAACAGGACCGACGTTTTTCTGCCGACTACCTGTTAAATTTATTCGCCTGAATTCAACGTGACCTGCAACAAACAAGGACGTGTCCATGCAAGCCCGCCTTTTACTGTCGGCAACCCTTTTCGCCCTGCTGACAGGCTGCGAAGCCCAGTCTCAGCCGCTCCCCGAAAGCGAAAAACTCAGCACCGACAAAGTCAAAGCTATCGCTGAGCGCGTCGAAACCAACTATCCCGACCTTTCGCGCGATTTGCGTGAGCGAATCCTCGCTACCGTGGTGCGCTCGCTGGACGATATGGTGTTTATTGAAGGCGGCGAGTTCGAGATGGGTGACTTTGGCACCCTCTGCCAGTACGACCCGGCGAACATGGGCACTTGGCCCTATGGACAGGACCCGGAGCGGTTATGTCCCATTACGCCCGAGCGGCATGATGATTACCTGCATCAGGTGCGTTTGAGCAGTTATCACCTGTCGCGATATCAGACGCGGCTTGAGGATTTTGATCTGTTTCGCACGAGTTTGGGGTTGGAGTTGTTCGATGCGGAGCTGCGGAAGCGTGAAGACCTTCAAGAACTCTTTCATCCGGCTAAACCTGCATGGACGAAAAACTGGAAGGAAGCAAAAGATTACTGCTTATGGCTTGGAGAACTGAGTCGCTACCCCGTAGACCTTCCCTCTGAGGCTCAGTGGGAATACGCGGCACGGAATCGTGGGCAGTACGTGCAGTATCCTACTGATAATGGCAGCCTGGGTTACGGTCGCAATATCGCAGCGGACGAGGTTACCGACGAATTACCTATCGCTCACTTTACGCCCACGCCTCTTGGCTTGTATGACATGGCCGGCAACGCCACCGACTGGGTCAGCGATTGGTACTCCGAAAATTACTACCGGGTATCGCCAGTAGAAAACCCGAAAGGCCCAGCCACTGGCACGCAAAGAGTACGTCGCGGGTCGAACTATCAAGAGTCTATGTGGATGAGCGCGAACACCGTCCGGCGCTGGAATGACGAGCCTGAAAAGAGCAGACACCTACCAGGCACTAGCTTTCGCTGTTCAATACAATCAGATGCGCCACTCTAGAGACAGCGATAGCTTCTCAGCTCTAGGCAAGCCCATCAAACTGACCACTGCGTTGGGCCGCCAGCAACGTTTCTCGCTTGTTCAGAGGAGCGGACGGGGTCCATGCCAAACCCACAGAAGCAGCAGAATGTGCGCCTTGAGCAACAGACAAGGTACGCATGAAGCGGTTAAACTCCCCCTGTTCACGAGCATCCAACAGCCGATTTAAACGGTTAAGACTGTCCATGGCGTTGACGTTTTCACCCTTCGGGGAACAGCACTCCAGCAATTTAATCATCTGCCTCCAGCTCCGAATATGCGACAACAGTAGAACCAAGGCTCTCTCCTGCTTCTCGTGCCAACTTTCTATAAAGCTTTCGCTTAACAGGTAGACAATGGGGCCCAGCACTTCAGGAGGTAGCTTACCCAGAGAAAGGCGCTCACCATCCACAAGCACGGCTTGATGAGTTAGCAGGTAATTCGCCATATTTTCAGCCTCCAACTTAGAGGCTTGACGCGACTTCCACCACAAGTCCAGCTCCAGAGCTCCCTGTTCGAATACTTTTATTGCAGCCTTGCCTGGCGTCGAAAGCACCTGATAGAGGCCTTGAACAAGGTATCGAAAAGCATCTTCGTTAACACTTAGCAGGTAATAGTAATCCACCTCAGCCAATGCATCGCAAAAGAGCCTCACTACCTTGTATGTATTTTCCAGATCAACCACAGTCGCAAAACCGCCACTGGCTCCGGGTCCAAAAACCAAACGACCATTGCAATTAAGAGCCAGGCGATCACTACGAATCGTTAATCCAAAATCAAACCCGGCACCAATACCCAGCGCACCATTACCCTCAGCCTTTATCTCCGCCAGACTAGTCCAGCTGCTACTGGCGTTAGACTGCCCAGAAACGACCTTGCCACGACCCACCTTGCTCGGCTCAATCCATTGCAGCGCGCCGCTCAGTGCACCGCCTGCCTGGACGCCGCCAAAGGCATCACCTTTAACCCCAATATATCCTCCTCGACTTGTCTCGAGTCGTGGTGAGCCAAACAAGGCCGTTGCGCCGCTTGGGCCTTCGTCGCTCGGCTTATACTGCGCTGTTGCCCGCGCGTGGCCTTGTACCTGCGCTCCCAGGAAAGCTGAGAATTCTAGTTTTCCCTGCAGCCGGAACACGCCGAACGGGTGCAATACCGCCTCACCATTGGCGTTGCGATAGGCTAGCTGCATGGTTCTTCCGCCCTGCGAAGGAAAAAAAGCAGTAAATGCCACTGCGGCTTCGCCAAGCGAGTACGCCGCACTGCCCTTGGCGCCCACCTCAATATTTCCTTCGGCTGGGTTCCAGCTATTGACTCCTGCGCTGGCGCTGGCGGCAAAGCGCAGGGCATGCGCTTCTGCGGACACTGCGTAGGGCGCAGCATCATCACTGTTGCTGGTCCAAGCTGTCTCTTTGTGTAGCGAGTTGAGCAGATTGTCGTTCTGGCTGCTCCAACTAACTAGCTTGGCCTCAAGACTCCCCAGCGGGCTCGCTCTACGGTCGTTGCCAATCTCTTTGCGTATCTCGTCCAGCAATTGCTTACCCAATTGCCTGCCAAAGGACTTGCCTTTCAGCACGCGGGTACTCACTTTGATTTTCCAATCAACCTGCTCGTGGAATCGTGCCGCCACGTAATAGCGGCGGTCAGGCCGACCGAACAGACTGACCTCAACCACGGTTATACCACTGCGTTGCCGGGAACCTCTCTCCCTCTGTGTTTGTCGGCTACCACGCCAGCCGTAATCAACATTTGGCATTGCTCCGTTTGCTAGTGAGGAGCCGTCTTCAGGTTCACTTTTAAGCATGCCCCGCAGTCGAACAATCTCTGCATCCAGCTGTTTAATTTTCTCTGCGCGCAGGGGCTCCCAGTTGCTTTCCAGCATGTTTCCCGCATCAAGTGCACGCACCGGGCTATAGGCGATATACCATTCACGCGCTTGGCGCAGCTTGGTGAGCTGCCCTTGAATATCCTCTTCGCTAGTCAGGGTGGGTTGCGGCTGCGCAGCGGGAGGGTCAATGCTAAGCAGGCCCGCCTCTTCGGCTTTCCTGTTCCACTCCTCCTTCTTGCACCGCGCGCAGGCGCATTCAGCATCGGGGCTCTGCTCTTTCTGGCAGTCGACTCGCTGACGGGCGGCAGCGAGTGACGCCTCCAGCTCATCCATCAACGCTTGGACCCGGTCAATCTCACGATTCAACACCGTGGCTTGTTCTTCGGTCAGCACATAAAGATGCGGATCACCTGTCACGTGCACCACATCCACCAGCTCTGCTGTGCAAGGGCTGCCAGCTTGGGTCTGGGTGCTGCTGCAATCATCTGTATGCCGGGCAGGCGGCAGGGATGACCTGGAAGTATTTGCGGGCGTAGGAGCACTCACAATCGAAGCATCATTGGCGGCAGCATCCCGCGGGGGCAGCTTGAGCTTCCAGCCGGACTGAATGTTGTCAGGACTCCGAATGATGGGATTGCGCTCCTGCAATTCCTTAGAGCTGGTGCCGTGTTGCCGAGCAATCGCGGTGAGTGTGTCGCCGGTCTGCACAATGTACTCGTTGCTGTTTGGCATATCCTTTCGTCCCTAGCCCTGTAGGCGTTCCAATTCATCCAGTTTGCCCGTCATAACCAAATCCTTACGCGCAAGCACCGCATCTGCTGCCGGAGAGGGCCAATTGGCGCCTTCACAGCAAAGCGCCAATCTGAGCCAACGTTCGTAGTGGGCCTTTTGTTCCGCACCGGCAGCCTGCGCGGCGAGCAGTTGGTTGAAAACAAAATCCGTTGGTTCAGGCATGGTGAGTACGGATTGGTAATCAAGCGTCAGTTCAGCTGCGATTATCTGTAGCCGCGCCTGAGTTATTTGCTGTTGCCGCTGCGGGCCTAGGTGCAGCCAACCGGGCTTCTGCACTGCGCCACTCCAGGCACCGGACCGTGCGACATACCGCCAACCCAGTTCATTTCGCCACGCTATGCCAGAAAAGGGACCGAGAAATTCGTCGCGCTCGACCGCTGTCAAACTCACGAGCAACGGCTCAAGCCAGCGTGGCTCGAAAAAGCGCATCAACTGCTTGCGGCCGTCATGCGTGGTCACGGTTAGCAAGCTCTGACAATGTTCAACCGCAGCAGACCAATCCTGCGGGTGATCCAGATACAGCACACAACCACCATTGCTCTGCTCCAACAAAGCGCTGGCGTAGTCAACCCAATCGCCCGCTTGCTCGGAAAGCACCAGTGCCGGACCGTGTTCACTCAAAGCCGCATATTCAGTGCCATGAAACAGGGATGTCCATTGAGGCTCGCCCTGCGGCGCTAATTGATAAATCCAGCGCCACAATTCAGCATCCGCCGTGGCATCCAGAACCACGCAACGCTTGCCTGACATACCCGTGGGAGCGCGCTCAAAGGGAGAAGAAATCTCTTGGGGCATGGTTCTTATCCGTGCGTATGAATAGTGCATTTGCCGCTGGCATCAAATACACAGCCCTCGGCTGGCAGCAGGTGGCCTGCCAGCGCCTGAGCACGGTACTGCTCAAGCACTATGCCGGATTCCGCCGTATCCGCCGCAGCTGCTTGTGCTGGTAGTGCCGGGGCCGCCCCTGAGCCTTTACCGGGCGCGCCACCCGCGTTCATCTTCACATTCGGCCCGACCAGAGTGACCCCACTGGGATCAATTTTGATAAAGGCGCCGCCCGCAGTGAGGGTGATTTCACTGCCAGCTTCAATGACCATTTTCTGGCCGGCTTTGAGGTGGATTTCGCGGCCAGCTTTGACCAGTTGGCTGTCACCCAGCTTGACGTGCTGGCTGGTGCCGACAGTGAGATGGTCGTTGGCTTTGATTTCGGTTTTGCGGTCGCTGTGGGTGGTGTGGTGCTCTTCGGCTTTGAACTCGCTGTAGCTGTTGGCCTCGACCGTGTCGTGGCGTTCGTTGCCGACGCGCACTGTCTGGTTGTTCTCTATGTTCTCGTCCCAGTCCTTCTGCGCGTGCAGGTAGATCTGTTCTTCGCCCTTTTTATCCTCGATGCGCAGTTCGTTGTAGCCGTCGCCTCCAGGGCTGCTGAGAGTTTTGAACACGCTGCGGGTTTTGTGCGCGGGTAATTCGTACGGGACTTCGTGTTCCTTGTGGTACAGGCAGCCGGTGACCAGGGGTTGATCGGGGTCGCCTTCGAGGAATGAGATGAGTACTTCCATGCCGACTCTGGGAATAGCGATGCCGCCGTAGCGGTCGCCGGCCCAGCTGGAGGCGACTCTGAGCCAGCAGCTGGTTTTGTCGTCAGCCTGGCCCTCGCGGTCCCAGTGGAACTGGACTTTGATGCGACCGTACTGGTCGCAGTGGATTTCTTCGCCCTCAGGGCCTGTGACTACGGCGCTTTGGCTGCCGAGGACCTTTGGTTTTCTGTGATCGAGCTGTGGTCGCCAGAGGATCTGCCAGGGCGTGGCCTTGAAGTGGTTGCGGTAACCCTGGGTGAATCCGTCTGCTTTGCTGACATCGCTGGTGACGCCTTCTTCGAGCACTTGTGGTTGTTTGCCTTCATGCTGGATTTCGGTCAGCAGCCAGAGGTCGTTCCAGTCGTCTCTGGGGTGACCAGTGAGCGGCATGAAGTGGCCGCTGCGCAGTTGCGGTTGATCGCTGCTGCCGTCGGCCAGTTGTTGTTCGGCGCGATGGCGTTCGAGGGCGATCTGGCTGAGCTGTTTGCCGCGCTCGCGGTCGGTGAAGCGACCGGGGTAGTCGTAGTCTTCGAGGTCGGGTTGGGGTTTATTTTGTTCTTCTGCTGTGGCCTCGCCTTTGTAGGCGGCTTCCATCAGCAGGCGGGGCTTCTCGAAGTCGTAATCCCGGCGGGTGACGCGGCTGGGGCGGGTTTCTACTCTTAAGCCGAAGCGTTTGACGACCGGCTGGTCGGCGACCAGGCCGGTGCCCTGGCTGTAGCCGATTTGTTGTAATTGCGGGAAGGCGGTCTGGTCGTCACCGAAGACAATGATGTGGCCTTCCTGGCTGTGTTCGAAGTGGTAGTGAATACCTTCTTCTTCACACAGGCGCTGGATGAACTGCAGGTCGGTTTCGTCGTACTGGGTGCAGTAGTCGCGCGCCGGATGGTTCTGGTGCAGTTGAAAGCGGTAGGCATCGCTCTGGATGCCGTGCTCTTCCAGCAGGCGGCTGATGATCTGCTGCCCTGTCAGGTGCTGGAAGATGCGTTGATTGGTGCGGTGCGCCAGGTAGCTGAGCTGGGGGCGCAGGCACAGATGATAACGGGTGAGGCGCTTGCCGGCTTCGCCCTGGGCGAGGCGGTCGATTACGCCGTGGATGCCTGCTCCCTGGCCCATGTCCAGATAGGCGGTGTGGTGCAGCAGGGAGGCCAGGTCGATGTCCGGCTGTTCACTGACCAGCTCCAGCTCAAAGGCGTAGGGCCGGTTGAGGGCCTCGCTGCCGGTGAAGGCCAGTACCTTGAAGTCGTGGGCGGCGCCGTCGATGTGCAGGCTGAAGGCCGCTTCATTGGCTGGAGAGAACATCCGTTGTCCTTTTTACAGAATTCGTTCAGCGATCCAGGCGGGGATCGGCGAGACGCTTGAACGCGAAAAGCCACCGACTGACTCTCAAGTCACTCGGTGGCCTGGCATTGTAAAGACCTTAGGCGGCGATGGGTGTGCGCCAGTCATCAGAACCGGAGGTTCCTGAGACTTCGTGGGTCCAGACGATTTTGCGGTAGGTGAAGTAGACGTCTTCCAGGTGGGTGAAGTGCGCCATGTTCGGGTCTTGGCAGTTAGGCATCTGCGACTGCACATCGACGATGATGGCGTCGTGCAGTTCGATGGTGAAGTAGTGCTCCTGGGTGCCGGTGGCAGAGGTGCGGTACCACTCCAGGCGGCACTTGCTCAGGCGCTCGCCGGAGGTCAGAGCGTTGAAGATCAGCGGTGAGGACTTGTCGAACACCTTGGTGATCATCAGCGGCTTGTGGACGCGCTGGCCGGTGGGCTGGCCGGACTGCGGGTCACGCGGGATGATGACCTGGTGGTTGTAGCCCTGCACCAGCACCTGGTCTTCGTGGCCTTCCTGGAAGATGTTGCCGACTGAGTCTTCGGTGAAAGTACCGGCGGTGATCAGGCCCTGCTTGGTGCCTTCGATGGTCAGATACGCGGGTGTTGGCATTGCTGCTCTCCTTGCTTGAAATGGGGTGACCGGCTGATCCGGTTGACCCAGTACAACCAAGAGCTGTGCCAGGAATAAAAAGGGCAATTAAATCAAACGATTGGAGTGATCAGGCAGGCAGCCGAAAAGCCGTTTGTGATCTCGGTCACGCAAAGTTGCGCAGGATGTTGCGCAGTGCTGTGCAAGTTATTGCGCAGTGGGGTGGAGGCAGCGTAGCACGGGGGTTGCAGGCGCTTTTAGCAGGATGGCGGCGTGGTTGCTGCGCCAATAGTTGCCAACCTCACGCAGACTCAAAAACCGGTAACCGCCCTCAGCGGGGAGCAGTCACCAGCGCACAAAGCTTGGCCACACCTTCGACCACACGGGGAGTTGGACGCACCAGTTGATCGCTGGCCAGCACATAAAGACGCTCATCGGCCACCGCCTTGAGCTGCGGAAAACGTCGCCAGTCATCCAGCCAGGGCTGGGCCGAAATGGCCTGATCGGCTAGGGCAATGATGATATCCGGGTTGGCCGCCAGTACCCCTTCCCTGCCCACCTGCGGCGCCAACCCCGGCAGCTTGGCGAACACATTTTGCGCGCCGCAATGTTGCAGGGCGTCCGAGACCAGCTGACCGCCGGCGACCGTATACAGCGGGTTGTCCCACAACTGGATAAAGACCCGCTGCGGCCGCTGACCGGCCGGCGGCGCCAGGCTTTGCAGTTGCTGATGATAGTCGCTCAGTACCTGTTCGGCTTGCGTATCCTGCCCGAGCAACTCGCCGAGGGCCTGCGTGGCGCTGGCAATATCCGCCAGGCTTTGCGGATCAAATTCGACCACCTGGATATGCCAGCTGCGCAACCGCTGCAGCAACGCCGGTGAATTGCCGGAGGTCCAGGCCAACACCAGGTCCGGGCGTTGCGCGACTATGCTCTCGGCAGACAACGTCTGGTAGGCACCCACACGCGGCACTTGGGCCAACTCGGGGGGGAGCTGGCCGTCGTCCAACACGCCGACCAGACGGTCGCCGGCATCAAGTAATTGCACCATGTCGGTGAGAAAGGGAGCGAGACTGACAATGCGCTGCGCTGCAGCCTGAGCCGGCAGCGCAAATAAACAGGCCAGCAAGGCTGCCCACAGGCAGATCCGCCGCCTGGGCAGCATCTATTGAACCCAGGCTGCCGGCGGGCGATAGAGTGCCATGGCGCCGAGGCTGACCAGCACCAACAACAACAGTGGAATCCACTCGCCGATGCAGAAGAAGTGAATCACGCCAATAAAACCGGGCAGCTCCGCTGCCAGCAGGCCAAACATCTGTTCACGGTGCAGCACCGACCAGGCCGCCTTGGCGCCCTCGTCGTTGCCCAGTGCCTCGGCGTGAATCAGCGCCAGCTTGTAGCGCCGAAACCGCCACAGGGTGACAAACAGGCTAGCCATGGCCAGCGTAAACAGCGGAATGGCCGCGGCTTGAATCACGCCATCCCAGTCGCCCATAACCCAGACCACAATGATGGGAATCAGCAGCGCACTGGCGCTTTGCATGCGCCAGACCGTGCGTAGGGTGCGCCACTGCGGCTTGGCGTCAAACATCGTCAGGCTCGGTTTCAGCTTGATGCAGCTGCCCCAGCATGTGCCCAAGCTTGCCAGCCTTGGTCGCCAGATACTTGCTGTTGTGGGGGTTCTTGCCAAACTGCAGTGGCAGCCGCTGCGCTACCTCGACCCCAAAGCCCTGCATGGCTTTGACCTTGCGCGGGTTGTTGGTGAGCAACTTGAGGCTGGTGATACCCAGATGTTCCAGCATCGGTTTGCAGATGCCGTAATCGCGCTGATCGGCACCAAAACCCAGCAGCTCGTTGGCCTCGACGGTATCGGCGCCGCCATCTTGCAGGTGATAGGCGCGGATCTTGTTCATCAGGCCGATGCCGCGACCTTCTTGACGCAGGTACAGCAGCGCGCCGCGGCCTTCTTTGGCAATGGCAGCGAGCGCTGCTTCGAGCTGAAAGCCGCAATCGCAGCGCAGGCTGAACAGCGCATCGCCGGTCAGGCACTCGGAGTGCAAACGGCCCAGTACCGGCTCGCCATCGGCTACGTTACCCATGGTCAGGACCACATGCTCCTTGCCGGTCTCCTGTTCGAGAAAGCCGTGCATGGTGAATGTGCCCCACTGGGTGGGTAGCTGGGATGACGCAATAAAGGTGACTGTCACACCGGTCTCCTGTACAGCTGCTGCATAAAGGGGCAGCTATATTAGCAGGAGAAGGCCGCCCGGGCGACGTTCAAGAGGCCTGAATCAGCCCGGTGAATGCACCGGTGCCGTTTAGTACTTGCGTTCCAGCACCAGAGTGCTGCCCTGATCATCCATGCGCACCCGGCTGAGCCAGCTCATCCCCAGCAGTACATCCGTCGGGAAACCGCCCTCCAGCACCAGCCCCTGCACATCGCGCAGTTCGATATCACCGACCTTGACGCGGTCGAGCTGGACCCGATACGCCTTGACGTTGGCACTGGCGGTATTGGCGCGCACCTCGGTACCGGTAACCAGAAAGTCGATGCCCAAGCGCCGTGCCTGAAAGGCGTTCATCGCCACGCTGGTGGCGCCGGTATCCACCATGAACTGCACGTTATGGCCGTTGATCGAGCCATGCGCAATGAAATGCCCGCCCTCGCCCCGTGCAATGCTGACCTGCTGGGTGTCGCGCTCGGCAAAGCCTTCGGTGTATTCGCGCTGCAGGCCGTACTGACGCCGCTGACCGTTGATGCTGATGGTCGCACTCGTGCTGTTTGCCGAAATCAGCGTTACGCCCTGCGGCCCCGGCTTACCTGCCCGCAGCATGTGCCGCTGGCCATCGATATTCACCACCGCCGCATTGGCAAACAGGCCAACCACGCGCACCACCGGCTCGGCCCAGGCGGCGCTGGCGAGCAAGGCCAGCGGCAAGAGGGCTGAGTTGATCAGCTTGATGAGGGTGTTATGCATGCGATTATCCTTTTTCTGCGTGCGGAACTGTCGGCCGGAAGACCGCGTTAGACCATAGCCAATAGGTACTCGGCAAGCAACAGCACGGCCAGCGCCATGAAACCGGCGATGATGTCGTCCAGCATGATGCCGAGCCCGCCGCCCACATGGTGATCAATCCAGCGAATAGGCCAGGGCTTCCAGATATCAAACAGGCGGAACAGCAGAAAACCGGCCAACAGCCAGAGCCAGCCAGTTGGCGCCAGCCACATTGCGATCCACAGGCCGACGAACTCGTCCCAGACGATGCCGCCATGATCGTGCACGCCTAGATCCGCCGCGGTTTTGTGGCATAGCCAGATACCCACCAGGGTGCTGAGCACCAGGACTGTCTCGTAGCCCCAGGGCGGCAGCTGCTGCCAAAGCAGCACAAAGGGCAACGCCGCCAGCGTACCCCAGGTACCGGGCGCCCTGGGCATGGCCCCGCTACCAAAGCCGAAGGCCAGAAAGTGAATGGGGTTACGCCATACCGAGGCGGGGGCGTGCTCCTGCGAATCAGTCATCCGAACTCCTGAAATGTTGATAACCACGCTCGCCACTGAGCGGGGCGTAGCCCTTGCCGACATCCAGCAGCACACCGTCGCCCGCATGCACGCTGCCGATCACGCTGACCGCATGCCCTGCTGCACGCCACTGGGCGATACGCGGCTTTGCCGCTGGCGGCAGGGTGAACAGCAGCACATAGTCGTCACCACCGCGCAGCATCCACTCAAGTTGCTGACGTTCGGGCCAACTGACCAGCGCCTCACTGGCCGGCAGACGCGCCGCATCAATATGCAGCGCTACGCCGCTGGCCCTGGCGATATGCTCGGCATCGGCCAGCAGGCCATCGGATACATCCAGGCCGGCGGTTGCCACGCCGCGCAGCAGTTGCCCCAACGCCAGCTGCGGCTGTGGTCGCCAGAAACGTTGCTGCAGATAATCCTGGCCGACCAGCGGCAGCCCAGCTGGTACATCGCGGCGCTGCACCACGGCCAGACCAGCGGCGCCATCGCCCAGCGGCCCGCCAACGCAGAGCAAATCTCCACCCCGCGCGCCGTCGCGCCGCAGTGCCTGTCCGCGCGGCACCTGCCCAAACACGCTAACGCCCAGATTCAACGGCCCACGGGTGGTATCGCCACCAATCAGGTTGATCGCAAAGTCACGCGCGGCAACCGACAGGCCGCGGGAAAACGCCTGCAACCAGGGCTCGTCTACCTTGGGCAGACTCAGGGCAAGGGTAAAGGCAAGAGGGGTAGCGGCCATGGCGGCCAGATCGCTGACTGCCACCGCCAGAGCTCGATAACCGAGCTCGGCGGGGGATACTGCTCAGGGAAGTGCACGCCGGCCAGCAACGAATCGGTAGAGATAACCAGTTGCTGGTCGGCGGCCAGCTGCAATAGAGCGGCATCGTCACCGATGCCCAGCGCAATGGCCGAAGGATCGGCAGCACGCTCCAGCTCTGCGGTACGAAAGTAGCGGCCAATCAGCGCAAATTCATCCAGTGCCATGCCGCCCTCTCCCACCGCTATAACGGCTTACCGGTTGCGCGCAGCGCTGACCTCGGCCTTGCGCAAGCGGGGTGCCAGCTTGTCGAGGATGCCGTTGACGTATTTGTGACCGTCGGTGGCGCCAAACGATTTGGCCATCTCGATGGCTTCGTTGATCACCACGCGATACGGCACATCGATACGCTTGAGCAGTTCGTACACGCCAATGCGCAGTACAGCCAGCTCGATCGGGTCCAGATCCTTGATATCGCGATCCAGCACCGCACCCAGCTGGTTGTCCAGCTCGTCCAGATTGCGCGGCACGCCGGTCAGCAGCTCATGAAAATAGGCGCTGTCGACCTTGCTGAAGTCGTTGTCGGTGCGAAACTGCGCTTCGATATCCGACAACGGCTGATCGGCCATATGCCAGGAGTACAGCGCTTGCAGCGCCAGACTGCGCGCCTTGCGCCGCGCCGACGCCTTGGGACGACCGGCCGCTGCGGGTTGCTGCTCGTGGTTGTCCACTCAGGCCTCCAGCTGCTTGATCACGCTGACCATTTCATAGGCCGACATGGCCGCTTCTGCGCCCTTGTTGCCGGCCTTGGTGCCAGAACGCTCGATGGCCTGCTCGATGCTGTCGACGGTCAGTACGCCGAAGGCAACCGGAATACCGTATTCCAGCGAGACCGAGCCCACGCCCTTGACGCATTCACCGGCAACATACTCGAAGTGCGGCGTGCCGCCACGGATAACCGCGCCCAGGGTGATGATGGCGTCGTACTTTTTCAGGTCAGCGACCTTTTTGACCATCAGCGGGATTTCAAAGGCGCCCGGCACGCGGACGATGGTGATATCGGACTCTTTCACGCCGTGACGCTTGAGTGAGTCTACGGCGCCCTCGACCAAGCTCTCGACGACAAAGCTGTTGAACCGGCCAACAACCAGTGCATAGCGGCCTTGGCCAGTTACAAAATCGCCTTCGATGGTACGGATAGTCATGGGCACTCTCTCTCAATTAAAGAACCGGCAGCGCGCTCAGGCGCTGTCGTGAATCAATGCGTTTATTCGCAGGGCAGGTATTCTACTACTTCCAGATCAAAGCCGGATATGGCATTGAACTTCATCGGCGCAGACAGCAGGCGCATCTTGCGCACGCCCAGGTCACGCAGAATCTGTGAACCGGCCCCTACGGTATTGTAGGTCGAAGGGCGGCGCGGCGCCGCTTTGCCTTCACCGAGGTTGCTGACATGCGCCAGCAGCGATTCGCTGTCGACCTGATTACCCAGCAGCAGCACCACGCCACGGCCTTCCGCAGCCACCCGACGCATGGCGTCCTGCAGGCTCCAACGGCCGCCTTCCGGGACCAGAAACAGGTCGCGCAGCGGGTCGACGTTGTGTACCCGCACCAGGGTTGGCTCTTCCGGCTGAATATCGCCCAGCGTCAGCGCCATGTGCACCACATCGTCGGTGCGGTCGCGGTAGGCAACCAGGCGGAATTCACCCAGCTCGCTCTTCAGCTGCTTTTCTTCGGCGCGCTCGACGGTGCGCTCATTGAGCAGGCGGTAATGAATCAGGTCGGCAATGGTGCCGATCTTCAGATCGTGTTGCTTGGCAAAGTTTTCCAGATCGGGCCGACGCGACATGCTGCCGTCGTCATTCATGATCTCGCAAATCACCGCCGACTCGCCAAAACCGCCCATGCGCGACAGGTCGCAGGACGCCTCGGTGTGGCCGGCCCGCGCCAGCACGCCGCCGGGCTGGGCCATCAGCGGGAAAATGTGACCGGGGCTGACGATGTCCTCGGCAACCGCATTCGGCGCTGCCGCCGCCTGCACAGTGCGTGCACGGTCAGCCGCGGAGATACCGGTGGTAACGCCTTCGGCGGCCTCAATGGAGACGGTGAACTTGGTACCAAAGCCCGAGCCATTGCGCTGCACCATCAAGGGCAGCTTGAGGCGCTCGCAATGCTCCAGACTCATCGGCATACAGATCAGGCCGCGGCCATAACGGGCCATGAAGTTGATGTGCTCGGCCTGACAGGCCTCGGCGGCCATGATCAGGTCGCCTTCATTCTCGCGGTCCTCGTCATCCATGAGGATGACCATCTTGCCGGCGCGAATGTCTTCAATCAGTTCTTCAATGCTGTTCAGTTTCATCCGGCCCTCCAGGGGCTGGTTAATCAGGATTTCAGAAAACCGTTCTCGGCCAGAAAGGCCATGCTGATACCCGTGGCGGTCGGCTCTGCGGCCTTCTCACCGAGCAGCAGGCGCTCGAGATAACGGGCGATCAGGTCAACTTCAAGATTGACCGGGCTGCCGTTGGCATAGTCGCCCATGATGGTTTCCTGCAGGGTGTGCGGCACTATGTTCAGGTGGAAGACCGCGCCCTCCACGGCGTTGACGGTCAAGCTGGTGCCGTCGACGGTGATCGAGCCTTTCTCGGCGATGTATTTGGCCAGTTCTGCCGGCGCCTCGATGCGAAAATGCCAGGAACGCGCATCCTCCTGCATCGACAGCACCTTGCCGACGCCATCCACATGGCCACTGACCAGGTGACCGCCCAGCCGCGTGGTCGGCGTCAGCGCCTTTTCCAGGTTGACCCGACTGCCCGGCTTGAGCCGCGACAGGGCGGTGCGGCGGATGGTCTCCTGGCTGACATCAGCCCAGAAGCCGTCGCCGGGTAACTCGACCGCGGTCAGACAAACGCCGTTGACCGCTATGCTGTCACCCAACTTGACGTCGCCCAGATCGAGCTTGCCGGTTTTCACATACAGACGCACATCGCCACCACTGGGCTGCATGCTCTGAATCTGGCCAACCGCTTCGATGATGCCGGTAAACATAAACTGCCTCTTGCTTGTTCAGTGCCGGTCAGGCGACCAGCAGCCCCAACCCGTAGACGGCGATAAAGCCGAAAGCAAAGGCCATCAACAGGAGGCCAAAGCTGCGCAGGTAGGTAATGAATGTGAGGCCGGGCATCTTGCTCATGGCAACGATGCCGGCAGCGGAGCCAATTATAAGCAGGGAACCGCCCACACCGACAGCATAGGTCAGCCCCATCCACTCGGCGACGCTCATCTGCAGGTCGGCCTTGAGCAGCGCAGCGGTCAGCGGCACGTTATCAATCAGCGCCGAAAGCATGCCCATCAGGAAGTTGGCCAGCAGGCTCGGCATGATGTCATACAGCGAGGTCAGGCTCTGCAAAGTGCCGATGAACTGCAGCATGCCCACCAGCAACAGTACGCCGAGAAAGAACAGCAGCGTCTCGAATTCGATGACGCGGATGTATTCCAGAATCGGATCGTTATCAATATCTTCGTTGAAGAAGCGCGCCAGCAAAAACATGCTGGCCAGGCCGGTCAGGAAGGTCAGTACCGGCGGGATGGCGAAGAACAGGCTGAGCAGAATGGTGGCGAGAATGGTCAGCAGGAAGAGCGCGCCGATCAGCTTATCGACCCCGCGCAACTCGTGCAGCGCGTTCTTTTCAATCACCACTTCACTGTTCAGACCCACCGACAGCAACGCCGCCAGCAGCAATACCGCCAGCAGGGCCGGCGCGCTGAGCAGCAGCAGGTTGGTGATCTCGACCTTGTCGGCCATGAAGATCATCAGGGTGGTCACGTCGCCGGTAATCATCGCCACGCCGCCGGAGTTCACCGCAAACACCACCAAAGTGGCAAAGCGCAACATCTTGCGCAGCTCCAGATTGAGGCTCAGTACCAGCGCCACCGACACCAGGGTGGCGGTAATGTTGTCGGCGATCGAGGAGAAAACAAAACAGAAAATACCGGTGAGAAACAGCAGTTTTCGCTCGGTAATTCGCCCCGGCAAAATCCGGTAAATGATGTTTTCGATCAGGCCCTTCTTGTTCAGGTAGGCCACAAAGGTCATGGTCGCCAACAGGAACAGCCAAAGGCTGGCGATGTCGGTAATGTTCTCGTTCAGCGCCTCCTGCACTCGCACGCGCATGGCCTCGTCGGGCGCCGCTATAAACAGCACCACCCACGACAGTGCGCCGAACAGCAGCACCACCTTGGCCTTGTTTACATGGATGACTTCTTCAAGAACCACGCCCAAAAAGGCGATGATTGCCATCACCAATAGCAGTAGCTGTACGCTGCTTTGCATTGTTTAACACTCTCAGGAAGGGAAAATCGGGCGTGCGGTGATGCGCCAATCCTGGCCTATGGCTCGCATATCGGAAACGGCGACGTCCATCGCCTCGCTCATGCTCTCGAAGGGGAGCTGCATCAGGGGGCGCGCCTGGCTTCCCAGCAGGCGCGGCGCCATATACACAATCAGTTCATCTACCAGACCGGCACGCCAGAAAGCACCCGACAGCGCAGCGCCGGCTTCGACCAGCACCTCGTTGCAGCCACGCTCGGCCAGGGTGCGCAGCACGGTGGTCAGATCCACCTTGCCGTCGTCACCGGGCAGTGCCAGCAGTTCGCTGCCAATAGCCTGATAGGACTCCGCGGCCTGCTCGGCACTGGTGCTGATCACCAAGGTGGGGCCGGTCTCGCGGAAAAAACGTTGCTCCAGCGGCACGCGCCGCAGGCTGTCGATCAATACGCGCAGCGGCTGGCGCTGCACGGCGGCGGCCGCTTCATCGTCGGGCAAGCCCAGTTCGCTGGCCCGCACGGTCAGCGCCGAGTCGTCCAGCAACACGCTATCGGCGCCGCTGATCACCGCGCCGCTGCGCGCGCGCAGGCGCTGCACATCGGCCCGCGCGGCAGGGCCGGTAATCCATTTGCTCTCGCCGCTGGCCATCGCGGTGCGGCCATCCAAACTCATCGCCAGCTTGACTCGCACCCAGGGCAAGCCCTGCTGCATGCGCTTGATAAAACCCGGATTCAGCGCCTGCGCCTGCGCTTCGAGCAGACCGCAATCGACGGCGATGCCGGCGTCGCGCAGACGCTGCAGACCCTGGCCCGCAACCAGCGGGTTGGGGTCCTGCATGGCCGCCACCACGCGGCTGACGCCGGCCTTGATCAGCGCATCGGCGCAGGGCGGTGTCTTGCCGGTGTGGCTGCAGGGTTCCAGGGTGACGTAGGCGGTGGCGCCACGGGCTCGCTCGCCGGCCTGTGCCAGCGCGTTGACCTCAGCATGGCCTTCGCCAGCTTGCACGTGCCAGCCCTCACCGACCAGAGCGTCGCCCTGCACCAGCACACAACCCACGCGCGGATTGGGTTCGGTGGTGTAGAGGTCGCGTGCGGCCAGCTCCAGCGCACGGCTCATCCACTCGCGGTCAATGCTGCTCCTCTCAGGCATCGGCATCGTCCTGCTCGCGGCGCGACAGCCGTTCGATTTCTTCGCGGAACTGGTTCAGATCCTGAAAACGGCGGTAGACGGAGGCAAAGCGGATGTAGGCGACTTCGTCCAGTTGCTTGAGCTCGCGCATCACCATCTCGCCCACCACCATGGCCTTGACCTCACGCTCGCCGGTGGCGCGCAGGCGGTGCTTGATGTGGCCAATCGCGGCTTCGATCTGCTCGACGCTGACCGGGCGCTTTTCCAGCGCGCGCTGGAAACCGGCACGCAGCTTGTCTTCATCAAAGGGCTGGCGGCGGCCGTCCTGCTTGATCACGCGGGGCAAGACCAGTTCGGCGGTCTCGAAGGTGGTAAAGCGTTCCTGACAGGCAAGGCATTCGCGGCGGCGGCGCACCTGGTCACCCTCCGCCACGAGGCGAGAGTCGATCACCTTGGTGTCATTGGCGCCACAGAATGGACAATGCATGTAAGATTTCCTGGAAGGATAAAAGCGGCCTACATCTTACTCTCTTGTAGGCCGCGATAAAAATGTATCCTTACATTTCCAAACCAAAAAGCCGGCGGGAAGGCAGATATCCCGGGCTTTCGGGCTCAAGATGCAACAAAGCGTTCGCGTAGCCGACGTTTGGCCACCTTGCCGTTGTCATCGCGCGGCAGCGCCTCGATCAGCTCCACCCGGCGCGGCACCTTGTAGCCGGCCAGACGCTCGCGCACGAACTGCTGCACCTGCTCTGCGCTGAGCAGCCCCGCTGGCGCAGCGACCACCGCCATCAGGGACTCGCCGTACTCGGCATCAGGCATACCCACCACCGCGCAATCGATGACCCCAGGCAGGGTGATCAACACATGCTCGATCTCGGCCGGATAAATATTCACGCCACCGGAAATCACCATGTCCGACTTGCGATCGCAAACGTACAGGTAACCTTCCTCGTCCAAGTAGCCGATATCACCCACGGTCGCCAGATCGTCCAGTCCGGCCTTCTCCCGCGCGCCCTCGTTGTTCAGGTAGGTAAAGTCCGGCACCGCGGGCTGACGTACGTAGATCACGCCGGGCTCGCCCACCGGACAGTCATTGCCCTGCTCATCGACAATGCGGATGCGGGTGTCGCCAATCGGCAAGCCAACACTGCCCGGCTTGCGCCGTGCCGAGGCCGGGTCTTGGATAGTGATCATGCCGGTTTCACTGGAGGCGTAGGTCTCAAAGATCACCGGTCCCCACCAATCGAGCATTGCCAGCTTCACGTCCGGTGCGCAGGGCGCGCCGGTAGACGCAACAAAGCGCACCGACGACAAATCGTACTTGGCTCTTGTCTCCGCCGGCAGGCGCAGTAGCCGCACGTACATGATGGGCACCAGAAAAACCGTGTCGATGCGGTATTGCTCGATCAGCGCCAATGTCTGCTCGGCATCAAAACGCGGCATCACGACCATCAACTCGGCCTGCAGAATCGACTGCTGGGCAAAGGAGCTGGGGGCGCTGTGGTACAACGGCGCCGATACCAACGTCCGCACGCCGGGCTCAATACCCCAGGCCGCACGCGACAACCCCCGCATGGCCGCCGCCATGGCCTCACGCTCTTCCGGCGCCGGTGCCAGCCGTTTGACGCCCTTGGGCCGCCCGGTAGTGCCTGAGGTGTAGGCCATGTGCGCGCGTGGGGTGCGTGGTTCACCGGCGTAGGGTGCCTGCTCGGCCAGCCAGGGCTCATAGGGCAACCGGCCAGCGGTCAAACCTGCCTCAACGCCATTCACCAGCACCACCACGCCCTCGGGAATAGCACCGGCCAGCGCGTCGAGCAGATCGGCCTCGACCAGAAACACCTTGGCCGCCGAATCCTGCAGCAGGAAGGCGACTTCATCAGCCTTGAAGTGCCAGTTGACCGGGCAATAGAAACAGCCGGCGGTCTGACAACTCTGGATCGCATCGATAAAAGCCGGCCCGTTACGCAGCATCACGGCAATCACATCGCCGTCTTCGACCCCCAACCGGGCCAAACCGCCCGCCAGCTGCAGTGCACGTTGGGCTACCTGATCACCGCTGCGGTCAAGCTCCCCGCAAATCAGGCGCGCCGTCATGCCTTGTCACCGGTCTTGCCAACATAGGGGCTGGCGATCTGCTGCATCCGCGCCCGCGCGGCAGCGTATTCCTGCTCCAACTGCATGACCGCTTCGGCGGTGGAGGTAATAGCGCCGATACTGCCTACGCCCTGCCCTGCGCCCCAGATATCGCGCCAGGCTTTGCTTTTGTTACTGCCACCGGAGCCAAACTTCATGCTGCTCTTGTCGCCTTCGGGCAGCGCATTCGGGTCCATGCCGGCATTCTGAATACTGGGTTTGAGGTAGTTGCCGTGCACGCCGGTAAACAGGTTGCTGTAGACGATGTCATCGGCAGTGGTATCTACCAGCATCTGCTTGTAGGCCTGATCGGCATTGGCTTCGTGGGTAGCAATAAACCGCGTGCCCATGTAGGCCAGGTCGGCGCCCATAGCCTGCGCGGCAAGAATTTGCTCGCCCTTGGCGATTGAGCCGGAGAGGATAATAGGGCCATCGTAGAAAGCGCGAATCTCCGACACCAGGGCAAACGGGCTGAGCTGTCCGGCATGACCACCGGCGCCAGCACAGACCAGAATCAGGCCATCTACCCCGGCCTCGATGGCCTTCTTGGCGTGTTTGACGTTGATCACATCATGGAACACCAGGCCGCCGTAGCTGTGAATCGGGCCGACCACCTCGTTAGGCGCGCGCAGGCTGGTAATAATGATCGGCACCTTGTACTTCACGCACATTTCCACATCGTGCTGCAGGCGATCGTTGCTGCTGTGCACGATCTGGTTCACCGCGAAGGGCGCCACCACCGCATCCGGGTTGGCCGCCTGATAGTCGGCCAGCTCACTGGTAATACGCTTGAGCCAAACCTCCAGCTCTTCCGCCGGCCGTGCATTGAGCGCCGGAAAGGAGCCGACCACGCCGGCCTTGCACTGGGCAATCACCAGATCAGGGTTGGAGATGATGAACAGAGGGGAGCAGATAACCGGCAGTTTGAGTGAATTCTGCAGAACGCTGGGAAGACTCATTGTTGTTCTCCTTGGATAAGTCGTGCGATGACAGCACCAGAATGTTCGAGTGCTTGGACTATAGAAGCCGACCAATTGATCTACAATACCCGCCAGCAAGCCCAAACTGTTTACAAATAGGCAACAATCAGTGGATATAAAAACCCTGCAGTTTCTCAGCGCCGTGGTAGAGGCCGGCAGCATGAGCAGTGCCGCGCGACGCCTGGGTACCTCACGCTCGCATGTCAGCCGGCGACTCAAGGCACTGGAGCAGAGCATGCAGGTACAGCTGTTTCGGCGTACCACGCGTAGAGTAGAACCCACGCAGATCGGCTGGGCACTCTACGAGCACGCTGCGCGCATCAGTCAGGAGCTCGCCGCCCTGCAGGCCACCGTTGACGATCTTGGCCAGAACCTGCGCGGGCATATTCGCCTCAGCGTACCGGTTGCCCTGGGCCAGCAGGTGGTCGGACCTTTGCTGCTGGAGTTCGCCGCGCTCTACCCAGAGGTTAGCCTGCAACTGACCTTCAGCAACCGTATCTTCGACCTGGTCGCCGCGGAGATCGATGTCGCCATTCGCGTGACCTCCACCCCGCCCGATACGCTGGTGGCGCGTGACCTGGGGCCGGTCGACTGGGCGCTATGCGCCAGCCCTGCCTATCTGCAGCAGCACGGCACGCCGCAGCAGCCGGACGATCTACTGCAACTTGATATGGTCAGCGTCAACCTGCCCGAGCAGCGCCTGCCGCTGGAACTGTTCGACGGCCGCCAGACCCGCACGCTGACGCTGCGCCCGCGCCTGCAAACCGAAGACATGCTGTTCCTCAAGCGCGCGGCACTGGCCGGCATTGGATGCGCCCTGCTGCCGCTGTACAGCGTGCAGCAGGAACTCGACAGTGGCGAGCTGATACGCCTGCTGCTCGACCAGCGCGTGCGGGTCAGCGCCTGGGGCGACCAGTTGTACCTGCTGACCGCACCCAACCTCTATCCCACGCTGGCCACCCGCACCTTGATCGAGTTTCTGCACAGCCGACTGCGCAGCGAGTTACCGGTCTGACGGGGCTGCCGACAGACCGTCACCGACGTTACAATGCCGCCGAGACCACTGTGGACCACCCCATGACCCTTGCTGCCCTGAACGCCGAACTGAACAAGGTGCTGAGCGACGCGCAACTGCTGCCAGCGCGCCTGCCCGGACTGGAAGAGCTGGAGCTCTGGCTGCTCGACCCGGCGAATCTGGACCGCGCTTTCGACAACGAAGAAACCCGTCGCCTGCTGGAACATCCTCCTTACTGGGGCTTTTGCTGGGGCAGCGGTTTGGCGCTGGCGCGCTGGATACTCGACAACCCGCACCAGGTGCGCGGCCTGCGGGTGCTGGATTTTGGTGCCGGCTCCGGCGTAGTCGCCCTGGCCTGCAAGCTGGCCGGCGCTGAGAGCGTGATTGCCTGCGACTTGGACCAACCCGCGCAGCTGGCCTGCGCACTGAACGCCAAACTCAACGACATGCAGCTGGCGATCGCCGCCGACTATTTTGCAGTGAGTGGCCCGCTGGATCTGATCATCGCCGCCGATGTGCTTTACGATGCCGAGAACCGACCATTTCTCGACCACTTTGCCAAACGCGCCGATGCCGTCCTCATCGCCGATTCACGCGTGCGCGAACTGAACCATCCGCCCTACCAGCGCCAGCAGATATTACCCGGGCGCACCTGGCCGGACCTTGGCGAGCCGCTGGAGTTTCGCCAGGTCAGCCTCTATGCCGCCGGCGCAGCACTCGGCACTACTTGATCTAGCCCCGCACCCGCCCTATAAAGACTGCCAGACCAAAGGCCGCAGCGCCTTGCCACCCTTGTATCGGAATCGCCATGTCATCGCCCTACCTGTTTGATGTCACCACCGACACCTTCGATCGTTACGTGCTCGAAAATTCTTTCCACAAGCCGGTTCTGGTCGACTTCTGGGCCGACTGGTGCGCGCCGTGCAAGGCTCTGCTGCCGACGCTCACCGCCATTGCCGACAGCTACGCCGGCGAGCTGCTGCTGGCCAAGGTCAATTGCGATGAAGAAGCGGCCCTGAGCGAGCGCTTTGGCATCCGCAGTCTGCCCACCGTGGTGCTGTTCAAGGACGGCCAGCCGGTAGAAGGCTTTGCCGGCATTCAGCCGGAAAGCGCGATTCGCGAGTTGCTGGTCCCGCACATTGGCGCCATGCCAGAGACCGCAGCCGCACCCTCCCAGCCAATGGACCCGGCGGCCCATGCCACCGAGCTGCTGGCCTCCGGGGCCGCCGCCGAGGCCATCACGGTGTTGCAACAGGCGATTGCCGAGCAATCGAGCGACGCCCTGCTGCTGTTGCTGGCTCGTGCGCTGGCGGAAACCGGCGAGCTGGACGATGCCGAACAGGTGCTGGGCGCCATCAGCAAACCCGATGCACACAAACAGGCGATCACCGAGTTGCGCACCCGCCTGGTGTTCCAGCGCCAGGCCGCCGAGTTACCCCCGGCCGAACTGCTCACCCACCGCCTGGCCAAAGACCCTAGCGACAGCGAAGCGGCTTACCAGCTGGCGATCATCAGTCTTGGCCGGCAGGAGTACGACACTGCCATGGGCGGGCTGTTGGCGCTGATGCAAAGCGACCGCAGTTATGCCGACGGCATCGCCCAGAAAACCCTGATGCAGGTGTTTGATCTGCTCGGCGCCGGCAACCCGCTAAGCATCCAGTATCGCCGCAAGCTGTATCAGGCGCTGTATTGATCCCGATGCGAGCGGCAGCCGCCGCTCGCCCACTCACCTGCCCCCAACAGCAACCAGCCCAGCAGGCCGCCGCGCTCGGCAGATCGGCCCTTTACAAAAATGAAATAAGATAACATTATGGCAGCCGCTACCCCTCACCCAAGGATCCTATCCATGCGTCGCCAACTGCTTACTCTCAGTATTGCCCTGCCACTCAGCCTCCATGCGCTGGCCTACGAACACGATGAGCACGCCAGCCTGGGAGCTCATGAGCACGGTGTTGCCAGCCTCAATCTGGCGATCGAAGGCGCTCAGGTGCAGCTGGAGCTGGACAGCCCCGCCATGAACTTGCTCGGCTTTGAGCATGCCGCCCATTCGCCAGACGACATTGCCAAGGTCAAGGCGGTGCAAGCGCAACTGCAGCAGGCAGACCAGCTGTTCCGCTTCCCGGCAGCTGCCGATTGCACCCTGGCTTCGGCCGACCTCGACAGCCCGCTGTTCGCCACCCAGCACGACGCGGAGCATGAGCATGAGGATCATGACCACGACGGCGCGCACGACCACGACGAAGAGCCTGCGCATCATCACGCTGATATCGAGGCGAGCTATACCTTCAACTGCGCCGAGCCGGACCAGCTCACTCACCTGGAGCTGCCACTGTTTGCCGTCTATCCCGGTCTGGAACGTATCAACCTTCAAGGCATCACCCCCAAGGGCCAGATGGGGGCCGAATTGACTGCCGAGCGCGCCACAGTGCAGTTCGACTGATATCCTGAACCGACCCCACGCCCGAGGACTTTCAGTACGATGACCAGCCCCCTGCTAGAGCTCAATGAGCTGCGCTTCGCCTGGCCGCAGCAGCCGGTGCTGCTCGATATTGTGCATTTTCGATTGCAGGCCGGTGAGCGGCTGTTTCTGAAAGGCCCTTCGGGCAGCGGCAAGACAACCCTGCTCGGCCTGCTCGGCGGCGTGCACCTGCCCCAGCAGGGCGAGGTCACCTTGCTGGGACAATCGCTCGCCAGCCTCTCGGCACGCCAGCGCGATCGTTTTCGTGCCGAGCACACCGGTTACATTTTCCAGATGTTCAACCTGCTGCCCTACCTCTCGGTGCAGGACAACGTATTACTGCCGTGCCGCTTTTCGGCGCGCCGCAAAGACCGTGCGCTCCAGCGCCACGGCAGCCTGGAGGCAGCGGCCGCACACTTGCTGAACGGGCTGGGGCTGAGCGATCCGGCCTTGCTGCGTCGCCCGGCCACCGCCCTGTCCATCGGCCAGCAACAACGGGTTGCCGCTGCCCGGGCGCTGATCGGCAACCCGGAGCTGGTGATCGCCGACGAGCCCACCTCGGCACTGGATGCCGACAGCCGCGAGGCCTTCCTGCAGCTGCTGTTTGCCGAGTGCAGCGAAGCCGGTAGCAGCCTGCTGTTTGTCAGTCACGACACCGCACTGGCGCCGCTGTTCGATCGCAGCCTGGCGCTGCCCGAGCTGAACCGCGCCACGCATCTGGAGGGCTTGTGATGTATCTGCTGCGCCTGGCTCTGCAGAGCCTCAACAACCGCCGTGTCACCGCCCTGCTCACGGTGCTGGTGGTTGCCCTCAGCGTCACCCTGCTGCTGAGCGTCGAGCGGGTGCGCAGCGAGGCCCGCGCCAGCTTTGCCAGCACCATCAGCGGTACCGACCTGATCGTCGGCGCGCGCTCCGGCTCGGTGCAGTTACTGCTGTACTCGGTATTTCGCATCGGCAACGCCACCAACAATATCCGCTGGGACAGCTACAACGACATCAGCACGCTGCCCCAGGTGAAGTGGGCTATCCCCATTTCACTGGGCGATTCGCACCGCGGCTTCCGCGTCATGGGCACCGATCAGAGCTATTTCACGCATTTTCGTTTCGGCCGCGACATCCCCCTGAGCTTCGCCCAGGGCAAGCCCTTCGACGATCTTTACGACGCAGTGATTGGCGCCGACATCGCGCGTGAACTGGGTTATCAGGTTGGGACCGAGCTGGTGCTGGCGCACGGCGCCGGGGCGGTGAGCTTTGTCGAGCATGCCGACAAACCCTTTCGCGTCAGTGGCATCCTGGCCAAGACCGGCACGCCGGTTGACCGCACCATTCACGTTAGCCTGCAAGGTATTGAAGCGCTGCACGTCGACTGGCAACAGGGCATGCCGGCGCGCGGCGCCGGCCACGTCAGCGCCGCGCAGGCACGCGAGCTGGATCTCACTCCCAAAGCCATCACCGCCATGCTAGTGGGGCTGAACCGACGCATCGACACCTTTGCGGTGCAACGCCAGGTCAACCAGTTCAGTGGCGAGCCGCTGCTGGCGATCATGCCGGGCGTCGCACTGCAGGAGCTGTGGAGCCTGCTCAGCGTGGCAGAAAAAGCGCTGCTGCTGGTGTCTGCCTGCGTGGTGCTGACAGGCCTCGTCGGCATGCTCAGTGCCATCCTTGGCAGCCTGAACGAGCGCCGCCGGGAAATGGCCATATTGCGCTCCGTTGGCGCCAAACCCTGGCATATTTTCAGCCTGCTGGTACTCGAGGCCATGGCCCTGGCTGCCGCGGGTATATTGCTCGGCCTCGGCTTGCTGTACATTGGCCTCGGGCTGGCAAGGCCAGTACTTGAGCAAGAGTACGGCCTGTTCATGCCCTTTGCCTGGCCCAGCCCGGCGGAACTGAAACTCTTGGCAACCATCTTGTTGGCCAGCCTGTTACTGGCCTGTATCCCAGCCTGGCGCGCTTATCGCCTGGCGCTGGTAGATGGCCTGTCGATCAAGACCTGAGGATGTAATCCCGTGCGCGCCCTGATACCTGTTTTCATGCTGTCCGCCCTGCTGCTCGGCAGCTCCGCCGCGCAGGCGGCCCGCGAGCTTAGCTGGGAAGCATTGATCCCCCCGGGCAGCGCCAATCAATTCGGCATGCCGCAGCCGATGCACGACCTGTCGCAATTGGCAGACGTGCTCAGCGAGGACGCCACCGGCAACAACAGCTCGGTCATCGAACAGCAGCAGCCGCAGGCGCCAACGGTGCCCGAGCTGGATGGTCAGGAGGTGAAATTGCCCGGTTACATAGTGCCGCTGACGCTAAGTGACGATAACCGTGTAACCGAGTTTCTGCTGGTGCCGTATTTTGGCGCCTGCATTCACGTACCGCCGCCGCCGTCCAACCAGATTGTGCTGGTACAGAGTGAAGACGGGGTCGCGCTGGATGCGGCCTACATCCCGATCTGGGTGACCGGCACCCTGCACGTCGAGCAAAGCGACAGTGAACTGGCCAGCGCCGGCTACCGCCTCAGCGCCAGCCAGATTGAGATTTTCGAGTACTGAACGGAACCGCCCGCCGCACTTGCCTTGCCGAGTAACGGGCCACGTCCAGCATTGCCAACTGGCCCTCGACCAAAGCGCCAGCCCCCACGCCCAACACATTATCGCGGCAAGATCAGAGCCCGGCCTGGGCCGCAGCAGCGGCGTTACGCAGCGATTGCACCTGGCGCCGCTGTTCAGCGTTAGCGGGCCGGAACTGCCCCAGCGTCGTCTGCATCGCGGCCCAGTCGTTCTGCTGATACTGCAGAAAAGCTACCTGCAGCCAGTAGCGCGTATCACCACTTTGCCGCGCCAACTGCTGCCAGGCTTGCAACGCCTGCTCGCGATCACGCGAAGCCTGCCACAGCTGCGCTAGCCGCAACTGATGTTCGCGGTCTGCCGGCAATAGCTGCTGCTCGATCAGCGCGTCCAGCAAACGGGCAGCCTGCCAGGGCGCACCGGCCTGCGCGTGCAGGGCGACCAGGTTATCCAGATCGCTCTTGCGCAAACCGACGCCGGCTTCGTGCGCCAAGCGCAAGGTCGCGGCGGCCTCGGTCTGCTGGCCAGCCATGCTTTGCATGCTCGCCAACTGACGCCAGTTGGCGCTGCTCTGCGGGGCACGGCGCACCAGCACCTGCAACCACTCGATGGCGTCGCCATAGCGCTGCAGCTCATAGTTCATGCCCGCGAGCAACTGATACCAGACATCATCCGCCGCCGGGTTGGCCCGCACGATCTGCTCGGCCAGCGGGATTGCCTTACGGTATTGCTTGAGCTCACGGTAGGCCTGCACCAGCAGACGGCGGGTCGCCAGCGGCAAGTTGCCCACCCCTTCGGCTTCCAGCAGGGTTACCGCCTCCTGATAACGCGCCTGCTGCACCAGCAATTGCGCCAGATTACGGCGATCCTGTTGCGTTGCCTCGGCGCTCAACTGTGCCTGCGCCAACCCCTGCTGCAGCCAACGCACCGCGGCGGCGTAATCTTCGCGCTCAATCGCCAGATACCCGAGCCGCTGCTGCACCAGGGCTTGCTCCAGCGAGCCCGCACTGGTGCTTTTCAGGGCGTCATCCAGCGCGCGCTGCGCGGCGCTGAGGTTGCCTGCCTGCTGCGCCGTACGCGCGCTCTCCAGTGCCATGAACACCTTGGGATCAATTTGCTGCGCCTGCACCAGCGGCGCCAGCAGACACAACATCAGCAATAGGCGCCTCATCTGCGTCGCCCCTTTTCCATGCGGAAGTACAGCGTTTTGGTGGCGTCGCGCGCCACCGCGCGACCGTTTTCCCGCCGCGGTGAAAAGCGCCAGCGGCTGACCGCTCGGCGGGCCTCACGCTCGAACACGCCGGGCGGCTCAGCGGCAATCACCCGCAGATTCTCTACCTTGCCGTCCGGGGTGATGGTAAAGCGCAGGGTCACTTCGCCTTCGATTCCAGCAGACTGGGCCCGGCGCGGGTAATTGGGGGGAATATCTA
Source organism: Halopseudomonas sabulinigri (assembly GCF_900105255.1). NCBI lineage: Bacteria > Pseudomonadati > Pseudomonadota > Gammaproteobacteria > Pseudomonadales > Pseudomonadaceae > Halopseudomonas > Halopseudomonas sabulinigri. The sequence goes on along the minus strand of NZ_LT629763.1, from coordinate 3,067,357 downwards.
CCAGTGGCGTCACTTCTTCGGCGCTGCCGGGCGGAGGCGCGGCAGCAGCCGGACTGGGCGCAGGCGCAGGAGCGGGTGCAGCCGGCGCCGGGCGCAAATCACTCTGCGCCGGAGCAACGCTCAGGCTTAGCGCGTTCTGCAACTGCGGCACTTCTATCTGTAGCTGCAGATCGGGCATTTGCTGCGCAGTGGGCGCATCCACCTGGAGCTCGGTGACCGGTTCGGGTGGCTCGGGACGCTCCGGGCGCTGCAACTGCTGGCTCGGATCTTCGCTGGCCGTATCACTGACACTGCGCACTACACCTATGCGCAGCAGCTCCTGCGGCGCCTGCGGGTCGTCCGTTGGTGGCATGATCAGCAGCACCATCAGGGTGAACAGCGCCAGCGCCACCAGCACAGCGCCGATAAAGCTCAGCAGCAATCGCATCAGCGGCTTTCCGCCGTCGCGGCCAGCGCCACCGCCTCAACACCCGCCAACTTGGCCTGATCCATCACGCGGATAACAAGACCGCTGCGGGCGTCCTTGTCGGCCTGCACAACGACTGTGCTGTCGGGCTGATCCACCCGCATCCGCTCGACCGCGGCCCGCACGGCGCGAATGTCCACCTGTTTGCGGTCGATCCAGATTTCGCCGTCGGCGCTGACCGCAATCAGAATATTGCCCTTGGGCTGCTCGGCCGCGCTGGCGGCAGAGGGCCGCTCAACCGTAATACCCGACTCCTTGATGAAGGAGCTGGTGACAATGAAGAAGATCAGCATGATGAACACGATATCCAGCATCGGCGTCAGGTCGATACCGGCTTCGTCATCCGCCGTACTGTGGTGTCTGCGCATCCGCATGGGGTAACTTCCTATTCGTGACGCAGGCGGTCGGACAACCGCTGCAGGGCCCGACGCGACTGCTGATCGAGCCGCGCCAGACAAAATAATCCACTGATGGCGATGACCATGCCGGCCATGGTCGGCACGGTAGCGCGCGACACGCCAGCGGCCATCGCCCGCGGGTTGCCGTTGCCACTCAGGGCCATGACGTCGAACACCTGAATCATGCCGCTTACCGTACCGAGCAACCCCAACAGCGGACACAGCGCGATCAGCACACGCACCATCGGCAGATAGCGGTTAAGCCGCTGCTGCGCCTGCGACAGCCAGGCCCCCCGGATGTGCCGCGCGGCCAGACTGCGGCGTTCACCACGCCCCAGCCAGGCTTGTTGATAGCCCTTGGCCTCGGCCGGAAACACGCGCGCCAAAAACCACAGGCGCTCCAGCATCAGCGTCCACAACAGCACCGTGGCCAGCAGGATGCTCCAGAGCACCCAGCCGCCGCTGTCGAGAAAACTCCGCAGATGCCAGAAAGCGTCAATCACGCGGCTTGTCTCCGCCACCCAGATGAAGGGCGATCAGCCCGGCACTCTGCTGCTCCAGCAGTTGAATTAGCGCCTTGCTGCGCGCCCCCACCAGGCTGTGCATGAACAGCAGCGGAATGGCCGCTACCAGACCCAGCACCGTGGTCACCAGTGCCTGCGAGATGCCATCGGCCATGAGTTTGGGGTCACCGGTGCCGTATTGGGTGATCGCCTGGAAGGTGGCGATCATGCCGGTCACGGTACCCAATAGACCGAGCAAGGGTGCCACCGCCGCCAGTAGCTTGATCAACCCCTGCCACCGCTCCAGCGCGGGCGTTTCCTTGAGGATGGCCTCATCCAGCTTGAGCTCCAGGGTATCCAGCTCTTCCAGCCGCGGGTGGCTGCCGATGACACTGAGAACCCGGCCCAGGGGGTTGTTGGCCTGCAGGTTGTCGAGATCGGCAGCCTGACGGTCAACCCGGCGCTGCACGCCCTGCAGCCAGAACAGACACACCAGCGCCAGCAGGATTCCCAACACCCCCAGCACAATGATCACGTAACCAACAATACCGCCCTGCATTACCCGCTCAAGCAGCTGCGGCTTGCGTTGCAGCTGGTCAAGCACGCTGCCGCGCGAAGGGTCCAGCCAGAGGTCAGCCAGCGCCTCACGCGGGCCGACAAAATCAGCGATCAAACCCGTCCCATCTGGCTGGCGCTCGAGGCTGACCAGTTGCTGGCTGTCCGGCTGATAGCTCAGATATTGCTGCTCGCTCAGCGCCACAAAAGGTCCCACGCTGACCACCTGTTGTGCGCGTGTCTGGCCGTGGCGGTCCACCACCGGGGCCTCATAGCGGCTGATCTCGCCGCTGGCGGTCATGTCCTGCTGCAGGCGATACCAGAACTGTTCCAACTGCTCTACCTGAGGAATACGCTGGCTTTGCGCCAATGCATCCAGCTCTTTCAATCGCTCCGGAAAGCGGCTGTTGAGCAGCGAGTCCTGCCACTGACTGCGAGTATCGCCGGCACCCTGACGCACCACACCGAACAATTCGCCGAGGTTGCCACTGCGCTCGCTCAGCTCGGCCTTGACCGCCGCCAGGGCTTCACTTTGCTGTTTGAAGCGGGCATCCAGCGCATCAGCGCTGGCCTGCAGCTGATCCCGCTCGCGCACCGCCGCGGCCATGCGCTGTTGCTGCCGACCTTGCTCTTGCACGAAGGCCTGCTCACGGGCGCGCATTTGCGCCTCTTCCGCGCTACGGGTTTCACGAATGCTGCGCAGCAGATCCTGTTTACTTGGCGCCTGCGCCTGCACTTGCCCAAGCGGCAGCAGCGTCATCAACAAACATCCTATCCATAGGCGCTTCATGGCGTCACCTCCTGGCTGACCGCAGGCAGCGGCAAGCGCAACATCACCGGCATCTGTTCAGTGCGGGCAATCGCCAACCCCTGATCCAGCGTGCGGCGATACCCGCTGGGCAGCGGCTGCCAGCTGCGCGTTGCGCTGTCCCAGTAACCCTGCTCCTGGCCATCCAGCGTTTGGTAAAACAGCATCAGGCGTCCCACGCGTAGAAACTCGACGACTCGCGCGTCGTCACCCTGGACCAGCTCGCCACGCCAGGCTTCCAGCGTGCGGCCATAGTCGCTCTCGATCTGGTACGCCTCAAGCACCCGGCGGTAGAGCTCGGCGATACTGACCTCAGGATCCACCAACAGGTCCTGCAAGCGCGCGACTCGATCCTCGCGCTCTTCGGGCAGGAACGGCAGATCAACGGCGATAAACTGCTCCAGTGACTCGACCATGCGCCGAATCAGCGGGCGCATCTCGGCCTGGGTGTGTTCAATGCCGCCCAACTGCTCCTGCAGGCTAGTCAGCTCCTGTTGCTGCTGCGCCACCACCTGCTCCATGCGACTGTTGTATTCGCCCAACTGGCTGATCTGCTGATTGGCCTGCCGGTAGGTCTCCAGCGCGCTGCGTGTAGCGTCGTCCAGTTGATCAATCCGCTGCTGCGACGCCACCGCGGCAGCAGTCAGCTCACTGCTTTGCTGCTGCGCCTGCTGCACCGATTGCGCCTGCGCTACCAATGGCAGGCTCAACAATGCCGTTAGCCAAACTGCTTTCATTCACATTCTCCCCAAGGGGTGATGGCCTGACTTGACCTAAAAGAGAACCATTATCATCTTTGCGCCCACAGACTTCAACCGCTCTGCGGCAGCCTGTCGCAGGCCGCCTCGCGTGTCTGTTGCTCCAAATCAATATCTGCACCGCGCCGGATGATTAAAGTCGTCCCTGTTCACTTATCAAGGAGACAGACCATGTCACGCTTTGCCACCCAATTGTCCGCCAGCCTGCTGCTTGCTCCCGCACTTCTGGCGGTGTCGATCACTGCTCAGGCCCACCAGGCCGGCGACATTCTTGTGCGCGCCGGCGCGGTCACCGTCGATCCGCATGAAGACAGCTCCGGTATCAAGAGCGCAGCGCTGGGCGACCTGGGTGGCAGCGCTACCCTGGACAGCGATACCCAGCTGGGTTTGAACTTCGCCTACATGGTGACCGATAACCTGGGCATCGAACTGCTCGCCGCCACCCCCTTCAGCCATGATGTTGGCGTCAGTGGTTCACCGGCCGGGTTGTCTGCGCTGAATGGCAAACTCGGCACCCTGAAGCATTTGCCGCCGACCCTGAGTGCGGTCTGGTACCCAATGCACAACAGCTCGGCCTTCCAGCCGTATCTGGGAGCCGGTATCAATTTCACCTGGTTCTTCGATGAAGAGGTAAGCAGCTCGGCCGAAGCCAAGGGCTTCGATGGTCTGAGCATGGACAACTCATGGGGTCTGGCGGCGCAGGTCGGTGCCGATTACATGCTGACCGACAAACTGATGCTCAACGCCCAGGTGCGCTATATCGACATCGAGACCACCGGCCACACCGAGCTCGCTGGTGTAGGTCGCCTCAAGGTTGATGTTGATGTCGATCCAATGGTCTACATGGTAGGGCTGGGTTACAAGTTCTGATCAGAACCGCACGGGCATCACAGCTCAGTCGGCCAGGGGTTGCAGCAGCTCGCTCAACCCCACCCGCCAGGCCCTGGGCTTGATGCCGAACACATGTAGCAGGCGCCGACCATTCAGGGCGGCATTTTGCGGTTCAAACTGCGCGGCCACTTGCTCGCTGTAGGCCACCGGCTGAATAACCGGCTCCTGCGGCAGCCGCTCCAGCATGCGCAGCTCCTGCCCCAGCCCCATCGCCAGACTGATCCAGCTGGACACCTCGGCGCTACCATAGTGATACACGCCGTAAACCTCCGAGTCGCAGTCCAGCTGTTTGATGGCTGCCAGAATCACCCGCGCCGCATCCTGCACCGGCGTCGGATTGCCACGCCACTCTTCCGCCAGCGCGACCTGCTGACTGGCCTGCAGCTGATTGATCAGGCGCCCCAGCAAGCCATCGCCCGAGGCATCCAGCAACCAGCTGAAGCGCAGCAACAGGTGTCGGCGGCAGCGCTGACGCAACAGGTCATCCAATGCCGCCTGGGTGGCGCCCTGCTCGCCGATGGGGGTCAACTCATCCTTTTCGGTGTAAGCGGTGCCTTTCTCACCATCAAACACCCGGGTATTGGATAGCATGCACAGCAGCAGATCGCGCTGCGCACAGGCTTCGATCAGCCGTTCGCTGAAGGACCGCAACACCTCCAGCTGCTCGCCGCTGGCTTGCACCAACTGAAACTGCTGGTGGTAGTGCGCCAGGTTGACTACGGCATCGGGTGCCAGATCGTCCAGCCAGCCGTCGATCGCCGCGGGCTGGCAAGCTTCGTTGCCACCGACCTGCAAAAAAACAATATCCTCCGCCGCCGCCTGGCTAAGCAGGGACTGTCCCAGCAGTGTTTCCTCTCCCAGCAGCAAAACCCGCATGCGCATGCTTGATTGACCCTTTTATCCCGATATCTGGCTGTGACGCATATTGTGCAGTGTCAATCGTCGCGCGTCACCTGCCGCACCGGTCAGCGTCAGGTATAGGTGATCAGCTCGCGGCGCTCGGGAGCATCCAGATGCGGCACACTGTTAAAGCTGCTCAGGCGCATCGAACGCTGATTGAACACGCAGTGAATCAAGCCGGTATTACGCGTCTGCAGATTCAGCTCGACCATGGTCTTGCTCGGCGCCTCCAGCAATTGGCGCACCAGCATGGCGATAGCCCCACCGGAACTGACCGCCAGTACCCGCTGCCCCTTGTAGTGGCGCATGATGTGCTCACGCGCATGCACAATGCGCTCTTCGAAGTGTGCCCAGGTTTCCGGTAGCTGACCTTCCAGGCGGCCCTCCGACCAGAGCACGATGCCCTGCTTGAGCCGCTTGAAGTAATCCGCCACCACCGGCTTGTCGGGCAACGCCTGATCCGGATGCTGAGCCAGAAACGCGTGCAGCACCGAGTGAAAGTCAAACTCGTTGAGTTCCGGCAGCACCTCGAAGCTCGACTCGGCAATACCCAACCCCTCACAGATACCCTGCGCCGTCTCGCGATGACGCACCATGTCGCCAGTGATCATATGATCAAACTGCAGCCCCTGAGCGCTGAAGTAATCACCCAGCAGACGCGCTTGCTGATGGCCTTTTTCCGAGAGCAGATCGTAATTATCGGAACCAAATGAGGCCTGGCCGTGGCGCACAAAATACACTTCTGACATAGATGAACCCTTCTTGCTTGCTTGCAACCCAGAGGCAACCCGCCCACGTCTGCACACCTGATCGGACCACAGCGCTTTCCACGAGCCATAAAAAAACCCGGCTGACCGGGGAAATTCATCCTAGGTCATGCCGGGTTTTGGCAACAGCTACATTCTAGAACGGAATGTCATCATCAAAGCTGTCGTAATCCGGAGCCGATTGCTGCGGTGCTTGCTGAGGCTGTGCCGCGGGCTGTTGCTGCGGCGCCGGACGCGAGGGCTGCTGACGCGGCGCCATGTTCTGCTCGCCACCGGAGGGACGGCCGTCGAGCAGTTGCATCTGACCACCCATGTCGACTACCACTTCTGTGGTATAGCGCTTGACGCCGTCCTTTTCCCACTCGCGGGTCTGCAGGCGGCCTTCAACATAGAGCTTGGAGCCCTTGCGTGCGTACTCACCCACCACCTCAGCGATACGGCCGAAGAACACCACACGGTGCCACTCGGTGCGCTCTTGTTGCTGGCCAGACTGTTTGTCTTTCCAGCTGTCAGTGGTTGCCAGGGTGACGTTGGCCACCGCGTTGCCGTTGGGCATGTAGCGCACTTCGGGATCACCACCGACATTACCGATCAAAATTACTTTGTTGACGCCTCTGGCCATTCTTCTTCTCCTCTCTGTCTGGGGTGATCAAACGGGTGCAACAACCCGGTCCAGCGCCTCACGATCCAGCTCTTTGGTATCTACTTTCAAATAGGCTGCGGCGTCTTCCGCCACGATGATTGCCTCTGCCACCCCCGGCACGGCCAGCAATCTGGCCGCCAGCGCTGCTTCGTCTACCTGCTCGGCAGACAGCGCCAGACGGTAGCTGGTCACATAAGGCGGTTCGTTCATGGTAACACCAATCAACCACCACGACAGTGCCAAGAGCCCGCAACCGATGAACACGCCAGCCAACCCGAAGTGGCCAAACATCCAGCCGCCCATCACCCCACCAAGGGCGGCGCCGGCAAACTGGCTGGTGGAGTAAACCCCCATCGCCGTGCCCTTGCCGCCAGCCGGGGCAATCTTGCTGAGCAGCGATGGCAGGGTAGCCTCCAGCAGGTTAAACCCGATGAAAAACACCACTATGGTCGCCACCAGCCAGGGCAATGAGTTCATGCTCAGCCAGAACAGCGGTTGCACCAGCACCAGGACCGCCACCGCACCCAGCACGACCCGCTTCATCTGCCGCTGCTTCTCGGCATAGATGATAAAGGGCACCATGCCGAAGAAGGAGATCAGCAGCGCTGCCAGATAAACCCACCAGTGCTCTTCTTTCGGCAGATGCGCGTGCTGCTGCAACGCCAGCGGCACGGCGATAAAGGTAGCCATCAAGATTGCGTGCAGCGAAGCGATACCGTAGTTGAGTCGCAGTAAGTCGGGATTGCGCAGCGCCGGCAGAAAGGCAGCCTTGACAACACCCGCCTCGCGATGACGCAAGGGCGTTTGCGGGGTCGGCACGCAGAAGAACACCAGCAACATACCCACTACCGCCAGCGCACTGGTCGACAGAAACACGCCGTGCAAGCCAGCCAACCCCGCGACCACTGGTCCGGCGACCATCGCCACAGCAAAGGCGCTGCCAATACTCATGCCGATCATGGCCATCGCCTTGGTGCGATTCTGCTCCTGCGTCAGATCAGCCACCAGCGCCATTACAGCGGCAGCGATAGCGCCAGCGCCCTGCAGGATGCGGCCAGCAATGACCTGCTGGATACTGTCAGCCTGCGCCGCCACCAGGCCACCCAGTGCAAACAACAGCAAGCCGAATAGGATCACCGGCTTGCGTCCAATACGGTCGGACAGCATGCCGAAGGGAATCTGCAGGAACGCTTGCGTCAGCCCGTAACAACCGATCGCCATGCCAATCAGCACCGGCGTCGCGCCAGCCAGGCCCTGGCCGTAGGTCGCCAGCACCGGCAACACCATGAACAATCCGAGCATGCGAAAAGCAAACACCAACGCCAGCGAGATGGCTGCGCGGCGCTCCAACGGGCTCATGGAATCGGCCTGATGCATGACTGCTCCAAAAAAAGCGCGATTTTAACACGCTGCCAAGGCAGTGCACGGCATTTGCCGGCGACTTTATGACACACCCGGTTACAGCCTCTAAGGCCCAGGTCTTTTTGCCGCTGCCTTTGCCGCCACCACCCCGAAACCCGTATACTTGGCTGCTTTGCTGGCTGGGGGTAATGGGCTGTGGATACCATCCTGATACGTGGGGCTCGCACCCACAACCTGAAGAACATCGACCTCGATCTGCCGCGCGACAAATTGATCGTTATCACCGGTTTGTCTGGCTCCGGCAAGTCGTCGCTGGCCTTCGACACGCTCTACGCGGAAGGACAGCGCCGCTATGTCGAATCGCTGTCGGCCTACGCCCGGCAGTTTCTGTCGATGATGGAAAAACCGGACGTGGACCACATCGAGGGCCTCTCCCCGGCGATCTCCATCGAGCAGAAATCCACCTCGCATAACCCGCGCTCCACGGTGGGCACCATCACCGAGATCTACGACTACCTGCGCCTGCTGTTTGCGCGTGTCGGCACGCCGATGTGCCCCGATCACAACCTGCCCCTGGCTGCGCAGACCATCAGCCAGATGGTCGATCAAGTGCTGGCGATGCCCGAAGGCAGCAAGCTCATGCTACTGGCACCGGTCATGCGCGAGCGCAAGGGCGAACATCTGGCCCTGATCGACGAACTGCGCGCGCAGGGCTTCGTGCGCGCACGCATCGACGGCCGCATTTATGAGCTGGACGAAGCACCCGCACTCGACAAAAAACGCAAGCACAGCATCGAGGTGGTGGTCGACCGCTTCAAGGTGCGCGAAGACCTGCAACAGCGCCTGGCCGAATCCTTTGAAACCGCCATCGGGTTGGCGGATGGCATCGCCATCATCGCGCCAATGGAAGGCGAAACCGGCGACGAGGTGACCTTCAGCGCGCGCTTCGCGTGCCCGGAATGCGGCCACTCGATCAGCGAACTCGAACCGCGCCTGTTTTCCTTCAACAACCCGGCAGGCGCCTGCCCTGGCTGCGACGGCCTGGGCGTCAAACAGTTCTTTGATCGCAAGCGTCTGGTGAACGGCGAACTGACGCTGGCTGAAGGGGCTATTCGCGGCTGGGATCGGCGCAACGTTTATTACTTCCAGATGCTCAGCTCACTGGCCGAGCACTATGGCATTAACCTGGACCTTGCCTTCGACGACCTGCAGGAACAGCACCGCAAGCTGGTACTGAACGGTACGGGCACAGACAAGGTACCCTTTCGCTATCTGAATGATCGCGGCGATGTGGTCCGGCGCGAGCACCCCTTTGAAGGCATACTGCCCAATCTGGAGCGGCGCTACCGCGAAACCGAATCGCAAAGCGTGCGCGAGGAGCTGGCGAAGTATCTGAGCACTCAACCTTGCCCGGAATGCCACGGCACCCGCCTTCGCCGGGAAGCGCGGCATGTGTTCATTGATGATCGCAACCTGCCCGGCGTCACCACGATGCCGGTTGGCGCCGCCGCCGAGTATTTTGGTCAACTGACCCTGCAGGGTAATCGCGGCGAAATCGCCGAGAAGATTCTCAAGGAAATTCGGGCGCGCCTGATGTTCCTGGTCAACGTCGGCCTGGATTACCTGACCCTCGACCGCAGCGCGGACACCCTCTCCGGCGGTGAAGCGCAGCGTATCCGTCTCGCGAGCCAAATTGGCGCGGGCCTGGTAGGCGTCATGTACATTTTGGATGAGCCTTCCATCGGCTTGCATCAGCGCGACAACGAGCGCCTGCTGAAAACCCTCATCCACCTGCGTGAACTGGGTAACACGGTGATCGTCGTGGAACACGATGAGGATGCAATCCGGCTGGCCGATTACGTGGTCGATATCGGCCCAGGTGCGGGGGTGCATGGCGGCCAGATCGTTGCCAAGGGCACTCCCGACGAGGTGATGAACAACCCCGATTCGCTGACCGGCAAGTACCTCTCCGGGCGGGTCAAGATCCCGGTGCCCGCCAAGCGTACCCCACTGCGCAAGGATCAGTGGCTGAAACTCAAAGGCGCCTGCGGCAACAATCTGCAGAAGGTCGATCTGGAAATACCGGTGGGCTTGCTTACCTGCGTCACCGGTGTTTCCGGCTCCGGCAAGTCTACCCTGATCAATAACACCCTGTTCCCGCTAGCGGCCACCGCCCTGAACGGTGCCACGACACTCGACGCGGCGCCTCACGATAGCTTTGATGGCCTGCAGCATCTGGACAAGGTCGTGGATATCGACCAAAGCCCGATTGGTCGCACGCCACGTTCCAATCCTGCCACCTACACCGGCCTGTTCACGCCGATACGCGAGCTGTTTGCCGGCACCCAGGAGGCACGCTCACGCGGCTATAAAGCCGGTCGCTTCTCCTTTAACGTTAAAGGCGGGCGCTGCGAGGCCTGTCAGGGCGACGGCCTGATCAAGGTTGAGATGCACTTCCTGCCGGATATCTATGTGCCCTGCGACGTCTGCAAGAGCAAACGCTATAACCGCGAGACACTGGAGATCAAGTACAAGGGCAAGAACGTCCACGAGGTGCTGGAAATGACCATCGAGGAAGCACGTGAGTTCTTCGAGGCAGTACCGGCGCTAGCGCGTAAGCTGCAAACCCTGATCGACGTCGGCCTGACCTATATTCGCCTGGGTCAGTCAGCAACCACGCTGTCTGGCGGGGAAGCACAGCGCGTCAAGCTGGCTCGCGAGCTGTCCAAGCGCGATACTGGTAAAACGCTGTACATCCTTGACGAGCCGACTACCGGCTTGCACTTCGCCGACATTCAACAGCTGCTCGACGTACTGCACCGCCTGCGCGATCACGGCAATACCGTAGTGGTGATCGAACACAATCTCGACGTCATAAAGACGGCAGACTGGCTCGTGGATCTGGGACCGGAAGGCGGCTCCAAGGGCGGTCAGATTATCGCTACGGGCACGCCGGAGCAGGTGGCGGGCATGGAGGTTTCGCACACCGGCCGGTTCCTTGGCCCTCTGCTGGAGCGCGATCGGGACTGAAACCCACTGCTGCCCTCACCCACAAAAACAAAGGCCCTGTGTAAACAGGGCCTTTTGCTATCCACACCTTAACAACACCGGACGGAAAACACCCTAGGCCCAGCACGACTACGCGAAATATCGGAGGGTCTGCGATCTGCAGACACAAAAAAACCGGCCAATGAGCCGGTTTTTTTGAATTGCTTACTGCTTACTCGTCAGCTGTTGCCAGCTCGGGACGATCAACCAGCTCAACGTACGCCATGGGTGCTGCGTCGCCAGCGCGGAAACCGCACTTGAGGATACGCACATAACCACCCGGACGGGTTGCATAACGCTTGCCCAGATCGTTGAACAGCTTGCCGACCGCTTCCTTGCTGCGGGTGCGGTCGAAAGCCAGACGACGGTTGGCAACAGTATCTTCCTTGGCCAGGGTGATCAGCGGCTCGGCAACGCGGCGCAGTTCCTTGGCTTTTGGCAGAGTAGTTTTGATCAGTTCATTTTCGAACAGCGACACAGCCATGTTCTGGAACATAGCCTTACGGTGTGCGCTGGTCCGACTCAGGTGACGACCACTTTTACGATGACGCATCTCTCAATTCCTCGGTGTCGAGACGATCAGGCCGAAACCTTATCGTCCTTCTTCAAGCTTGCAGGCGGCCAGTTGTCCAAACGCATACCCAGAGACAGACCACGAGAGGCGAGAACGTCCTTGATTTCAGTCAGGGATTTCTTGCCCAGGTTCGGGGTCTTCAGCAGCTCAACTTCGGTACGCTGGATCAGATCGCCAATATAGTAAATGTTTTCAGCCTTCAGGCAGTTGGCCGAACGGACAGTCAGCTCAAGATCGTCCACCGGACGCAGCAGGATAGGATCGATTTCATCTTCCTGTTGCTCTACCACCGGCTCCTGATCGCCTTTCAGATCAACAAAGGCAGCCAGTTGCTGTTGCAGGATAGTCGCGGCACGACGGATGGCCTCTTCAGGGTCCAGGGTACCGTTGGTCTCCAGATCAATAACCAGCTTGTCCAGGTTGGTACGCTGCTCTACACGAGCGCTTTCAACTACGTACGCGACACGGCGAACCGGCGTGTAGGTAGCATCCAGCTGCAGACGACCAATCGAGCGGCTCTCGTCTTCGTCAGACTGGCGCGCATCGGACGGCTCGTAGCCACGGCCACGAGCAACAGTCAGCTTCATGTTCAGCTCACCGTTATCGGACAGCGTCGCGATAGCGTGCTCCGGATTAACGATCTCTACATCATGATCCAGCTGGATGTCAGCGGCAGTCACCACGCCAGGGCCTTTCTTGGAAAGGCTCAGAGTGACGTGATCACGACCGTGCATGTTGATCGCCAACCCTTTCAGGTTGAGCAGGATCTCGATGACATCTTCCTGAACGCCCTCGATGGCGCTGTACTCATGCAAAACGCCGTCGATTTCCGCCTCTACCACGGCACAGCCGGGCATGGAGGAGAGCAAAATGCGGCGAAGCGCATTGCCCAGGGTATGACCGAAACCACGCTCCAGCGGCTCAAGAGTGATCTTGGCGCGCATGGGCGAAGTTTCCTGTACGTCGATGTGACGTGGTGTTAGAAACTCGGTAACCGAACTCTGCATGGGGGCACCTTTTGCTGTCTGTCGCTTACTTGGAGTAAAGCTCGACGATCAAGTTTTCGTTGATGTCAGCGTACAAATCACTCCGTGAGGGCAGGCTCTTGAACACGCCTTCTTTCTTGGCAGAGTCCACTTCAACCCACTCAGCCATACCGCGCTGAGCCGCCTGCTCCAGTGCACTGTTGATGCGCAGCTGGTTCTTCGACTTTTCACGGACAGCGACCACATCGCCTGGGGCTACCAGGTAAGATGCAATGTTGACTGTTTTGCCGTTAACGCTGATGGACTTGTGCGATACCAGCTGACGCGCTTCAGCGCGAGTGGCACCAAAACCCATGCGGTATACAACGTTGTCCAGACGACGCTCGAGCAGTTGCAGCAGGTTCTCGCCGGTAGCACCCTTCAGACGGGCAGCTTCCTTGTAATAGTTGCTGAATTGACGCTCAAGAACGCCATACATGCGACGTACTTTTTGCTTCTCACGCAGTTGAGTGCCGTACTCGGACAAACGACCACGACGCTGACCATGGACGCCCGGAGGGCTTTCCAGGTTGCACTTGGAGTCAAGAGCTCGCACGCCGCTCTTGAGGAACAGATCAGTGCCTTCGCGACGAGACAGCTTACACTTCGGACCAATATATCTAGCCATTATACCGTCTCCTGATTAAACGCGACGCTTCTTGGGCGGGCGGCAGCCGTTGTGTGGGATAGGGGTGACATCAGTGATGCTGCTGATCTTGTAACCACAAGAGTTCAGTGCACGAACAGCTGATTCACGACCCGGGCCAGGGCCCTTCACACAAACGTCGAGATTTTTCAAACCATAATCCAGAGCTGCGTTACCGGCACGCTCGGCTGCAACCTGGGCTGCAAACGGGGTGCTTTTACGCGAACCACGGAAACCAGAACCACCAGAGGTAGCCCAGCTCAGGGCGTTGCCCTGACGGTCAGTAATGGTAATGATGGTGTTATTGAAAGACGCATGGATGTGGGCGATCCCATCAACCACTGTCTTTTTTACTTTTTTACGAACACGAGCAGCAGGCTTAGCCATATCTGTATATTCCTTCGCAATTACTTACGGATCGGCTTGCGCGGACCCTTACGGGTGCGAGCATTGGTCTTGGTGCGCTGACCGCGGACCGGAAGGCCACGACGGTGACGCAGACCGCGATAGCAGCCAAGATCCATGAGGCGCTTGACGTTCATATTGATCGTCCGGCGCAAGTCACCTTCAGTCGTGCTCTTGGCAACTTCATTGCGCAGAGTATCAATCTGCTCTTCGCTCAGATCCTTGATTTTCGCATCTGGCGCAATGCCAGTGGACGCACAGATCTGCTGTGCTTTGGTCTGACCAATACCAAAAATATAGGTCAGAGAGATAACAGTATGTTTGTTATCCGGGATGTTGACGCCTGCAATACGGGCCATCCAATTTACTCCGTCTGACAGCTACCTGACTCAACCCACAACAATGAAGGTTGCTCGAAAAAGGGTGCAGTAGGGTAGCGCTAACAAAAACAAAATTCAACCACCCAGCCAAATTAATGGCCGGGTGGCGGTTATCCTGAGACGTAGTCTTAAATCAGAACCGGGGAATTAACCCTGGCGCTGCTTATGACGGGGCTCAGCGCTGCAAATCACACGTACGCAACCGTTGCGACGGATGACCTTGCAGTTACGGCAAAGCTTCTTTACTGATGCTGCAACTTTCATAGCCGACTCCTGAAACCTGAATACTCAGCGGACCATGCCGCTGCCGTAGCCTTTCAGGTTTGATTTCTTCAAAAGAGACTCGTACTGCTGAGAAACGAGGTGCGATTGTACTTGTGACATGAAGTCCATAACAACCACTACAACGATCAACAGCGAGGTCCCACCCAAATAGAAGGGCACATTAGCCGATACCACCAGAAACTGCGGCAACAGGCAGACAGCCGTCATATACAGGGCACCGAACAGAGTAAGACGAGTCAGCACGCTGTCAATGTAGCGGGCAGACTGCTCACCTGGGCGAATACCCGGGATAAATGCACCTGACTTCTTGAGGTTTTCCGCTACATCCTTCGGATTGAACATCAGCGCTGTATAGAAGAAGCAGAAGAAAATGATCCCTGCACTAAACAGAATGATGTTCAGCGGCTTACCCGGCCCAATAGCTTGCGTCACAGTCTGCAGCCACTCCATATTGTCGCCCTGGGCGAACCAGGTACCCAGCGAGGCCGGGAACAACAGGATACTGCTGGCAAAGATCGCCGGAATCACACCCGCCATGTTGACCTTGAGAGGCAAATGGCTGGTTTGAGCGGCAAATACCTTGCGACCTTGCTGACGCTTCGCGTAATTGACCGTAATTCTGCGCTGGCCACGCTCAACGAAAACGATGAACGCGATCATGGCGATAGCCACAAGGCCAACACCAATCAGCGCGAAAATGTTGATGGTGCCAAGACGCGCACCTTCAAAGGACTGCCCAATAGCGCTGGGCAACCCGGCAACAATGCCGGCAAAGATCAACATGGAAATGCCGTTGCCGACACCTCGCTCGGTGATCTGTTCGCCGAGCCACATCATGAACATGGCGCCCGACACAAAAGTGGTGACAGCAATAAAGTAAAAGCTGAAACCGGTGTCGAAAGCGACGCCCTGACTGGCCAGGCCAACCGACATGCCGATGGCTTGGATAAACGCCAGTACCAACGTCAGATAACGCGTGTACTGACTGATTTTCCGGCGACCGGACTCCCCTTCCTTCTTCAACTGCTCCAGCGACGGGCTCACCGCCGTCATCAGCTGCATGATGATCGATGCAGAGATGTACGGCATGATGCCCAGAGCGAAGATACTCATCCGCTCCAGGGCACCGCCGGAAAACATGTTGAACAGACTAAGGATCGTCTCTTCATTCTGTTTGAACAGATCAGCCAGACGATCAGGGTTTATCCCGGGAACCGGAATATGCGCCCCGATACGGTAAACGATGATCGCGAGGAACAGAAAGCGCAGGCGCCCCCAGAGTTCACTCAAGCCACCTTGATTCATTCCAGAAAGAGCGCCTTGCTTAGCCATTTATTCCTCGATCTTGCCGCCAGCTGCTTCGATCGCTGCACGCGCACCTTTGGTCAGCGCCAGGCCTTTGACAGTAACCGCTTTGGTCACGTCGCCAGACAGCACGATCTTGGCACGTACAAACTTGTTGCCGATGATGTTGGCATCTTTCAACGCTTGCAGGTCAATGACCGCAGCATCAACACCATTCAGCTCGCTGGTGCGAACTTCAGCGGTCACCATTGCCAGTTTGGAGGTGAAACCAAACTTGGGCAGACGACGATGCAAAGGCTGCTGACCACCCTCGAAACCGGGGGCTACAGAGCCACCGGAACGAGAAGTCAGACCCTTGTGACCACGGCCAGCAGTCTTACCCAGACCACTACCGATACCACGACCAACGCGCAGCTTTTCACGGCGTGCACCTGGCGCAGAACGCAGATCATTCAATTTCATGTCTTAACCCTCTACCCGAACCATGTAGGAGACCTTATTGATCATCCCACGAACAGCCGGGGTATCTTCGACCTCGACAGTGTGGCCGATGCGGCGCAAGCCAAGACCTTTAACGCAGGCCTTGTGCTTGGGCAGGCGACCGACAACGCTTTTGAACAGGGTCACTTTGATTGTTTCGTTAGCCATGTCCGTTTACCCCACGATGTCTTCAACGGTCTTGCCGCGCTTGGCCGCTACAGACTCGGGAGACTGCATCGACTTCAGACCCTTGTAGGTAGCCTGAACGACGTTAACCGGATTGGTGGAACCGTAACACTTGGCCAGAACGTTATGAACGCCAGCGGCTTCGAGGACGGCGCGCATTGCACCACCGGCAATAACACCGGTACCTTCAGACGCAGGCTGCATGAACACCTTGGAAGCGCCGTGTGCAGCGCGAACAGGGTACTGCAGCGTAGTGCCGTTCAGGTCAACCTGAATCATGTTACGACGAGCGGCTTCCATGGCTTTCTGGATAGCAGCAGGCACTTCACGTGCCTTGCCGCGACCGAAACCCACACGACCTTTACCGTCGCCCACTACAGTCAGAGCAGTGAAAGCGAAAATACGGCCGCCTTTTACAACTTTGGCAACGCGGTTAACTTGAACAAGCTTCTCAATGTAACCTTCGTCGCGCTTCTGATCGAAATTAGCCATAGATCTACCCTTAGAATTCCAGCCCGCCTTCACGAGCGGCGTCGGCCAGCGCTTTTACGCGACCATGATACTTGAAGCCGGAACGGTCGAAGGAGACCTGAGTTACACCGGCGGCCTTGGCGCGCTCAGCAACCAGAAGGCCGACTTTCTTGGCGGCTTCGATATTGCCGGTACTACCGCTGCGCAGGTCCGAGTCCAGCGTGGAGGCGCTAGCCAACACGGTGGCACCGTCTGCAGAGATCACTTGTGCGTACATGTGCTGCGAAGAACGGTACACGCACAGACGAACGGCTTCCAGCTCGCGCATTTTCAAGCGCGAACGGCGAGCGCGACGGAGACGAATAACTTTTTTATCGCTCATTTGCTATGCCCTACTTCTTCTTGGCTTCTTTACGACGCACGATCTCGTCAGCGTAGCGAACACCCTTGCCCTTATAGGGCTCTGGGCGACGGAAATCACGAATTTCCGCGGCTACCTGGCCGACCAGCTGCTTGTCGATACCTTTGATGATAATGTCAGTCTGGCTCGGGGTTTCAGCGGAAACACCCTCGGGCAGCTGATAGTCGATTGGGTGGGAAAAGCCCAGCGCCAGGTTCAGAGTCTGACCTTTTGCCTGAGCCTTGTAACCCACACCAACCAGCTGCAGCTTGCGCTCAAAGCCCTGGCTGACGCCGACAACCATGTTGTTGACCAGCGCACGAGTGGTACCGGCCATAGCCATGTTCACACTGCCTGGACGGGCTGCGAACTTCAGCACGCCGTCTTCGTGGACAACTTCTACCAGCGGATGCAGGCTCAATTCGAGGCTGCCCTTGGCACCCTTGATCGACAGTTCCTGACCATCCAACTTTACTTCTACACCCTGTGGCAATTTGACAGGGTCCTTAGCGACGCGAGACATCGTAACCCCCTATCAGAATACGGTGCAGAGTACTTCGCCGCCGATACCGGCAGCGCGAGCAGCGCGATCCGTCATCACACCTTTATTGGTGGAGACGATGGAAACGCCCAGTCCACCCTTGACCTTGGGAATCTGGTCAACGGACTTGTACTGGCGCAGGCCTGGACGGCTTACGCGCTTCAGATCTTCAATAACCGGCTTGCCTTCGAAGTACTTGAGCTCGATGGACAGAGTAGGCTTAACCTCACCTGCCACTTCGTAACCGGCTACGTAGCCTTCTTCTTTAAGTACTTTGGCGACAGCCACCTTCAGCTTTGCCGCAGGCATGCTGACGCTGGACTTCTCAGCCATCTGGGCATTACGGATACGGGTCAGCATATCTGCTAACGGGTCCTGCATACTCATGGGCTTTGTGCTCCTGAAACTGAGTAATTAAGGTTTGGTTTACCAGCTGGCCTTTACCAGGCCTGGTACGTCACCGCGCATGGCTGCTTCGCGCAGCTTAATGCGGCTCAGACCAAACTTGCGGTATACACCGTGCGGACGACCAGTGATGCGGCAGCGGTTACGCTGACGAACCGGGCTGGCATCGCGCGGTAATTTTTGCAGGGCAACCTGGGCAGCCCAACGCTCTTCAACAGAGGCGTTGACGTTGCCGATGGTGGCCTTGAGCTCAGCACGCTTGGTAGCGTACTTGGCAACCAGACGAGCGCGCTTGGCCTCGCGGTTTTTCATACTGACTTTAGCCATTTACCTGACTCCTAGTTACGGAACGGGAAGTTGAACGCACGCAGCAGCGCACGACCTTCGTCGTCAGTCCGAGCTGTGGTAGTCAAGGTGATGTCCAGACCACGCAGAGCGTCGATTTTATCGTAATCGATCTCCGGGAAAATGATCTG
Source organism: Halopseudomonas sabulinigri (assembly GCF_900105255.1). NCBI lineage: Bacteria > Pseudomonadati > Pseudomonadota > Gammaproteobacteria > Pseudomonadales > Pseudomonadaceae > Halopseudomonas > Halopseudomonas sabulinigri. The sequence continues at coordinate 3,048,679 of NZ_LT629763.1, read as the reverse complement.
TTCCTTGACGCCCATGCTGTAGTTACCCCGGCCGTCAAACGACTTGGCATTCAGACCACGGAAGTCACGAACGCGCGGCAGGGAAATCGACAGCAGACGGTCGAGGAATTCGTACATCTGTTCGCGGCGCAGAGTTACCTTCACGCCAATCGGCCAGCCGTCACGAATCTTGAAGCCAGCAATAGACTTGCGCGCGTAAGTCACGATGCCTTTACGGCCAGTGATCTTCTCGAGGTCAGCCATTGCATTTTCGATGATCTTCTTGTCACCGACAGCTTCGCCAAGGCCCATGTTCAGGGTGATCTTGGTGATTTTCGGCACTTCCATCACGTTCTTCAGGCCCAGTTCTTCCTGGAGCTTGGGAACGATGGTAGTGCTATATGTTTCTTTCAATCTCGCCATGGTAAGCACCTAGATTCTCAAGCGTCGACGGCTTTTTGCGTCGACTTGAAAATACGAACCTTCTTACCGTCTTCGACCTTGAAACCGATACGATCGGCTTTGCTGGTCTCCGGGTTGAAGATAGCCACGTTGGAGACGTGGATTGGCGCCTCCTTCTCAACAATACCGCCCTGCGAACCAGCCATGGGGTTACCCTTGGTGTGGCGCTTGACAATGTTGACGCCGGAAATCAGCAGGCGGGAATCATCCCCAACTTTCAGGACTTTGCCGCGCTTGCCTTTGTCTTTACCGGCGATGACGATTACGTCGTCGTCACGTTTAATCTTTTGCATGACCGGGCTCCTTACAGCACTTCGGGCGCGAGGGAAACGATCTTCATGAACTGCTCATTACGCAGTTCACGCGTCACTGGCCCAAAGATGCGGGTACCGATCGGCTCATTTTTGTTGTTGAGCAGAACGGCTGCGTTGCCATCAAAACGGATCAGCGAACCGTCAGTACGGCGTACGCCGTGACGGGTACGCACGATGACCGCATTGAGCACCTGGCCTTTCTTTACTTTGCCGCGCGGAATCGCTTCCTTCACGGTCACCTTGATGATATCGCCAATGCCGGCGTAGCGACGGTGAGAACCGCCCAGAACCTTGATACACATAACGCGACGTGCACCACTGTTATCAGCTACATCCAACATGGATTGAGTCTGAATCATAACTTTCTCCGACCCTTAAATAATCCGCTAAACAGCGCGGGGCTTTAAACTTGCGCCGCGCGCTCGTCGATCTGAACCAGATCCCAGCTCTTGGTTTTAGCCAAGGGGCGGGTTTCCCGGATAGTAACCAGATCGCCAATGCGGCAGTCGTTGTTCTCATCGTGCGCTTTGAGCTTGGTAGAGCGCGTCACGTACTTACCGTACAGTGGGTGCTTTTCCTGGCGCTCGATGAGCACGGTGACGGTCTTGTCCATCTTGTTACTGACCACACGGCCAGTAACGGTACGTACTGTTTTGTTCTCGGCCATGATCAGTTACCACCCTTCTGATTGAGCACAGTCTTTACGCGAGCGATGTCGCGCTTGGTCTGCTTCAGCAGATGGGACTGACCGAGCTGACCAGTTGCCTTCTGCATGCGCAGGTTGAACTGATCGCGCAGCAGGGTGAGCAGCTGTTCATTCAGCTGCTCAGCAGATTTTTCACGAAGTTCTGTCGCTTTCATTACATCACCGTCCGCTTAACAAAGGTGGTAGCGAGAGGCAGCTTGGCTGCAGCAAGGGCAAATGCCTCGCGAGCCAGCTCTTCGGAAACACCTTCAATCTCGTAAAGGACCTTGCCCGGACGAATCTGAGCAACCCAATACTCGACGTTACCCTTACCTTTACCCATCCGCACCTCAAGAGGCTTCTTGGAGATAGGTTTGTCTGGGAAAACTCGAATCCAGATTTTACCGCCACGCTTAACGTGACGAGTCAGGGCGCGACGAGCCGCTTCGATCTGACGTGCAGTCAGTCGACCACGACCCACGGCTTTCAGTGCGAACTCACCGAAGCTCACCTTGCTACCACGATGCGCCAAGCCACGGTTGTGGCCGGTCATCTGCTTGCGGAACTTCGTACGCTTTGGTTGTAACATGTGCGTACCCCTTACTTAGCAGCTTTTTTCTTGGTCGCGACGGCTTTGGTTTCTTCCTGGAGACCACCAATGATCTCACCCTTGAAGATCCAAACCTTCACACCGATCACACCGTAGGTGGTGTGGGCTTCAGCCGTTGCGTAGTCAATGTCAGCGCGCAGGGTGTGCAGCGGCACACGTCCTTCACGATACCATTCGGTGCGGGCGATCTCGGCGCCGCCAAGACGGCCGCTTACCTGGATCTTGATACCCTTGGCACCAATGCGCATGGCGTTCTGTACGGCGCGCTTCATGGCGCGACGGAACATCACACGACGCTCGAGCTGCTGAGCAACGCTCTGTGCTACCAGGGCACCGTCGAGCTCCGGCTTGCGGATCTCTTCGATGTTGATGTGCACGGGCACGCCCATCTGACTGGTCAGTTCCTGACGCAGTTTTTCAACGTCTTCACCCTTCTTGCCAATCACGATGCCTGGACGGGCGGTGTGAATGGTAATGCGGGCTGTCTGAGCCGGGCGCTGAATATCAACGCGGCTGACCGAAGCGCTTTTCAATTTCTTCTGAATGTACTCACGTACTTTCAGATCATTAAACAGGTAGTCGGCGTATTGGCGACCATCTGCGTACCACACCGAAGTGTGCTCTTTGACGATTCCGAGGCGAATGCCAATCGGATGTACTTTCTGACCCATGATCGACTCCTACTTGTCAGCAACCTTGACCGTGATATGACAAGACCGCTTAACGATGCGATCAGCACGGCCTTTGGCACGTGGCATGATGCGCTTCAGAGAGCGACCTTCGTTAACAAACACGGTGGAGACCTTCAGGTCATCCACGTCCGCGCCATCGTTGTGCTCAGCATTGGCAATCGCCGATTCGAGCACTTTCTTGATGACTTCAGCGGCCTTCTTGTTGCTGAAAGACAGCAGGTTCAGAGCCTCATCCACTTTCTTACCGCGGATTTGGTCGGCGACCAAGCGTGCCTTCTGGGCAGAGAGTCGGGCGCCCTTATGAGTAGCGGCTACTTCCATCTTCTAACCCCTTAGCGCTTGGCTTTCTTGTCTGCTACGTGACCACGATAGGTACGGGTAGCAGAGAATTCGCCCAACTTGTGGCCGACCATGTCTTCGGAAATGATGACCGGGACATGCTGACGACCGTTATGAACAGCGATGGTCAAACCAACCATCTGCGGCAGAACCATGGAACGGCGCGACCAGGTCTTGATCGGCTTACGCTCGTTCTTTTCTACTGCCACTTCGATCTTCTTTAACAGGTGAAGATCGATAAAAGGACCTTTCTTCAGAGAACGCGGCACTGTCGTATCCCCTCTAATTACTTGCTGCGACGACGGACAATCATCTTGTCAGTGCGCTTGTTGGAACGAGTCTTGGCACCCTTGGTGGGGAAGCCCCACGGCGATACGGGATGACGACCACCAGAAGTACGACCTTCACCACCACCATGCGGGTGATCAACCGGGTTCATGGCAACACCACGAACAGTCGGACGAACACCGCGCCAGCGCGTAGCACCAGCCTTACCCAGAGAGCGCAGGCTATGCTCACCGTTGGACACTTCGCCCAGGGTGGCGCGGCACTCGCCGAGAACCTTGCGCATCTCGCCGGAGCGAAGACGAACGGTTACATAGGCGCCTTCACGGGCAACCAGCTGAACGGCGGCACCGGCACTGCGAGCAACCTGAGCGCCTTTACCCGGCTTCAGCTCGATCGCGTGAATGGTGCTACCCACTGGAATGTTACGCAGTGGCAGTGAGTTACCGGCCTTGATCGGCGCTTCTGCGCCAGAGACCAGTTGATCGCCAGCACGCACGCCCTTGGGGGCGATGATGTAGCGACGCTCACCGTCGGCATACTTCAGCAGAGCAATATGAGCGGTACGGTTCGGATCATATTCGACGCGCTCAACGGTGGCAGGAATGCCATCTTTGTTGCGACGAAAATCGACCATACGGTAGTGCTGCTTATGTCCGCCCCCACGATGACGCGTGGTGATGCGGCCATTATTGTTACGACCACCAGACTTGCCTTGCTTCTCCAACAGCGGGGCGTACGGAGCGCCCTTGTGCAGGTCAGAGTTGACGACCTTGACAACGAAGCGGCGGCCAGCGGAAGTAGGTTTACATTTAACAATAGCCATGATGTATCCCTCTCTTATTCAGCGCTGGCGAAGTCGATGTCTTGACCGGGCTGCAGGCTCACATAAGCCTTCTTCCAGTCATTACGCTTGCCCAGGCCGCGAACGGTTCGCTTGGTCTTACCTTTAACGTTCAAAGTCGATACAGCCTTGACCTTGACGCTGAACAGCTGCTCAACGGCTTTCTTGATTTCCAGCTTGGTCGCGGTAGTGTCTACCTTGAAAACGAACTGGTTCTTGCCGTCGGCCAACACAGTAGCCTTCTCGGATACATGCGGGCCGAGCAGTACTTTGAAAATGCGCTCTTGGTTCATCCCAGCATCTCCTCGAACTTCTTAACAGCAGGCACAGTGATCAGTACCTTGTCGTAAGCGATCAGGCTAACTGGGTCGGAACCCTGCACATCACGTACGTCGACGTGCGGCAGATTGCGCGCTGCCAGGTACAGATTTTCGTCAATATTGTCGGTTACGATCAGCACGTTTTGCAGATCGAGATCCTTCAACTTGCCGGCCAGAGCCTTGGTTTTCGGTGCATCGACGGAGAAGCTCTCAACTACGACCAGGCGGTCCAGGCGTACCAGCTCGGACAGGATGGAGCGCAGGGCGCCGCGGTACATCTTGCGGTTCAGCTTCTGCTCGTGATTCTGTGGACGCGCAGCGAAAGTGGTACCACCGGAGCGCCAGATCGGGCTGCGGATAGTACCGGCACGGGCACGGCCAGTACCTTTCTGACGCCAGGGCTTCTTGCCGCCGCCGGACACATCAGAACGATTCTTCTGCTGCTTGGTACCCTGACGAGCACCAGCCATGTATGCAACTACGGCCTGGTGAACGAGGGTCTCGTTAAACTCGGTCGCGAAGGTCAGATCGGAAACTTCGATCGCGCTTGCGCCAGCTACATTCAAATTCATGGTAACTCCCCCTTAACCCTTGGCCTTGACTGCCGGGCGAACGATCACGTCGCTACCGGTCGCGCCAGGTACCGCGCCCTTGATGAGCAGCAGGTTACGTTCGGCATCAACACGAACAACCTCGAGAGTCTGCACGGTCACCTGTTCGGCACCCATGTGACCAGACATCTTCTTGCCCTTGAATACACGACCAGGGGTCTGACACTGACCAATGGAACCGGGTACGCGGTGGGAGATCGAGTTACCGTGAGTTGCATCCTGACCACGGAAGTTCCAGCGCTTGATAGTACCGGCAAAGCCCTTACCTTTGGACTGCCCAGTAACATCAACCTTCTGGCCCGCTTCAAAAATGCTGACGGTCAGCTCTGCGCCAGCTTCATACTGCGAGCTGTCATCCAGGCGGAATTCCATAACCTGACGACCTGCAGCAGTGTTGGCTTTAGCAAAGTGCCCTGCCATAGGCTTGCTGACGCGGCTAGCGCGACGCTCGCCCACGGTTACCTGAATGGCCTGATAGCCATCGGTATCCAGGGATTTAACCTGTGTGACACGGTTCGGTTCTACTTCTACAACCGTAACCGGGATAGATACACCATCTTCAGTGAAAACGCGGGTCATACCGCATTTCCGGCCGACTAAACCAATAGTCATTTTGTAAACCTCATGAGTGCACGGGGCTATCACCCGCTATGGCCGCCCAACACAGGGCGTTACACGACCTATAGCCCCCGTCTTGTGGGGCTATCAGCCGAGGCTGATCTGAACTTCGACACCAGCTGCCAAGTCCAGCTTCATCAGCGCATCGACAGTCTTGTCGGTGGGCTGAACGATATCCAGAACCCGTTTATGGGTACGGATTTCGTACTGATCGCGCGCGTCTTTGTTGACGTGCGGAGAAACCAGTACAGTAAAACGCTCTTTGCGCGTCGGCAAAGGGATCGGACCACGCACCTGAGCCCCAGTACGTTTCGCGGTATCCACGATTTCCTGGGTAGATTGATCAATCAGGCGATGGTCAAAAGCCTTCAACCGAATACGGATCTGTTGGTTCTGCATTTGACCAGAAACTCCAAGCTACTATTTTCAGAGCCTTCCCCGAAAACCGGGTGAGCCCATCCAAGGGAGGCGCAATTCTACTGATGCACTTCCCCACTGTCAACCAAAATACAAAAGCCCCCGTTAAACGGGGGCTTTTGCGTATGGCGTCAGATCATTATTCGATGATCTTGGCTACCACGCCGGCACCAACGGTGCGGCCGCCTTCACGAATCGCAAAGCGCAGACCGTCTTCCATCGCGATCGGCGCGATCAGAGTGACGTCCAGCTTGACGTTATCGCCAGGCATTACCATTTCGATACCTTCCGGCAGTTCGCAGGAACCGGTAACGTCAGTGGTACGGAAGTAGAACTGAGGACGATAGCCTTTGAAGAACGGAGTGTGACGACCGCCTTCATCCTTGCCCAGTACGTACACTTCAGCTTCAAACTTGGTGTGCGGGTTGATAGTACCCGGCTTGGCCAGAACCTGACCACGCTCTACGTCTTCACGCTTAGTACCACGCAGCAGAACACCAACGTTCTCACCGGCACGACCTTCGTCCAGCAGCTTGCGGAACATTTCAACGCCAGTACAGGTAGTTTTGACAGTGGCTTTGATACCAACGATCTCAACTTCCTCACCCACCTTGACGATGCCGCGCTCTACACGACCAGTCACAACAGTACCGCGACCAGAGATGGAGAATACGTCTTCGATCGGCATCAGGAACGGCTTGTCAATCGCACGCTCAGGCTCAGGAATATAGGAATCCAGAGTCTCAACCAGCTTCTTGACCGCAGTGGTGCCGATTTCGTTGTCGTCTTTGCCTTCCAGCGCCATCAGTGCAGAACCGATAACGATAGGCGTGTCGTCGCCAGGGAAATCGTATGCGCTCAGCAGATCACGCACTTCCATCTCGACCAGCTCCAGCAGCTCTTCGTCATCGACCATGTCAGCCTTGTTCAGGAACACGACGATGTAAGGAACGCCAACCTGACGAGACAGCAGGATGTGCTCGCGAGTCTGCGGCATCGGGCCGTCAGCAGCGGAACAAACCAGGATTGCACCATCCATCTGCGCAGCACCGGTGATCATGTTCTTCACATAGTCAGCGTGACCAGGGCAGTCAACGTGCGCGTAGTGACGAGTCGGAGAATCGTACTCTACGTGCGAGGTGTTGATGGTGATACCACGTGCCTTCTCTTCCGGCGCGTTATCGATCTGGTCGAAAGCGCGAGCGGAGCCGCCGTATACTTCGGCGCAAACACGGGTCAATGCAGCTGTCAGAGTAGTTTTACCATGGTCAACGTGACCAATGGTGCCTACGTTCAGGTGCGGTTTGCTACGTTCAAATTTTTCTTTTGCCACGGTTGATAACCTCTTTAATTAGCTTAGGTTCAAGTTAGCCTTGCTTCTTGATGATTGCTTCGGCGATGTTCATGGGTGCCTCGGCGTATTTCGAAAACTCCATGGAGTAGCTCGCGCGTCCCTGGGACATCGAGCGCACATCCGTGGCGTAACCGAACATCTCACCAAGCGGAACCTCAGCGCGGATCACTTTACCGGAAGGAGAATCTTCCATACCTTGTACCAGACCGCGACGACGGTTCAAGTCGCCCATAACGTCACCCATGTAATCCTCAGGGGTGACCACTTCGACTTTCATCATCGGCTCTAGCAACACGGCACCGCCTTTCTGGGCCAACTGTTTGGTGGCCATGGAAGCAGCGATCTTGAACGCCATCTCGTTAGAGTCGACATCATGATAGGAACCGTCATAAACGGTTGCCTTCAGGCCAAGCAGCGGATAGCCGGCGAGCACGCCGTTCTGCATCTGCTCCTCGATACCTTTCTGGATAGCCGGAATGTATTCACGCGGAACCACACCACCGACAACTTCATTGACGAATACCAGCTTCTCTTCAGATTCATCGCAAGGCTCGAAACGAACCCAGACGTGACCGTACTGACCACGACCGCCTGACTGACGAACAAACTTGCCTTCGATCTCGCACTTGTTGCGAATTGCTTCGCGGTACGCGACCTGCGGCTTGCCGATATTCGCCTCAACGTTGAACTCGCGCTTCATGCGATCAACGAGAATATCCAGGTGCAACTCACCCATACCGGAAATGATGGTCTGCCCGGACTCCTCATCGGTACGCACGCGGAAGGACGGATCCTCCTGCGCCAACTTGCCGAGGGCAATCCCCATCTTCTCTTGGTCAGCCTTGGTTTTCGGCTCAACTGCTACAGAAATAACCGGCTCAGGAAACTCCATGCGCTCAAGAATGATCGGCTTTTCTTGCGAGCACAGGGTGTCACCGGTGGTGACGTCCTTCATACCGATCAGCGCTGCGATATCACCCGCGCGCACTTCCTTGATTTCTTCACGCGCATTGGCGTGCATCTGCACCATGCGCCCCACCCGCTCTTTCTTGCCCTTGACCGAATTGAGCACCGCATCGCCAGAGGTCAAAACCCCCGAATACACGCGTACGAAAGTCAGAGTACCGACAAACGGGTCTGTCGCGATCTTGAAAGCCAGGGCGGAAAACGGCTCGGCATCATCTGCATGACGCTCGTCGACCTTCTCGTCGTCATCCGGGTGCACACCCTTGATGGCAACGACCTGGTCCGGCGCCGGCAGGTAGTCAATGACCGCGTCCAATACCAGAGGCACGCCCTTGTTCTTGAATGAGGAGCCGCATACCGCGGGCACGATTTCACAAGCCAGAGTGCGCTGACGCAGCCCCGCCTTGATTTCATCGTTACTCAGATCACCTTCCTCAAGATACTTGTTCATGAGCTCTTCATTGGCCTCGGCTGCCGCCTCGACCATTTGCTCACGATACATAGCGGCATCATCGGCCAGCTCAGCAGGAATTTCCTCCTCACGGAAGGTCATCCCGCTGTCGTCGGCATTCCAGTAGATTGCTTTCATGCGCAGCAAATCTACTTGCCCCTCAAACTCCTCTTCAGCACCAATCGCCAACTGGATCGGAACCGGAGTATGCCCAAGGCGCTTCTTGATCTGCTCGACAACGCGCATGAAATTGGCGCCTTGGCGGTCCATCTTGTTCACGTAGACGATACGCGGAACACCGTACTTGTTGGCTTGACGCCATACGGTTTCGGACTGAGGCTCAACGCCGGAGGTACCACAGAAAACCACGACCGCACCGTCGAGCACGCGCAGCGAGCGCTCGACTTCGATGGTGAAGTCAACGTGACCAGGGGTATCGATGATATTGACGCGATGCTTGTCATATTGCTTTTCAGAGCCCTGCCAGAAGGCAGTAGTAGCAGCGGAGGTAATGGTAATCCCCCGCTCCTGCTCTTGGGCCATCCAGTCCATGGTGGCAGCGCCATCATGGACTTCACCCATCTTGTGGTTCACACCGGTATAAAACAAAATCCGTTCCGTGGTCGTGGTTTTACCCGCATCAACGTGCGCGCAAATACCAATATTCCGGTACAGATTAATCGGAGTTGTACGAGCCACAATAATCTCCTGAGCCGTTTAGAAACGGTAGTGAGAGAACGCCTTGTTGGCTTCAGCCATGCGGTGCACGTCTTCACGCTTCTTAACAGCAGCGCCTTTACCTTCAGACGCGTCAACCAGCTCACCAGCCAGACGCAGCGCCATAGACTTCTCGCCACGCTTACGGGCAGCATCAACCAACCAGCGCATTGCCAGAGCATTGCGACGGGAGGGACGCACTTCAACCGGAACCTGGTAAGTGGCACCACCTACACGGCGGGATTTAACCTCTACGAGAGGAGCAATGGCATCCAGCGCTTTTTCGAACAGCTCAACGGGCTCTTCGGTTTTGGTGCGCTCTTTCACCTTGTCCAGCGCGCCGTAAACAATGCGCTCTGCGGTGGATTTTTTGCCACTTTCCATTACGTGGTTCATGAATTTCGCGAGAATCTGGCTGCCGTACTTAGGTTCCGGCAGAATCTCACGTTTTGCTGCTACGCGACGTCTTGGCATGATAAGCCCTCAAACGGTCTTCAGGTTAGCCCAGGATCATAACCATTCGGTTACGCCTGACCTTACTCTTATCGACTCAGATAAATGAATTCAGTATTACTTAGGACGCTTGGCGCCATACTTGGAACGACCCTGCTTACGATCTTTAACACCCGAGGTGTCCAGAGAACCGCGAACAGTGTGGTAACGCACACCTGGCAAGTCTTTTACACGGCCGCCGCGAATCAGAACGACGCTGTGCTCTTGCAGGTTGTGGCCTTCACCACCGATATAGGATGAAACTTCGTAGCCGTTGGTCAGACGAACACGGCAGACTTTACGCAGAGCCGAGTTCGGCTTCTTCGGCGTAGTGGTATACACGCGAGTGCACACACCACGACGCTGCGGGCAGTTCTGCAGCGCCGGCACGTCACTCTTCTCAGCGACACGCTTACGCGGCTTACGAACCAGCTGGTTGATTGTTGCCATCTAGCAAAACTCCACTGATGTCTTAAGACATAGTTAATAAAAAATGGCAGAGCTATGCGCCCCGCCAATTTTAGGGGTACGGAATTCTATAGACCCGAACCCCAGTCGTCAAGGTGCCAGCCCCGCAGGGCTGGCAGACCTATCAGTTTCCGCTCGAGTTGAGCGCGTCGGACAGAGCCTGTTCAACTTCACTGGCGCTGACCTTGACCGGCTTATCGGCCATTTTCTGACGCTTGCGCTCGGCGTGGTACGCCAGGCCGGTACCGGCCGGAATCAGGCGACCTACTACCACGTTCTCCTTCAGGCCGCGCAGATGATCGCGCTTACCGGTAACGGCAGCCTCCGTCAGTACCCGCGTGGTTTCCTGGAAGGAAGCCGCAGAAATGAAGGACTCGGTCGACAGCGACGCCTTGGTGATACCCAGCAGCACGCGCTCGTACTTGGCCGGGAACTTGTCCTGACCACTCAGCTCCGCATTCTCTTCCAGCACCTGGGTCAACTCGACCTGGTCACCTTTGATGAAGCTGGAATCACCGGACTCGGCGATTTCAACCTTGCGCAGCATCTGACGAATAGTCACTTCGATGTGCTTGTCGTTGATCTTCACGCCCTGCAGGCGGTAAACGTCCTGAATCTCGTTAACGATGTACTTGGCCAGCGCGCTGACACCCAGCAGACGCAGGATATCGTGCGGATTGCTCGGGCCGTCGGAGATAACTTCACCCTTGGTAACCTGCTCACCTTCGAACACGTTCAGGTGACGCCACTTCGGAATCAGCTCCTCGTAGGGATCGCTACCGTCGGTCGGGGTAATGACCAGACGACGCTTGCCTTTGGTTTCCTTGCCGAAGGAAATCGTGCCGCTGATTTCCGCCAGAATGGACGGCTCCTTCGGACGACGCGCTTCGAACAGGTCGGCAACGCGCGGCAGACCACCGGTGATGTCACGAGTCTTCGAGGTTTCCTGCGGAATACGGGCAACAACGTCACCCACATTCACCTTGGCACCATCGGACAGGTTGACCAGAGCGTTAGCCGGCAGGAAGTACTGGGCCGGCACGTCAGTACCCGGCAGCAGCAGCTCCTTACCATTGTCATCAACCAGCTTCACCGCCGGACGAATGTCCTTGCCGGAGGCCGGACGATCCTTGGCATCCAGTACTTCGATGTTGGTCAGACCAGTCAATTCGTCAGCCTGACGTTTGATGGTGATGCCTTCATCCATACCGAAGAACGCCACGGTACCGGAAATCTCGGTAACGATGGGGTGAGTGTGCGGATCCCACTTGGCAACCACACGACCGGCATCGACCTTGTCACCTTCCTTGATCGAAATGACCGCACCATAGGGCAGCTTGTAACGCTCACGCTCACGACCGAACTCGTCAGCTACCGCCAGCTCGCCGGAACGGGAAACCGCTACCAGGGCACCGTCGGCACGCTCGACGTACTTCAGGTTGTGCAGGCGAATAGTACCGCCGTTTTTCACCTGTACGCTGTCGGCCGCGGAGGTACGGCTGGCCGCACCACCAATGTGGAACGTACGCATGGTCAGCTGGGTACCCGGCTCACCAATCGACTGGGCAGCGATAACACCGACCGCTTCACCGATGTTGATCAGGTGGCCACGGGCTAGGTCACGACCGTAACAGGTTGCGCAGACGCCATAGTGCGTGTCGCAGGTGATTGGCGAACGTACGATAACTTCGTCAACGCTGTTCTTCTCGAGGAACTCGACCCACTGCTCGTCGATCAGGGTGCCAGCGGCCACGATGGTTTCATCGCTACCAGGCTTGACGACGTCACGCGCCACGACACGACCCAGTACGCGCTCACCCAGCGGCTCAACGATATCGCCACCTTCAATGTGCGGCGACATCAGCAGACCGTTGTCGGTGCCGCAATCAGGCTGGGTAATAACCAGATCCTGGGCGACGTCAACCAGACGACGGGTCAGGTAACCGGAGTTGGCGGTCTTCAGTGCGGTATCGGCCAGACCTTTACGTGCACCGTGTGTGGAGATGAAGTACTGGAGTACGTTCAGACCTTCACGGAAGTTGGCGGTAATCGGCGTCTCGATGATCGAGCCATCCGGCTTGGCCATCAAACCACGCATACCGGCCAGCTGACGAATCTGGGCAGCAGAACCCCGCGCACCGGAGTCAGCCATCATGTACATGGAGTTGAACGACTCCTGATCGACTTCCTTGCCATCACGATCCATCACGCGAGTGGACTTGAGGTTGTCCATCATCGCCTTGGAAATCTCGTCGTTGGCCTTGGACCACAAGTCGATAACCTTGTTGTACTTCTCACCCTGGGTTACCAGACCGGAAGCGTACTGGTCTTCGATTTCCTTAACTTCTTCCGTTGCCTCATCAATGATGCGCGCCTTCTCATCCGGGATGACGAAGTCGTTAACACCAATGGACGCACCCGAAATGGTGGAATAGGCAAAACCGGTGTACATCAACTGGTCAGCGAAGATCACGGTTTCCTTCAGACCAACCACGCGGTAGCACTGGTTGATCAGCTTGGAGATCGCCTTTTTCTTCAGCGGCTGGTCGACCATCTCGTAGGGCAGACCCTTCGGCAGGATCTGGAACAACAGCGCGCGGCCGACCGTGGTATCGACGATACGGGTCTCGGTGGTCCAGCTCTCGTCCTTGTGCTTGACGGTCTCGGTAATACGCACCTTGACCAGCGCGTGCAGCTCTACCTGGCCGCTGCGGTACGCCATCTCAACTTCATTGACGTTGGCAAAACGCATACCCTCGCCCTTGGCGTTGATGCGGGTACGCGTCATGTAATAAAGACCCAGTACCACGTCCTGCGACGGCACGATGATCGGCTCACCGGATGCTGGCGACAGAATGTTGTTGGTCGACATCATCAGCGCGCGCGCTTCCAGCTGAGCCTCAAGGGTCAGCGGCACGTGCACAGCCATTTGGTCACCGTCAAAGTCGGCGTTGTAGGCGGCACAGACCAGCGGGTGCAGCTGGATAGCTTTACCTTCGATCAGCACTGGCTCAAAGGCCTGGATACCCAGACGGTGCAGTGTTGGCGCCCGGTTCAACAGTACGGGGTGCTCGCGGATGACTTCGGCCAGGATGTCCCAGACCTCTGGCAGCTCGCGCTCGACCATCTTCTTGGCAGCCTTGATGGTCGTTGCCAGACCACGGTGCTCCAGCTTGCCAAAGATGAATGGCTTGAACAGCTCAAGCGCCATCTTCTTCGGCAGACCGCACTGGTGCAGACGCAGGGTCGGACCTACCACGATCACCGAACGACCGGAGTAGTCCACGCGCTTACCGAGCAGGTTCTGACGGAAACGGCCCTGCTTACCCTTGATCATGTCAGCCAGGGACTTCAGCGGGCGCTTGTTGGTGCCAGTGATGGCACGGCCACGACGACCGTTGTCCAGCAGCGCATCAACCGACTCCTGCAGCATGCGCTTTTCGTTGCGCACGATGATGTCAGGTGCAGACAGGTCAAGCAGACGCTTCAGACGGTTGTTACGGTTGATCACGCGGCGGTACAGATCGTTCAGGTCGGAAGTCGCAAAGCGACCGCCATCCAGTGGTACCAGCGGACGCAGGTCCGGTGGCAGGACTGGCAGAACAGTCATGACCATCCACTCCGGCTTGTTGCCGGAACCGTCAAAGGCTTCCATCAGCTTCAGACGCTTGGACAGCTTCTTGATCTTGGTTTCCGAGGTGGTCTGCGGAATTTCTTCACGCAGCTTGCCAATCTCGTGGCTCAGATCCATAGCGGTCAGCAGCTCGAATACCGCCTCGGCACCCATGCGGGCGTCGAAGTCGTCGCCGAACTCTTCCAGCGCTTCGAAGTACTGCTCATCATTCAGCAACTGACCCTTGTCCAGGGTAGTCATGCCCGGCTCGATCACCACGTAGCTCTCGAAATAGAGTACGCGCTCGATATCACGCAGGGTCATGTCCAGCAGCAGGCCGATACGCGACGGCAGCGACTTCAGGAACCAGATGTGGGCAACTGGCGATGCCAGTTCAATGTGACCCATGCGCTCACGACGGACCTTGGCCAGCGCGACTTCAACGCCACACTTTTCACAGATCACACCGCGGTGCTTGAGGCGCTTGTACTTGCCGCACAGGCACTCGTAATCTTTTACCGGGCCAAAGATCTTGGCGCAGAACAGACCGTCGCGCTCCGGCTTGAAGGTACGGTAGTTAATGGTTTCCGGCTTTTTAACTTCGCCATAGGACCAGGACCGGATCATCTCCGGCGATGCCAAGCCGATTCGAATGGAATCGAACTCTTCAATCTGTCCCTGGGACTTGAGCAGGTTCAATAAGTCTTTCAAGGCCTATACTCCTCGCAGTGTCTCAAGGGCGGCGCTCGCCGCCCGAGACGTGGGCAGTTGGTGGTTATTCGGATTCCAGTTCGATGTCGATACCGAGCGAACGGATTTCCTTGACCAATACGTTGAAGGACTCGGGCATGCCCGCCTCCATCCGATGGTCGCCATCCACGATGTTCTTGTACATCTTGGTACGGCCGTTCACGTCGTCCGACTTCACAGTCAGCATTTCTTGCAGGGTGTAGGCGGCACCATAGGCTTCCAGTGCCCAGACCTCCATCTCCCCGAAACGCTGACCACCAAACTGCGCCTTACCACCCAACGGCTGCTGGGTAACCAGGCTGTACGAACCGGTTGAACGTGCGTGCATCTTGTCGTCAACCAGGTGGTTCAGCTTGAGCATGTACATGTAACCAACGGTCACCGGACGGTCGAAGCAGTTGCCGGTACGGCCATCCCACAGACGCATCTGACCACTGTCCGGCAAGTCCGCGAGACGCAGCATGTGCTTGATCTCGGTTTCTGCCGCGCCGTCAAATACCGCTGTCGCCATCGGTACACCGTTACGCAGATTGTTCGCCAGCTCGATGACTTCCTGATCGCTCAGGCTGTCCAGGTTCTCCTGACGGCCGCCTACTTTGTTGTAGACCTCATCAAGGAACTTGCGCAGCTCGGCAATCTTGCGCTGCTCTTCCATCATGCGGTTGATCTTCTCGCCCAACCCCTTGGCCGCAAGACCCAGGTGCGTCTCAAGAATCTGACCCACGTTCATACGCGACGGTACGCCCAGCGGGTTCAAGACGATATCAACCGGCGTGCCGTTCTCATCGTGCGGCATGTCTTCGATCGGCATGATCACGGAGATAACACCCTTGTTACCGTGACGACCGGCCATCTTGTCGCCCGGCTGGATGCGGCGCTTGATAGCCAGGTAAACCTTGACGATCTTCAGCACGCCCGGCGCCAGGTCATCGCCCTGCTGCAGCTTGCGCTTCTTGTCTTCGAACTTCTCGTCGAGCAGTTTGCGACGGTCAACCAGATAGGACTGGGCGCGTTCCAGCTGCTCGTTCAGCGCATCTTCGCTCATGCGCAGCTTGAACCACTGGCCACGCTCGATACCGTCAAGAATGTCGGCATTCAGCGCAGTGCCCTTCTTCAGCCCAGCGCCGCCTTCGACGGTCTGGCCGTCCAGGGCTGCCGCCAGACGCTCGAAGGTCGCGGTTTCAACGATACGGAACTCTTCCTGCAGGTCCTTGCGAATCTCGTCCAGCTGCTCTTTCTCGATGGCCAGGGCGCGCGTGTCGCGCTCAACGCCGTCACGAATGAACACCTGCACGTCGATCACGGTACCCTTGGTGCCGGTTGGCACGCGCAGGGAGGTGTCTTTTACGTCAGACGCCTTTTCACCGAAGATCGCACGCAGCAGCTTCTCTTCTGGTGTCAGCTGAGTTTCGCCCTTGGGCGTGACCTTGCCGACCAGAATGTCGCCAGGGCCAACTTCAGCACCCACGTAAACGATACCCGCTTCATCCAGCTTGCCCAGCGCCGCTTCACCGACGTTGGGGATGTCGGAAGTGATTTCCTCCGGCCCCAGCTTGGTGTCACGGGATACGCAGGTCAGTTCCTGGATGTGAATGGTGGTGAAACGGTCTTCCTGCACCACCCGCTCGGAGACCAGAATGGAGTCTTCGAAGTTGTAACCATTCCAGGGCATGAACGCGACGCGCATGTTCTGACCCAGGGCCAACTCACCCATATCAACGGACGAGCCGTCAGCCAGGATGTCCTTGCCCGCAACCTTGTCGCCTTTCTTCACCAGCGGACGCTGGTTAATGCAGGTGTTCTGGTTGGAACGGGTGTATTTGGTCAGGGTGTAGATATCGACACCCGCTTCGCCCGCTTCCACTTCGTCGTCATTGACACGGACCACGATACGGCTGGCATCAACCGAGTCGATCACCCCGCCACGGCGCGCAGTGACACAGACGCCGGAGTCACGTGCAACGTTGCGCTCCATGCCGGTACCCACCAGCGGCTTCTCGGCACGCAAGGTCGGAACCGCCTGACGCTGCATGTTGGAGCCCATGAGTGCACGGTTGGCGTCATCGTGCTCAAGGAACGGAATCAACGACGCAGCGACCGAAACAACCTGGCGCGGCGATACGTCCATCAAGGTCACTTCCTGCGGCGCCTTGACGGTAAATTCGTTCATGTGACGCACAGCTACCAGATCGTCGGTCAGGCGACCATCTTCAACCTTGGCGCTAGCCTGGGCAATCACGTGATCGGCTTCTTCAATAGCCGACAGGAATACGATTTCGTCGGTGACCAGAGCATCCTTCACCCGGCGGTACGGGCTTTCCAGGAAGCCGTACTGGTTGGTGCGTGCATAGGTAGCCAGCGAGTTGATCAGACCAATGTTCGGACCTTCCGGCGTTTCGATAGGACAAACGCGACCGTAATGGGTCGGGTGTACGTCACGCACTTCGAAGCCGGCACGCTCACGGGTCAGACCACCCGGCCCAAGCGCGGAAACACGGCGCTTGTGGGTAATCTCGGACAGCGGGTTGTTCTGGTCCATAAACTGGGACAGCTGGCTGGAACCGAAGAACTCCTTCACCGCCGCCGCAACCGGCTTGGCGTTGATCAGATCCTGCGGCATCAGGCCTTCGCTTTCAGCCATGGACAGACGCTCTTTGACCGCGCGCTCAACACGCACCAGACCTACACGGAACTGGTTTTCGGCCATTTCACCGACCGAACGGATACGGCGGTTACCCAGGTGATCGATGTCATCCACAACGCCTTTGCCGTTACGGATATCAACCAGGGTCTTGAGCACCTCGATGATGTCTTCCTTGCTCAACACACCCGCGCCTTCGATCTCTTCACGACCGATGCGACGGTTGAACTTCATGCGACCCACGGCTGACAGATCATAGCGGTCACTGCTGAAGAACAGGTTGGCGAACAGGGTTTCTGCTGCGTCCTTGGTTGGCGGCTCGCCAGGACGCATCATGCGGTAGATTTCAACCAAGGCCTCGAGCTGGGTAGTAGTGTTGTCGATACGCAGGGTATCGGACACGAACGGACCACAGTCGATGTCGTTGGTGTACAGCGTTTCCAGGCGAGCGATCTGCGCTTTGGCCAGCTTCGCTACCAGGTCGGCAGTCACTTCAGTGTTGCACTCAACCAGAATCTCGCCAGTGGCCGGATGCACGATCGGCTTGGCAATGGTGCGGCCAATGATGTAATCGAACGGCACTTCGAGGCTGGTAATGCCGGCTTTTTCAAGCTGGCTGATATGACGTGCGGTTACACGGCGACCCTTCTCGACGATAACCTTGCCCTTGCCATCCTTGATGTCAAAGGTGGCGATCTCACCACGCAGGCGCTGCGGCACCAGTTCGAGCATAAGGCTCTCGCCCTGCACTTCGAACACGTTGGTATCGTAGAAAATATCGAGAATTTCTTCGGTCTGGTAGCCCAGCGCACGCAGCAGCACACTCGCCGGCAGCTTGCGACGACGGTCGATACGGACGAATACGCAATCCTTGGGATCGAACTCGAAGTCCAGCCAGGAGCCGCGGTAAGGAATCACGCGGGCCGAGTACAGCAGCTTGCCGGAGCTGTGGGTCTTGCCACGATCGTGGTCAAAGAACACACCAGGGCTACGATGCAACTGGGACACGATGACGCGCTCGGTACCGTTGATTACGAAGGTACCGTTCTCGGTCATCAGGGGGATTTCCCCCATGTAGACTTCCTGCTCCTTGATGTCCTTGATCGCCTTGTTGGACGACTCACGATCAAAGATGATCAGGCGCACTTTTACGCGCAGCGGCACCGCATAGGTCACCCCGCGCAGAACACATTCCTTGACGTCGAACGCCGGATCGCCAAGGCGGTAACCGACATATTCCAGAGCCGCATTACCCGAATAGCTGATAATGGGGAAAACAGATTTGAAGGCCGCGTGCAGACCGATATCACGAACCTGCCCTTTCTCTGACTGGGCTTGCAGGAATTCCCGATAGGAATCCAGCTGAATAGCCAGCAGATAGGGCACATCCATCACATGCGGCAGTTTGCCAAAGTCCTTGCGGATACGTTTTTTCTCAGTATATGAGTAAGCCATCAGCGTTCCCCAGCTTGGTCACCTGCTTGATTGGCTTCCCCGCTGCGCGGGAAAACCTGAAAATGCGTGCAAGCCCTAAGTCTTGCCCACTCGCTTGAGTGCTACCGTCGCCCGCCGACACGGCGGGATACAACGGAAAAAGGCCGGTGGCACACAGGCCACCAGCCATCAATCTGACCGTTGAAATCAGATTGTCGACGCAAGGTCGGGCGAGCTTACTTGAGCTCGACCTTGGCGCCAGCTTCTTCCAGAGTCTTCTTGGCAGCTTCGGCCTCTTCCTTGGAAGCGCCTTCCTTGATGGTGCCAGGAGCGCCGTCAACCAGAGCTTTGGCTTCTTTCAGGCCCAGGCCTGTCAGTTCGCGAACAGCCTTGATGACGTTAACTTTCTTGTCGCCAGTTTCAGTCAGAACGATGTCGAACTCGGTCTGCTCTTCAGCAGCAGCCGGGCCAGCAGCCGGGCCAGCAGCAACAGCAGCAGCAGCAGATACACCGAACTTCTCTTCCATAGCGGAGATCAGTTCTACAACCTGCATAACGGACATTTCGGATACGGCGTTGATGATATCTTCGTTGGTCAGAGCCATGACTCTAAATTCCTGTATTGGGGGACGGCTGAGGCCGTCAAAACATTAAAAGCGTTAAAAGCAAGCGAGGCGCCTATCAGGCAGCTTCGGCTTCCTTCTGATCGCGGACAGCGGCCAAAGTACGAACGAACTTGCTGGTTGCGCCCTGGATAACGCTCATCAGCTGGCTGATGGCCTCGTCGTAGGTCGGCAAAGATGCCAGCTTGTCGATTTCACTTGCTGCAAGGAAGTTGCCTTCAAACGCAGCTGCCTTGATCTCGAACTTGTCCTGGCCCTTGGCGAACTCTTTGAACAGACGAGCAGCAGCGCCCGGATGTTCGTTGGAGAATGCGATCAGGGTAGGACCGACAAAGGTTTCATTCAGGCAAGTGTAATCAGTGCCTTCAATGGCCCGACGCAGCAGAGTGTTACGTACAACGCGTACGTAAACGCCAGCTTCGCGAGCTTCTTTGCGGAGACCAGTCATAGCAGCAACGCTTACGCCGCGGGCATCAGCCACAACAGCAGACAGCGCACCTTTGGCAGCTTCGTTGACTTCAGCGACGATGGCCTTTTTGTCTTCGAGCTTAATTGCCACGGGTTTTACTCCTGGATTTACCATTAACTGCCCTAACGGACAGTGTGTTTTGGTGTCTGATCCAGCCTGCACTGAATCGGGAGCACCATCTGCGTAGGCTTGCTTGTTTAAGGCTTGCGCCGCCTACGGTCTTGGACAGCCCCCGCACGCAGGGACCCCAATAAGTTGGCGCAACACCAAAGTGCTGCGCCGATAGATCACACGTTCAGGGAAGCCTGATCGATCTGCACGCCCGGACCCATAGTGGTGCTCAGGGTGACACGCTTCAGGTAAACGCCCTTGGAAGTGGATGGCTTGGCCTTTTTCAGGTCAGCCAGCAACGCTTCAACGTTTTCTTTCAGCTTGACCGCATCAAAACCAACCTTGCCCACAGAGCAATGGATGATGCCGTTCTTGTCAGTACGGTAGCGAACCTGGCCGGCTTTGGCGTTCTTGACGGCAGTACCCACGTCAGCAGAAACGGTACCAACCTTGGGGTTCGGCATCAGGCCGCGAGGACCCAGAACCTGACCCAACTGACCCACCACGCGCATGGCATCGGGTGATGCGATAACAACGTCGTAGTTCAGATCGCCGGCTTTCATTTCGGCAGCCAGATCGTCCATACCCACTTTATCAGCGCCGGCAGCCAGAGCAGCTTCAGCGTTGGCGCCCTGAGTAAACACAGCAACGCGGACAGTTTTGCCAGTACCGTGCGGCAGCAAAGTCGCGCCACGCACAACCTGGTCAGACTTACGCGGATCAACACCCAGGTTCACCGCAACGTCGAAGGACTCAACAAACTTCACGTTGGACACTTCAGCCAGCACAGCAGCAGCATCTTCGAAGCCATAAGCCTTGTTGGCCTGGACCTTCTCGTTGATTGCCTTTTGACGCTTGGTCAGCTTAGCCATTTACACACCCTCCACGTTAAGGCCCATGCTGCGCGCAGAACCAGCGATGGTGCGCAGTGCAGCTTCCATATCAGCAGCGGTCAGATCAGCCTGCTTGGCATTAACGATCTCTTCGAGCTGAGCGCGGGTAACAGTACCCACTTTCTGGCTATTGGGACGCGGCGAGCCACTCTTCAGACCAGCGGCCTTCTTCAGCAGTACGGCAGCGGGTGTGCTCTTGGTTTCAAAAGTAAAGCTGCGGTCGCTGTATACAGTGATAATCACAGGAGTCGGCAGACCGGGCTCAGCGCCCTGGGTCTTGGCGTTGAACGCCTTGCAGAATTCCATGATATTCACACCGTGCTGACCCAGGGCCGGACCTACCGGCGGACTTGGGTTAGCCTGACCGGCCTTGACTTGCAGCTTGATATAAGCCTGAATCTTCTTTGCCATTGTCTTTCTCCGAAGGGTGATAGCGCCTTGCGGCTTCCCGTTTTAGAAACATTCCCCAACTGACAACAAAACCCCGCATTGCGCCAAGGCATTGCAGGGTTCAGGGGATTGATTGAATTCAGCCCTTTTCGACCTGACCGAACTCGAGCTCCACAGGAGTGGGGCGTCCAAAAATGAGAACAGCCACCTGAACCCGGCTCTTCTCGTAGTTAACCTCTTCAACTACACCGTTGAAGTCTGCAAACGGGCCATCGGTAACGCGAACAACCTCGCCCGGCTCAAACAGCGTCTTGGGCTTGGGCTTGTCGGTACCATCAGCCACGCGACGAAGAATGGCCTCGGCCTCTTTGTCGGTGATAGGCGCTGGCTTATCGGCAGTACCACCAATAAACCCGAGCACACGAGTAGTGTCTTTCACCAAGTGCCAGGTACCTTCGTTCATTTCCATTTGAACAAGAACATAGCCGGGGAAAAACTTACGCTCACTCTTGCGCTTCTGGCCGTTGCGCATTTCCACCACTTCTTCGGTGGGAACCAGGATCTCGCCGAATTGGTCTTCCATTCCGGCCAGCTTGACGCGCTCATGCAGAGAGCGCATAACATGCTTTTCGAAGCCCGAATAGGCATGCACTACGTACCATCGCTTAGACACGGAGCACCCTTAACCAATGAACTGAGAAATAATCCAACCCAGAAACGTATCCAGCCCCCACAAAATCAGGGCCATAACCAAAACCACCGCAACCACAATCATGGTCGTCTGAATGGTTTCGGGCCGGGTCGGCCATACTACTTTGCGTATTTCGATACGCGCTTCTTTCAACAACGCCCAAAATGCCTTGCCTTTACTGGTCTGCAGGGCAACAAAGCCCGCCACAAGACCCAGCACAACCAATGCAACGGCGCGGTACAAAACAGGCTCGGCAGAAAAGTAGGAGTCCCCGAATACACCGACGGAAACCAGTAAAGCCACAACAACCCACTTAACTACGTCGAAGCGGTTATCGTTAAGCTCTGCCTTAGTGCTCATGAATCATTAAATCCTGTTTTGGAAGCCAGATATAAATCTGGCAGGCCAGGAGGGAATCGAACCCCCAACCTGCGGTTTTGGAGACCGCCGCTCTGCCAATTGAGCTACTGGCCTGTAATCGCAGTCGAGCCGGCAATGATACCGGCTCGACAGTTCAAGATCAATGCGAAGTTATTCGATGATCTTGGCAACAACGCCGGCACCAACGGTGCGGCCGCCTTCACGAATCGCAAAGCGCAGACCGTCTTCCATCGCGATCGGCGCGATCAGAGTGACGTCCAGCTTGACGTTATCGCCAGGCATTACCATTTCGATACCTTCCGGCAGTTCGCAGGAACCGGTAACGTCAGTGGTACGGAAGTAGAACTGAGGACGATAGCCTTTGAAGAACGGAGTGTGACGACCGCCTTCATCCTTGCCCAGCACGTACACTTCAGCTTCAAACTTGGTGTGCGGATTGATAGTACCCGGCTTGGCCAGAACCTGACCACGCTCTACGTCTTCACGCTTGGTACCACGCAGCAGAACACCAACGTTCTCACCGGCACGACCTTCGTCCAGCAGCTTGCGGAACATTTCAACGCCAGTACAGGTAGTCTTGACAGTGGCCTTGATACCAACGATCTCAACTTCCTCACCCACCTTGACGATGCCGCGCTCTACACGACCAGTCACAACAGTACCGCGACCAGAGATGGAGAATACGTCTTCGATCGGCATCAGGAACGGCTTGTCAATCGCACGCTCAGGCTCAGGAATATAGGAATCCAGAGTCTCAACCAGCTTCTTGACCGCAGTGGTGCCGATTTCGTTGTCGTCTTTGCCTTCCAGCGCCATCAGTGCAGAACCGATAACGATAGGCGTGTCGTCGCCAGGAAAATCGTATGCGCTCAGCAGATCGCGCACTTCCATCTCGACCAGCTCCAGCAGCTCTTCGTCATCGACCATGTCAGCCTTGTTCAGGAACACGACGATGTAAGGAACGCCAACCTGACGAGACAGCAGGATGTGCTCGCGAGTCTGCGGCATCGGGCCGTCAGCAGCGGAACAAACCAGGATTGCACCATCCATCTGCGCAGCACCGGTGATCATGTTCTTCACATAGTCAGCGTGACCAGGGCAGTCAACGTGCGCGTAGTGACGAGTCGGAGAATCGTACTCTACGTGCGAGGTGTTGATGGTGATGCCACGTGCCTTCTCTTCCGGCGCGTTATCGATCTGGTCGAAAGCGCGAGCGGAGCCACCGTATACTTCGGCGCAAACACGGGTCAATGCAGCTGTCAGAGTAGTTTTACCATGGTCAACGTGACCAATGGTGCCTACGTTCAGGTGCGGTTTGCTACGTTCGAACTTCTCTTTAGCCATCGAGAGATCCCCTATTCGTGAGAGCAATGCGCGTGTCACGCGACCATTAAATAAAAGGCAGATATTCGCATATCTGCCTTGATACTGGAGCTCATGAGCGGATTTGAACCGCTGACCTCACCCTTACCAAGGGTGTGCTCTACCAACTGAGCTACATGAGCTTACACATCATTGCATTGCCAGAGCTGGAGCGGGTAGCGGGAATCGAACCCGCACCATCAGCTTGGAAGGCTGAGGTTCTACCGTTGAACTATACCCGCCAAGTGCCTGGCTAACGCGAAATCTGGTGGAGGGGGAAGGATTCGAACCTTCGAAGGCTAAGCCGTCAGATTTACAGTCTGATCCCTTTGACCGCTCGGGAACCCCTCCGTAAAAGAGGCGCCATTTTCATCACTTGGCACCACTCTGTCAACACTTTTATTAGCAAAAACACTTACTTGAAAGCTGTTTAAAACCAACAAAAGCACTTCTCGGCAAAGCGATGCCTTGAAGCGGGCGCCATTCTAGGGGATGTTGCGCGCTTTAGCAACGCCGTCACAGGCCTGATACTGACGCTGCATGGCCGGAAAGTCTTTACGCAAACGTGCCAGCATCGCCTGATCGAGCAGCCGGCGCGCTTGCGGCGGCACCTGCAACAGATACTGATCGCGGCTTTTCTCTACCGCCTCGATACGCACCTCATAGCCTTCCGCCTCGAGCTGAGCCTGACGCGCCGCGGCGTACTCCTGCTGACTGAACACGCCCAGTGACAGATTGCCCGCCAGCCGTCCGCGGGTAATCACAAAGCTGTCGATGCCGCGCTCCTGCAGCAGCGACAGGCGAGCCAGCGCGCCCTGGCTGCCCCCACTGACCGCCATCACCAGCCAGTAGTCTGTGGTCGTGACCACCTCCCGGGTGATCAGCTCCGCCGGCACATCCACTGCAAGCAAGCGCTGCTGCAACTGGTCAACTTCGGCACGCGCACTGAAGGTACCCAACATAACGCACAGCGCCGGGGGCGCCTCACCCTGCTCGACCGCCACGGGCTGCGATTGAGGGGGCGGCGTAGCCGGACGCGAGTCCAGCCCATCGTCAGCAGCCGCTGCGACAGTGGTCGCGGCGTTCTGCGCCGGCACATCGTCAGCAAAGCGCCAGCCGCCGATTTGCCATTGCCAGAGCGCATACAACACGTTCAGCAGCAACAGAAACAGGAATAGCGAGCGCATCAGTCAATCTCCATAGGGCAGGCGAGCGCGAGCCCGTCGAACACCAGATCGCTCAGGGTATGACAGGTTTCGGGAAGCGCCTCCGCCATAGTTTCGGCATCCCCCCCAGTCAGGATGACTACCATTTCATCCCCAAGAACCTGCCGCGCCACGCGTAGTTGCTCGCGCACAAACCCCACGAGCATCAAATCGCAGCCAAATTCGACGGCCTCTGCCGTCGTACTTCCCGGGATAGGCTGCAGCAGATCACCGCGCAGTGATTGCTCGTAGCGGATCAATCGCGTGTGCCGTTGCAGGCTGCCGCGCAGTAGCTTGCTGCCCGGCGCGATATAGCCACCCAGATGCTGGCCCGCCGCATCAACAAAATCGACAGTCACCGCGGTGCCCAGGTCAATGACCACGCAGGCACGGTGGCAATGGTTGTAGCCGGCGACCAAGGCCAGCCAGCGATCCATACCCAGCTTGCCGTGATCGGCGTAGCCGTTCCGCACACCGGCCAGTTCCGCACGACTCTTTGCCAGCACCGGGTGCAGCTTGAGCCAACTGGTCAACTGATCCATTACGACCTGGGTTTCATCAGCCGAGCGCACACTGACCAGCCGGCAACCGTGAATTTCACGCTCCTGCCCCCCCAATAGACACTGCAGCTCGACCAGGTCCGGGGCCATGTCGCGGTCACGCACACGGCCTTCGCGATCGAGCAAGCGCCACTTGATCAGCGTATTACCGCAATCGAGCTCAAGAAGCATGGCTTAACCTCAAACTGACCTCGCCACCACTGACCTGCCGCTCTCCCTCTGCGGTCAACAGACGCAATGCACCAGTGGTATCCACGCCCAGATTAGACCCCACCAGAATATTCGCACCGGATATCACCTGAACCTCGGCACCCAACCAGGCATCGCAAGCCTGCCATTGCGCCTGAAATGCGGCAAACCCATCCCGAGCAAACAACGCCAGCGCCTGCGCAAGCCGCTGCGCAAAGGCGGCAATCAGCTGGTTACGATCCAACAGCGCCTTCTGGCCACTACGGCGTAGCGACGTCCAGCCCTGATCTATAGTGCCATCCTGCTCCATGAGCACATTGACGCCAACACCAATAACCACCACTGCATCTGCGGTAAGATCGCCACTGATCTCCAGCAGCACACCGGCCAATTTAGCGCCATTGAGTAAAATGTCGTTCGGCCACTTCAGTTGGCATCCTTGGTAACCACAGGCGTCCAGCGTCTGTACCAGGGTAAGCCCCACCACCAGGCTCAGCCCTTCCAACCCCTGCGCGCCACCACTCACAGGCTCGACAAAAGACATATAAAGGTTTTGACCAAAGGGGCTGCTCCACTGTCGGCCACGGCGGCCACGACCAGCGGTCTGCTGCTCGGCGATCACCACCAAGGGGCGCACACCGGACTCGGCTATCAGCCGCTGGGCCTGCGCATTGGTGGAGTCGACCTGCTGGTAAAGATGCCATTGCCAACGCAGCTGCAATGGCGCAGGCAGCGCCGCTTGGACTAGATCACAATCCAGCAGCACGGCCCCCGGCGGAATGCGGTAACCCTTGCCGCGCACCCGATGCAGGGGGAAGCCCTGCTGCTCAAGCCGCTGAAGCGACTTCCAGATTGCCGCGCGACTGACGCCAAGCTGCTCGCCGAGCTTTTCGCCCGAATGAAATTGGCCGTCGGCCAGCAGCGCAAGAATCGCATGCAACATGAGTCAGCAGCACCCAGATGGAGAAACCGCACATCATACCGTTGCCGGAGCTCTGCCGCTATCCTCAGTCGGGGAGGTCCCAGAAGGGGCGCGCCGCTTCATTCAAGGCCTCAGCGCGCGACACGCCGATATCATTCAACTGGTGCTGTGGCAAACTGGCCAGCAAACGACGCTCGTAGCTGACCCTTTGCCAGCGGCGCAATAACAGCCAGCCGCGCAAGGTCATTTTCACCAGCGCCTGCCACCAAACCAACCGCCTCAGTGCCCCGCGGTACACTAACGCTTTCATATCTTCTTCCTCCTGACAATGGAGAAAGTCTGCGCGCCGGAGTAACATCAATCCAACGAATGTTTTTTATGCGATACATCTGCGAGATTGATTTATGGCCGAATACCCCACCATCGATAGCGAACTGCTGCGCACCTTTGTCGCCATAGCCGATCAGGGCGGCTTCACGCGAGCCGCCGAGGTGCTCAACCGCACTCAATCGGCAGTGAGCATGCAAATGAAACGGCTCGAGATGGACGTGGTAAAGCGCAATCTGTTCCAACGCGCCGGCCGGCAGCTGGAGCTCACGGCAGAAGGTCAGTTACTGCTCAGCTATGCCAGACGCATTCTCAAGCTACAAGGCGAGATCATCAGCACCTTGCGCGAGCCACACATGGTCGGCTCGGTAAGCATTGGCACACCGGATGACTACGTCATGCGCTTTTTGCCCAGCATTCTTGCTCGCTTTGCCCAGAGCTACCCGATGGTTCAGGTCGAACTGCACTGCGAGCCCTCCTATCAGTTGCTGCAGCGCAAGGATCTGGACCTGACCATAGTCACTCGCAAGCCGGGAACGGAAATCGGCCAGCTACTACGCCAGGAGAAAATGGTTTGGGCGCAGGCCGCCGGCTTTGCCCTACAGGAGCAAAGCAGCTTGCCACTGGCCATGTTTAACAACGACTGTTTCTGCCGAGAGTGGGCTTGCAATGCACTGGATACCATGGAGCGCGACTACCGTGTGGCTTACACCAGCCCCAGCCTGTCCGCAATCATGGCCGTGGTCGGCGCTGGCCTGGCAATTACCGCGCAACTGGAAAGCCTCATCCCGGCAGACATGCAGATTATTGGCGAGGAGCACGGCCTGCCAAGCATGCCTTCCGCCAGCATAGTGCTGCTGCGCAATCCACAGGCGCAAAGCCCGATTACCGAGTGTCTAGCAGAGTACGTGGCTGAAGGCTTCAGGCTTTGAGGGCTGCGCCCTGATAGAGATAGGTCATAGGCCGCGGTCCGGCGATATAAGCTTGGCGCAGCTCCTGCAGGGCAAATCCGGCCTGCTGCAGCAAGCCCGGAATATCACGATCTAGGTGGCAACCACCGGCGATTGGCTTCCACCACGGTGTCAGACGGCGTTGCCAACGCTGCACCGATGCCTCGTTCGACAAACCGTGCTCACAGAACAGTAACTGCCCCTTGGGCTTCAGCACGCGCCGCATTTCTACTAGCGCGGGCAAGGGGTCGGCGATACTGCACAGGGTAAAAGTCATGACTACAGTGTCGTAACTGTCGGCAGCAGAAGCGATACCGTCCGCGCCAACGGCAATCATCTCGACCGGAATGGCAATTTGCGCAGCGCGCTTGCGTGCCAAAGCCTGCATCTGCGCGGCCGGATCCACACCGACAATTCGGCTAACCCGCCCCGCATCGTAGTACTGCAAGTTCAAGCCAGTACCCATGCCCACTTCGAGCACCGCGCCACGCGCCTGCGGTATCAGCTCGGCGCGACGGCGCATGACATCACCCATGCCACAGGCAGCATCAATCAAGCGGGGCAGGACAAAGCGCTCATACGGATTCATGCTACCTCCGGTCCTGCTGACTAGAACGATTAGCCGTCGACCCAGCTTAGCGTGCGGGGGTGCGAGCGCTGCACATCGAACAGGTGCCCGACGTCGGGTACCGCGTAGCATCGGTCACCGCGTTGCGGTTGCCAGCGGTTGAACTCGACGTGGCTGATACCCACCTCCCATGGCTCCTGCGCCTGCCAACCACAAGGGGTAAGCTCAAGGCGAACCTCAGCGCCGATCAGGCTGATGGACTCAATCTGCAGCGGCAGATGCGCATGACCTGCGGGGCAGTCCTGCAGACGCACCTCGTGCGGCCGCAGGTAGAGCTGAACCTCACCGGCGCAATGCAGGTCACCCGGCAAGGTGACCCAGGCTTCGCCTTGAACCACTCGCTGGTCCCGCAGCGTACCATCGAGTACGTTCACATGACCAAGAAAGTCGAACACAAAGCGGCTTTCCGGCTCGGCGTACAATGCCTGCGGGTGGTCAACCTGCTCAATCTTGCCCGCGCTCATCACTACCACCCGGTCAGACAGCTCCAGCGCCTCCTCCTGGTCGTGGGTAACAAACACACTGGTGAAGTGCAGCTCGTCGTGCAGGGCACGCAACCAGCGACGCAGGTCTTTGCGCACTTTGGCATCCAGCGCACCAAAAGGCTCGTCGAGCAGTAATATCTGTGGCTGCATGGCCAACGCGCGCGCCAACGCGATACGCTGCTTCTGCCCCCCGGAGAGTTGCGAGGGGTAGCGGTTACCAAGGTGCGCCAACTGAACCATATCCAGCAGATCAGCCACCTGCCGGCGAATCTGCGCCGCAGCGGGCCGCTCGGCACGGGGCAACACCTCAAGGCCAAAGGCAATGTTCTGCGCCACGGTCATATGCCGGAACAACGCATAGTGCTGAAACACGAAACCGACTCGACGCTCGCGCACATGCAGCGCCGTCACGTCCTGATCATGAAACAGAATACGCCCCTGCTCAGCGGTCTCCAGACCGGCAATAATTCGCAGCAGCGTGGTCTTGCCAGAGCCCGACGGCCCCAGCAGACCAGTCAACTGGCCATCGGGGATATCCAGCGAGATATCCTTCAAGGCCTGAAACTGACCAAAATACTTGTTGATACCCTCTAATCTGATACTCATCAAAGACTGTCCGCCTGGTCTGATTCGGGGGCACGTTGGCGCGCCTGACGCCACTCCACAAAGCTCTTCACCAGCAGGGTCAGCAGTGCAATACCAGCCAGGAGCGAGGCGCTGGTAAATGCGCCGGCAACGTTGTAATCCTGATACAACAGCTCAACATGCAGCGGCAGGGTATTGGTTTCGCCACGGATGTTGCCGGACACTACCGACACCGCGCCAAACTCGCCGACCGCTCGCGCATTGGTCAAGACCACGCCATACAGCAGCGCCCACTGAATATTTGGCAAGGTGACCTTACGAAACAACTGCCAGCCAGAGGCGCCGAGCACTACTGCAGCCTCCTCTTCTTCCCGCCCCTGCTGCTGCATCAATGGAATAAGCTCACGCGCAACAAAGGGGCAAGTAACAAATACCGTCACCATGACAATACCCGGCCAGGCGAACATCAACTGGATATCCTGGTCCATCAACCAACTTCCCAGCCAACCATTGCTGCCATACAGCAGCAGGTACAGTAGGCCTGCGACCACAGGAGAAACGGCAAAGGGAATGTCGATCAGAGTAATCAGCAACTTGCGGCCCGGGAACTCGAAACGCGTCACCAGCCAAGCGAGAAACACCCCAAACACCAAATTGATCGGCACCGTGATGGCGGCGACCAGAAGCGTCAGGCCTATTGCAGACAGGGTATAGGTGTCGGTCAAGTTGACCCACAAACTCTCAGTGCCGGCCGAGAAGGCCTGGGCAAAAATCAATATAAGAGGCACTACCAGCAGCAACAGTACAAGCGCCAATGCCGAACCAATGAGGCTCCATTTGACCCAGGGCTGGTCACCAATGCGTAACGTAGACTTGGATTTGCTCATGCCTTAGCGTCCGTGCAGGCGACGCAGATAACGCGCCTGCCACAAGTTGATCGCCAGCAGCAGCACCAACGACGCGATCAGTACCACCGAAGCAATCGCGCTGGCCGCCGCATAGTCATACTCCTGCAGCCGCACGAAAATCATCAGACTGGTGATCTCACTGACATAAGGCATATTACCGGCGATAAAGATGACTGCGCCAAACTCGCCGAGACTACGGGTAAACGAGAGCGCTACTCCGGTCAAAAGAGCTGGCCACAAGGCGGGGAACAACACGCGACGAAACACCGTCCAGTCACTCGCGCCCATACTGACTGCCGCCTCTTCGTCTTCCGGCGCAAGGTCTTCGAGCACCGGCTGAACCGTCCTGACCACAAAGGGTAAACTGGTAAACGACATAGCAACAATAATACCCAGAGGGGTAAAGGCAACCTTGATCCCGACAGCAGCCAGCAGCTGACCATACCAACCGCCTTCGGAGAACAACGCCGCGAGGGTGATGCCGGCCACCGCTGTGGGCAGCGCAAACGGTAGATCCATCAGCGCATCGACAATCCGTTTGCCCCAAAACTCATAGCGCACCAACACCCAGGCCAACAGCAGCCCGACCACCCCGTTGAACACCGAAGCGATGGCAGCGGCCCAAAGCGTCACGCGATAGGATGCAACCACACGCTCGTCACTGATTACTGCCCAGTATTGCACCCAGCTCATATCGGCGGCCTGCATGACCAGGCCGGTCAATGGCAGCAGCAGCACCAGCCCAATAAAGAGCAGTGAGACACCAAGACTCAAAGCAAAGCCCGGCAAAACGCGCTTGCCGGGCTTGTTGTTTCTCGCCAGTGCCGGACTGGCCAAGGAAGCTCTCATGAAGTGATTCGATTACCTGCGTTGAAGTTGGTCCAGTTTACCACCACTGGCGAAGTGGACCTGCATCGCATTCTCCCAGCTGCCTGCAATCTCCTCGATCGGCAACAGCTCAAGCTCGGGGAACTTGTCCGCGAACTCCTTTTTTACTGTCTCGTTGTGCACACGATAATAGAACCCGGCAATCAAGCGCTGAGCAGGCTCGCTGTACAAGTGTTCAAGGTAGGCCTTGGAAACCGCTTCCGTGCCGTTACGCTCGACGTTGCGATCAATCCAGGTAACCGGAAACTCAGCCAGAAAGCTGACTTTTGGCACAACTACCTCGAAACCGGCGTCCGGATTCTGCGCCACGATGTTATTGACCTCAGACTCAAAGGTGAGCAAAACGTCGCCAATACCACGCTCGATAAAAGTCGTGGTTGCCCCGCGCCCGCCGGTGTCAAATACGGCAACATTACCCAGGAACGATTTCAAATAAGCGTCGGACTTGGCCTCGTCACCCGGATAGGCTTTTTGCGCATACCCCAGGGCCGCCAAATAGCTATAACGGCCATTACCCGAAGTTTTCGGATTGGGCATCACCGAGCTGACGTCTTCACGAGCCAGGTCATCCCAATTCTGAATATGCTTTGGGTTACCCTTGCGCACCAGAAAGGCCATGGTGGAGTAATAGGGCGAACTGGCGTTAGGCAAACGCTCCCGCCAATCAACAGGAATCAATTTTCCGCGCTGCTGCAGGATGTCGACATCGGTCACCTGGTTGTAAGTGACTACGTCTGCGCGCAAGCCCTGCAGAATCGCTTGCGCCTGCCGGGAGGAGCCACCGTGTGACTGTTTGATCTCGATGCTCTTGCCGGTCTCCTGCTGCCAGTATTCGCTGAACTCTGCGTTATAGGCCGAGAAGAGTTCACGCGCGATGTCATAGGAGGAGTTGAGTATTTCCTGATCTACCGCCTGAACCGGGGCAACCATGCCGACACTCATAGCCAGCATACCGACCAGCCCTTTCAAGCGCCCCGCTACCGAAAAACCAGAAACCATACCATCCTCCTACGCCTATCAAACAAACAGGCAATGATTACGAATAGGGGTAAAGCCTACAGAAAGCCCAAGGCTAGAACAATCAAGCCTTTATATGGATTTGCTTATTACATAAAGCACTAAATAATAAGACTAGCGAGCAACTCTGGCTGCCGTCCGCTTGAACCCGCACTCAGCAAGCGACCAGCATCAAGGCAGTGGCGGCCTCGCCGCGCAGAAGGCCCTTGAGCTTTAAGGCCAGGCGCGGCTTTTCTTCCACGCAAAGTAAAACCCCCGATCTGTTTCCAGATCGGGGGTTTTGGTATAAGCGCTTGACGATGACCTACTCTCACATGGGGAGACCCCACACTACCATCGGCGATGCATCGTTTCACTTCTGAGTTCGGGATGGGATCAGGTGGTTCCAATGCTCTATTGTCGTCAAGCAATTCGTTACTGCCCGGCGAGCCGAACAGCTTAAAAGCTTGAATAGGTGATAGAAGAACGGTAAGTCGTAATCTCGACAAGTTCTAGAATTGTCATTCTGTGTGCCTGATAACACCAGATTGCTTGGGTGTTATATGGTCAAGCCACACGGGCAATTAGTATTGGTTAGCTCAACGCCTCACAGCGCTTACACACCCAACCTATCAACGTCGTAGTCTTCGACGGCCCTTTAGGGGAGTCAAGCTCCCAGTGAGATCTCATCTTGAGGCAAGTTTCCCGCTTAGATGCTTTCAGCGGTTATCTTTTCCGAACGTAGCTACCCGGCAATGCATCTGGCGATACAACCGGAACACCAGGGGTTCGTCCATCCCGGTCCTCTCGTACTAAGGACAGCCCCTCTCAAATCTCAAACGTCCACGGCAGATAGGGACCGAACTGTCTCACGACGTTCTAAACCCAGCTCGCGTACCACTTTAAATGGCGAACAGCCATACCCTTGGGACCGGCTTCAGCCCCAGGATGTGATGAGCCGACATCGAGGTGCCAAACACCGCCGTCGATATGAACTCTTGGGCGGTATCAGCCTGTTATCCCCGGAGTACCTTTTATCCGTTGAGCGATGGCC